>JACPKS010000039.1 GCA_016186905.1 Deltaproteobacteria bacterium
GTTCAAGTTCGCGCTTTCAGTCTACAACCTGCTGCGAATCTGCAACCTCAAGGAGACTTGGGCGTGATTTGCGCAGAAAACCCAGCAAAAACTACCGAAACGAAGCTAAGAACGAAACAGCTGGCTTTGAGAAGACCCATTCTGCATCCCGAAATTTTTTCCAAACAACAAAAAATCTAAAACCCTATCCTGAAAAATCACGAAAAAGTCGGGTTTTTCCGGAGCCTGCTAGTCATTTGTGGCCGTTGGTCTGAACCAACAGAGCGGACGTACTCCGGTGGTGTACGGTGTGCGGGCGCTCACGCAGGAGATCGGCCGCTCCCCGAAGGCGCTCTACCTTTCTCTTTCAAAGAGGGGAAATCCGACCTTGGAAATGTTTCTCTCGATCCTGAACGCCTTGGGCATACAGCTTAAGGCCGCGGCAGCGCAGCCTGCCAGGCATGGCGCCAGAAGAAAGCGACCGGCTACTCATAGAACCTGCCGGTAAGGCGACTCTTTGAGGCAAGCAGTAACTAGCCAATAAGTATAGGCAATATTTGGCTCCTAAAGGGATTGAATAGGTATGACGAAAGGTGATAATGTAATTGTATGAAAGCCAAGGAGCTGGTAAAGCTGCTTGAGCGAGCGGGTTACGTTGAAGTGAGGCAGAAAGGAAGCCACCGGAGGTTTGAATGCCCCGGAAAAGAGCCTCTCACGGTCCCTTGGCATTCAAATGGGAACGATACCCTTCACCCCAAGATCGTGAAGGACTGTCTAAAAAAAGCAGGTTTGATATGAAACACGCGGCTTACAGCGATCTCAAATATTCGATTCGAATTCTGAACAACGGCGACGACACCTTTTCGGTCGAGGTTCCGAAGCTTCCGGGCTGCTATTCCACGGGCCGGAACAAGGATGAATGTATTGCTCACATCGTCGAAGCTATCGAGCTTCACTTGGAGGGCTTGAAGAGGGTGCCGCCGGAAGACGCGATGCCCTCAATTGAAGTTGTGCAGGATGTGCCCGAAACCGATGACTATCTGATTTCGCTTTCCGAGGCGTGCAAATTCCTCGACGTTTCTGACGCCACGCTACGGCGCTACATCAAGGACGGCAAGGTTCCGGCGTATAACTTCGGTAAGGAATACAAGTTCAAGATTCAGGAACTTTCCGGCTTCGTTGATTCTACCCGAGTTGAGCCGAAGTCTGCTCGCGCTCGCAAGGGAGCATAGTTACGATGTTGCTCAACGGTGTGTTCAGCCAAGCGGATTTTGAATTCGATTGGGATCACGGTAATACGACGAAGAGCCAGCAAAAACACGGAATCGGTACCGATAGAGCGGAAGAGATTTTCCGAAACAGGGACTTTCTCGTTCCGCTCGGTATTCAGGTCGAACCGAAGGCAAACGAGCCTCGTTTTGTCGCGGAGCTAAAAAAAGAAGCTGAAGCGCGTGGAATTCCTTATCAGATTCTCATGCGGATGTTCATCATCGAGGGATTTCAGCGGTTAAAAAAGGCGGGATAATGATTCGCACTGAAGCTGAATATCAAGAGCTTGAAACGGCACGTTTTGCCCGCTGCGAGTTCCGCGCGGGGGCGATAAAATGACGCGATGAGGACCGCGATACGCGCCGCGGCCGCCGTCGGCCTGTTTTTCCTGTTTTCCGTTCCCGCCTCGCGCGCGGGGCGGGAGTTCGACATCACGCCGGCCATCCGCGCATTCCCCGTGCTCTCACCGGAGCAGGCCCGACAGCTTCGCAAGCGATGGGAGCTTCTGAAACGCGGCGATTACATCAACAAGCAAGGTCTCATCGTCGCCCCTTCGTTTTTTTTCACGCGGGAGGGAGAAAGCGAGATCCGCGCGATCTACCCCAAGCTGAAGGATTTTTTCGGGGAGTTCGGCGAGGTTGTCACCATCGGGCGTTCCCCGACGCCGTTTCTGGCCTACGCGTGGGGTGCCGTGGCCGGCGCTGGGAGCGGCGAGCCCGCTTGGCGTGACATCCCCTTTTCCTACGGGACCAGCGCCCCGATGAGCGCTCCGCTTCGCGAAAAGCTGCGGGCGCACCTCGAGCGTCACGGCCTGCATCCCGGGGCGCTGATGAGACGCGCGAAGCCGGTTCTGTTCGTGGACTTCGTCTATTCGGGGCATGGCGCGCTCACTCTCCTCGGCGAGCTCGACGCGTGGGCGCGCGAGCTGCGCATCCCGGGGCTGGCGCCGAAGATCGGTTTTCTAGGGCTCTATCCGGCGGAGCTCATCGCGCGCGCGCGCTACCGGTCGCTCCAGCACGAGATGCTCAAGGAGCTCGGATCGAGCATGCGCCCGTTCGACGAGAAGACGATTCTCGAGGCCGCCGCCCGCATGAGTCTTCCGCGGGAGGGCGAATTCAAGAAACTTTGCTCCAAGGTCATCGGCCACCGGATTTCCGATCGGCTTTACGCTTACGCCGGAACCCACGCGCCCCAGGCGAACCAGAGCTTCACGCCGGAGAATTGGGGCATCGCGCGCGAAGTAAACCCTTCAGGAGGCTTGATGGGCTTCGAGCAGACGGCTCTCTCGGAGCTTTATTATCTTTACCTTCTCGGGAAACGGGATTGGAGCTGCGCGGGAAAGCTTCGGAGTCGCTAACGAACGCAGTTCGGAATGCGACCGGATGCGCGCGCGCGATCAAAAGTCGCCGTCGCGCCGGGGATTCCGGCCTGGAGCGCCGCGATTCGCGTCTCGTGCGACGGATGCGTCGAGAGAAACTGCGGGGGCTGCCCGCCGCCGGCCGCGCTCATGTTTTTCCAGAGATCCACGCTTTCATGCGGATCGAATCCCGCGCGCGCCATGAGATCCAGGCCGATCTTGTCGGCCTCTGATTCCTGCGTGCGCGAGTAGGGGAGGAGCACGCCGTACTGCGCGCCCAATCCCAGAAGCGCCATCATCGTGCCGTGCCGCGGATGACTCGAAGTGATCGCGTCGAGCGCGCCAAGCCCGCCTTGCGTGACGAGGCCCTGCGAGACGCGCTCGTTTCCGTGCCGGGCGATGACGTGCCCGACCTCGTGTCCTAAAACCGCGGCAAGCTGGCCCGGAGTTTTCGCAACCGGAAGAATTCCGGTGTGCACCCCGATCTTCCCCCCTGGGAGCGCGAACGCGTTGGCCGTCTTGTCGCGAAAAACCACGACCTCCCAATCGCTGACATTCGTCTGTTCCCGCGCCTCGCGCGCGACGGCCATCGCCACGCACTGCACGTAGCGGTTCGTCGCCGCATCGGATTCGATCGGCGTCTGGCTCTTCATCTGCTGAAAGCTTTGCGAGCCCATCGCGTTCATCTGGCTGTCGGGAACGAGCATGACCTGACTGCGTCCGGTGGGAGAGGTGGCGCATCCGGCAGTCAAGGCCATCAGCAAAGCGGCTCGCGCAATCTTCATTCCTCATATTCTTGCACGCCGGGCAAAAACTGCCTAGTACGTTTCACTCAAGCGTTTCCCAGAAGCGGCCGATCTAACACTGAGGGCTAAGAATGATGAAACTCGTGCACCGTCTTACAATCTGCAGTCTTGCGGCCTACGGCGCGGTTCTCGCGTTCCACGTTTTGAGAGCGTCGGCGGCTGAACTCGTCATCACCAGCACTACGGGCGATACAAAGGTGTTTGAAGTGTCCGGAAAAGAGCGGAAGCCGATCGGAACTGCTCCGGTCACGATCAAGGATCCTGAAAATTACATCGGCAAAGTGCTTCTGCTTGAAAAACCGGGCTACGCGTCGGTTTACGCCCCGGTTCCCGGCGAACTTAAAAGCAGCACGACGATCTCGGTGAATATGAAAGAGCTCGGCGAGTGGACTCCCGAGGAGTTCAACAAGAAGAGCATCGTCACGGCGGAAAACATCGTTGATCAGGTGTTGAGCATCCAGGCGCTTCTCGACACGCGAAAAGTGAAGGAAGCGCTCCCGCTCGCGGAAAACCTCAAGGCCGCCTATCCCACGAGCGTTTCCGTTCGGCTCGTCTACGCCAACGCGCTTCTGCTGTCTGGCGAGTCGGCCAAAGCCGACGGCATTTACACGATGCTGCTCGACGAAATTCCGGATAGCCGAAAATATCTCAAAGACTCGATTACCGCGGTTCGCGCGCGGGTAAGAGGCGAGCGCGTGCCCGCGTCGAAGGTGAAGGGAGGCCGCTAATGCTGACATTGCTTTTCGGTAGCGTCTTTTCCGTCGCGATTCTCATCTTCACGTTTTTGCATTCCAAGGCCGGCCTCACGACGTTCGTCAATCCCGAGGGCATCATGATCGTGGCGGGCGGCACCGTGGCGATTCTGCTGATGACGTCGAAATACGACGACCTCGCCAATTTCTTCAGGCTCCTTCGTTCAATGCTCTTGAAGAGAGGAAACAGCGAGCAGCTCGCCAAAACTCTGCTCGAGGTTTCCTCGTCAATCGAGCGCGGAAAAATTCCGACCGAGACGCCGCACCCGTTTTTGACGAAAGCGCTGGGCTGGCTCGCGGCCGGTCTCAAGGGAAAAGAGCTCGACAAGCTTCTCGTCGACGGAGCGAAGCTCGAGATCGAACGCATCCACCGCAGCGCCCAGGTGTTGAGCAACGTCGTGAAGTATCCGCCGGCGCTGGGAATGATCGGAACCGTTTTCGGCATCATCGCGATCTTCCACGGCCTGGGTAACGTCGAGGGCCAGAAAAACATCGGCGTCAATCTTGCCTTCGCCATGACCGCAACACTTTACGGTCTGGTTACCGCGAACTTCGTGATCAGTCCGCTTTCCGAATTGTTCATGCAATCGGCCGAACACGAGGAGCTCGAGCTCGGGATGATCGTCGAGACCATCAAACTTTGGAGCGAAAAGGAGAGTTCTTTCTTCGTGAAGGAACACATCGAATTGTATGCTGCTTGAGCGTAGGGGCAGAAAGCGCGTCAGCGAAGGCACTTGGGCGGTCAGCTATGTCGACATGCTCACCCTGCTGCTCTGCTTTTTCATTATTTTCTATAATTCCGAGCAGGTGAAGAACGTGGTCGAGATCACGCCGCTTCAGCGGATTATCTTCGACCTGAGCAGCAAAATGAAAGGCAAGCAAGCGGGCGGCTTGGGCGGCACCGAGGGAGTGGAGGGGATTGGTGCTGGCGCCGGTTCGGCCGAAAAGACCGCCATCACCGAGGCCAACCTCCTCGAAATGCTGAGCAAGAGCCTGTCGACCGCCTCGACGCAGGTTCGCGTGGTCGGGCAAGCGCTTGAAGTGAGCTTTCTCGGTCTTTCTTTTTTCGATACGGGCGCGACCACTCTGAACATGACCGGACGCGAAACGGTTTCTGACATCATCAAGACGCTTGAGTCGCATAAAGGCGACGTGCGTCTGATCGTGCAAGGCCATACCGACACGAGGCAGGTCAGCCGGAAGAAATACAATCTTACCGATAACTGGGAGCTCAGCGTGCTGCGCGCGACATCCGTGCTCAAGATGTTCATCAAGAACGGCTTCCCTTCGGACCATCTTTCCGCGGAGGGGTTCGCGGACACGCAGGTCGCGAAAGCCGAGATCCCCGATCTCGCGCAGCAACGCCGCATCACGCTTAGGATCGAGGCGAGGGAACACAAATGAAAAAAACCATCCTCTCACTTACGACGGTAGTGCTGGTTCTGGCGCTGACCGTTCCACTTCTGGCGGCGCCTTCGAGCGTCGAGATCCTTCTGAACAACTACATCCGCGAGCAGGCTACCAAGCAGGCGGATCTGCTTCTGCCGCGCGGCCGTTACACGCTCCAGGTGAACGTCACGCCCGACGCCGAACGCATCAAGGCCGAGTCTGACTCCGGCCCCGCGATCAAGCTTCCGATGGGGTCCACGTACCTTACGGGCTCCGACCTCAAGCCCAGCATGACAGGCGATTCGGTGGAGAAGCTCCTCACGTACATCAAGAAGATCGATCTCAAGATCAGCGTCATGCCCAACGTCGCTCCGTCGGTAAGAGACATGGTGAAGTCGTCGCTGACGTCCGCCCTTTCGCTCGACGCCGCCCGCGGAGACGTCGTGACGGTCGACGACCTTCCGCAGGGCTTCGCGATGGCGTGGTCTCCGTCTACGGATTTTTCGCTTGATTCTAGCGCCTACTTCAAACCGGTGCTGATGCTCGGCGGGATGATCGGAATCATGCTCATATTCGCGGCGATGGTGCTCTTTCTGGCTTTCCGCCAGATCGGCACCAGGATCTCAAGCGAGGCCCGCAATATTTCCACGACTCTAAAAGACGCGCTCGAAAATCAGGCCGGTCCGGTGCCGTCGCTCGCTTTGCCAGCCGCGCGCGGGCCGGAGGCCGCGTATGGCGGAGGCGGGGAGGGAGCCGGCCGCGCATCCGAAACGATAACGGGCCCCGCGTTTTGGGAAAAAGTCGACCTCGACGCCGTCGTGGCGTTTTGTCACGACTGTTTCGAGCATCCGCACTATGGTGCCGCGGCCAATGCGCTGATCAACTCCATTCTGCCGCCCGATAAGTCGGCCGAGCTCGAAAAGAAACTTCCGGCCAAGACGCTTGAGCGCTACATGGGAACGAAGGTCGACATCAAACCGGCCGAGATCACCGGCATCTTCCAAACGAACCAGGCCGAGTACCGCCGCAGCGTGCGTTCGCCGATCGGACGCACGGTGCTGACGATTTCGGTGCCGAGGCTTCTGCCGTTCACCAACAGCCTCGAGAAGATGGAAGCCGCCGTGCTGGTCAACTCGCTCACGCCGCTTCGTCGCGGGTTGCTTCTTAAGGTTCTGCCGACCTCGTTCAAAATGGAGCTCGCGAAGGCTTCGTCCAAGCAGGTGAGCGCCGTGGAGCAGAAGGCCTACGAGCTTTCGCTCACCGAAAAGCTCACGAAGCTCGCCAAGACCGAGGAAAAGGAAGCCGACACCTACTCGATGGACTACCTCTCGCAGATCATCATGAGAGCGGAGAGCTTCGAGGAAGACGAGCAGTATTACGACCACGCGAAGACCAGCGGAGAAGCCTACGCGACCGCGCTCGCGGCGCTTGACGTCTTCACGTCCGACGACTGGGACGCGATGAATCTTCAGGACCTCGCGGCGGCGTACTGCGGGTATTCGCCAAAGACCAAGGACGCGCTTGTTTCGAAATTCACGGGCAAGCGGATGGACTGGCTCAAGAACTTCCTCGGCAAGCTCGGCGCCAATCCCCCGCCCTATGATTCGCCGGCGGTCCAGGCGGTGCATGAGGCGATCCGTGCTCGCGTTGCGGCGAAGACTGAGGTAAAATCGAAAGCCGATGAACCTCAGACCAAAGCGGCTTAAGCACGCGGTTGCGGTTTTCTTTCTTCTCTCAGCGTTTATTTCCGCTCAGTGGGCCTATTCCCAGGACGAAAAGAGCGGCGAACTTCTCCCCGCGAAAAAAAATTCGCTCTCCTTTCTAGGTGGTGCTTACTCGATCAAAGCTGGAGCCACCTCGGTCAGCTCTCCGGGCTCGCTTACCGTTGGATATAACTACATGCTCACGCGCAAGTGGAACGTGTTTGTTTCCTACAATAGCTATCTGAGCACCTCGGGCTTGAGCACGTCGATCTCGGGCTTTGATTTCGGCATTCACTATTGCTTTTTCACGTGCGTGCCCGAAGTGCGCAGAGTGGGCGAAGTCCTGACGCTCACGCAGAGCTCGCCGTTTGGCTTGCGGCTGGGCGTGGGGCTTTCGCAGCGCTCGTTTACGCTCACTTCGTCGACGGTTTCTTTTTCAGGGCCGTATGAGCGGCTGGAAGGAAGCTACTACGTCAGTCCGAAGCTCAAAGCGCTTTTGGTCTTGCAGAACGGTTCGCTCAGCAACAATACCACCCAGATGACGTTCCAAAGCGCGATGATCGGAGTCGGATACGACTTCGGTGCCGGCCCCGTCGACTGGCTAGGGAAGATTATTTCAATCGATTAAGGCGAAGCGGTCCGGGCACTGCGCGCCGCACTATTTTCATTAAAATTTGATCAAAAAACTCAGATAAACATATCGTGGATAGCATTGATATTGTTATATAAATTATTAAAGGATTTTGTTTTGACAGTTTTCCGATTAAATATCATAATACTATAGTCTGGTAATATTCAGAAAAAAGTGTGTATTGGGCGGCCGAAATGCTGCTCCATATCGTAACACTTCGCGATGGTGGAAGCGGGACGTCGGAGGAATATGGTCTGGTTATTTAGGACCAAGCTCGCGGTTTCTATCTCAGTTTTCTTCATCATGGGGATTGTTATTTCCTCATGCCAGCAACCGACCGCGAGCGATCTCAGCGCCGTTACGGGCGCGTCGAACGCTTCGACCGCGACGACGGCTACGAGCTTAACTCCTTCGGCCGCGGGTCCGCCTGACGTGATTTCATCCGTAAGCGGAAATTCACAGACCGCGGTTAACGGATCGCAGCTTTCAAACCAGCTTACAGTGCGCGTGACCGACACCTCCGGAAGGCCGGTGTCGAACGTATCCGTGACTTTTGCGCCCGGTGTCGGCGGAGGCCTGATCGCCACACAGGCGACGGTTGTGACCGACTCATCCGGGTTCGCGGCGGCGACCGTCATTCTGGGCTCGACCGTCGGTACACAGACGTTCACGGCGACGATGCCGTCGGGAAGCACTCCCTCCGTCACGTTCACCCACTCGGCGACATCGGTGGCTTCGCAGCTCAAGATCTTCGCGCTGACCGGAACGGCCCCGATCGGGACGACGGGCCTTTTGATCGGCGACACGTTTTCGCTCAGGGCCGTGCTGGTGAGCTCGACCGGGGCCTTCATCAAGGAAATCCCCGCCACGTGGTGGATTACGGGCACGCTTTCTTCAACCAATCTCGCCGTTACGGGCGGCAACCCAAGCAAGTACGCCGTGTTCTCGCCGACCTCGACGGGATTCGGCACGGTCAACGCGCTGATCGACAGCGCCACGGTCATTACCGAGAACAACTTGACCTCTACGACGACGGTGACGGGCCTCATCACGGTTTCGCTGGCCCTGATCCCCGATTCGATCTCAATTGTGAGCGGCAACGCGCAAACGGCTCAAGTGGGCACGAACCTCGCGCAGAATCTTGTCGTCAAAGTCGTCAATGCCGGAGCCACTGCCGTGCCAGGTGTTGACGTCACCTTCGCGGTCGCGAGCGGCGGCGGGCAGATCGTGAGCGCGCAGCCGGTGGTGACCGACTCCAATGGGCTCGCGTCGTGCATCGTGAAACCCGGCGGCCTCGTCGGCACCGCGCATTCGTTCACCGCGACGATCGCGACGGGAACGACGAAGCAGGTTTTGTTCACGGCCTCCGCGACCCACGGCCCGGCGGCGGCACTGAGCTTTTACACGCAGCCCGGGGGTGCGAACTCGGGCACGGCGTTTTCGCAGCAGCCGGCGGTCGAGGTGCGTGATTCATACGGCAACCGCGTGACGTCGGATAGCTCCTCGACGGTGACACTTTCGCTCAACACCGGAACGGGCGCTCTCGGCGGCACGCTTGCGGCAAACGTCGCGAGTGGGCTCGTGACGTTCACGAACGTAAGTTATTCCGTCGGTGAGACCGGCGTGAAGATTAACGCCGCGTCTTCGATCGGACTCGTGACGTCGGCGGTTTCGAACTCGTTTGACGTGGGTACGATCATCGCGGCGGCGCAGTGCCTGGCCGAAGGCGGCGGCTGGCAGACGACTGACGGCGGGTGCAAAGACACTTCTTTGGGGCTTGTCTGGAGCGCGCCGAGCGCTTCGACGATGCTTTGGACCGCGGCGGTTTGGGATTCGAGCGTCGGAGGCGAAGCTCCAGAGCCTTGGGGAAACCGCGCGTGGGATTACCGACGATCTGTCCGGCCCGGCAGTGGACAACAATGCAGCTGGTTACTGCCACTCGCTTGTCGAGTCGGGGCTTTCGGACTGGAGAAACCCGACTTACAGCGAGTTGGGTACGGCCCGCGGCAATAACGCGCTGGCGTATCTTAAGACGACTAATATTACGACCTGGTCCGGCGATTCCAGCTCGACCGCCCTTGCAAATGCGGGCCGACTCAGCGATTTCCCGGCGGCATCAGGAAACTGGGGAAGCTGGAACGTTACGGGTACTCCATCCTTGCTCTACGCCCGCTGCGTGCGCCAGCCAGCACCAACGAAGCTTCTGGTTTCACAGCAGATCAGCGGAAGCTCTAATGGCTTGGGCGTAAATGTCGCGTTTCTGACCCAGCCAAAAATCCGCATTGCGGACAACACGAATTCCACGACGACTTACTCCACCGCACCGGTGACCCTCACGGTGACCAGCGGAACCGGAAAGCTTTGCAAAACGAATGGCGCCACGGGAGTCACAGACAATTGCGCCACTTCGCAGACGGTCAATGCCGTAGCGGGGGTCGCGACTTTCTCGCAGCTTGCATACAACAAAGCGGAAACCGTGACATTGACCGCTTCAAGCTCTGGTCTTCCTTCGGTCGCGCTGAACGCGGTCACGATCGACCAGACCTATCCACTCGCCGCGTGCAAGCTTGTTGGGGGCTTGTGGATCAACGGCTTGGGCGGTTGCAAAGACACCACGACGGGCTTGGTCTATAGCGCGATGGGTCCCTCTTTAACCTGGCATGACTTTGTCTGGGATCAGAGTAGTGTTGGCGGCAATGCCGGCTCCGCGGATGCCGACGACAATGGGCGAACAAATGAGTATTGGGGATCTAACCATGGTTTGGATGCCGATAACTCGACGGTGGATTACTGTCATGACCTTCAGCAGTCTGGCCAGACTGACTGGATGTTGCCTCCAAATGGCAGAGGCGATGTTCGCACGAACGAGGCGGCAGCCAAAGCGATGGCCACCTACACGAACTTATTCAATTCGATTTCGATCGGAGCTGGTTTCTGGACGGCGACTGTGGGCAGCCCAACGACTTCTGCAATTTATACCTACAATACCGGCACCGGCTCATGGGGAAAGACAAACGTGCTGTCGATGTATTGCATTCGCAGAGACAATCCCACAACACTTGCCTTCGTAATACAACCCGTGGTGAGTGCAGCGACCGCAGGCGCTGGTGTGATCTGGTCGCAGCAGCCGGTCGTGTATGTGCGCGACGCCGACGGCGCGGGGCCGCTCGCGTTTGATAGCTCGTCGCTCACGATCACCGTTGCGCCGGCTTCAGACAGTACTGGTGGGACTGGAAAGCTCATTCAGTACAATAGTGGGGCTATGGCAACCCGAAAGGTTACCACCGAGTCGACGAGTTTGACGGTAACCGCGACCAACGGCGCGTATACTTTTTCAAACCTCGCGTACAATACTCCAGGCGAAAAATTCAGGCTCGCCGCGACGGCTACAACCACCTGGCGCGGTCAGACCATTAATCTCGGACCATATTATTCCGACGACATAAACATTCCGGTACGCCTCGCGTCGTCTGAGTGCCTCGCGGCCAGCAGCTGGACGTCAACGAACGGCGGGTGCAAAAGAGACGGTGTCAATCTCGTTTGGTCGCAAATCGTCGCAAGCTGGGTGACCTGGTACGACCTTGTTTGGGACTCGACGAAAATCGGAGCGGATCCCCCTGATGCTTACGATTATGGCGCGACTAACGATTATGACACGGATTTTCCTCCGGGACCATCGGGCGGCGACGACAATGTCGGCAATGATGTTTGCCATCGAC
Source organism: Deltaproteobacteria bacterium (assembly GCA_016186905.1). Classification (GTDB taxonomy): domain Bacteria; phylum Bdellovibrionota; class UBA1018; order UBA1018; family UBA923; genus JACPKS01. The sequence goes on from JACPKS010000039.1 coordinate 11,606, forward strand.
TGATTTTGAACGGCTATCGCGACTGGCGGCCGCCGCGTTATTACGAGACCAATAGCGACATGCTTAACGGCGCAAGTGTCGCGATTCAGAGCTGGGCGAACTACATGTGGGTCTCTCGAAATATCAGCGATACGGCGGGGTATTACAAGGATGCTTCGGCTGCCGCGTGGTACGGCAGTTACGTTAAGAATGGTTCGAACGCGAATAACATTCGCTGCGTGCGCGTGCCGCAGGGCGGAGGAGATCCTTATCAATTTTAGAATTTCGGAAAGAGGAGGCTAAGAAAGTTTTTGGAGCTGAACGTATGCGGATGAAACGAAAAGGCAACGAGCGATACACTTGGATTTTATTTTGCTCTTTTGTGGCGCTTGGCACGGCTGCGTCCGTATTATCCGGCTGCCAGCAGCCGACGGCAAGCGATCTCACCGCGGTCACCGGGGCTTCTTCGTCCTCTTCGACGGCTGCGAGTGCTACGGTGGCGACGACACTTACGCCTTCTAACGTCGGCCCGCCCGACGTGATTTCGGCGATTGGCGGCAACGCGCAGACCGCGGTCAATGGGTCGCAGCTCTCCAATCAGCTCATGGTGCGAGTAACTGATGCTGCCGGTAAACCTGTTCCAGACGTGAGCGTGACGTTCGCGCCCGGCGTCGGCGGCGGCCTGATCGCCACGCAGGCCAATGTCGTAACGGACGCCGCGGGATTCGCCGCGTGCACGGTGATACTCGGAACAACCGTTGGCACGCAAACCTTTACCGCTACGATGGCCTCGGGTACCACGAAAGTTGCCACGTTCACGCACAACGCGACGGCAGTTGCGTCGCTCGTGAAAATCTTCGCGCTCACGGGAGCGAGCCCGATCGGCACCACGGGTCTTGTCGTCGGCGACACGTTTTTGCTCAGGACGGTGCTGGTGAGTTCCGCCGGCGCCTTCATCAAAGAAATTCCCGCGACGTGGTGGATGACGGGAACGCTCACGTCGGCGAACCTCGCCATCACCGGCGGCAATCCCAGCAAGTACGCGACATTCACTCCGACGGCGACGGGCTCTGGGACGATCAATGCCGTGGTCGACGACGCGACGCTCATCGGCGCGAACAACATCACCTCCACCACGACGGTTACGAGTACGATCACCGTTTCACTCGCTCTCATTCCCGATACGATCTCGATTTACAGCGGCAATCTGCAAACCGCGCAGGTTGGAACGAACCTCGCGCAAAATCTCGTCGCAAAGGTCGTCAACGCCGGCAATACGCCGGTACCCGGCGCGAACGTAACCTTCGCGGTCGCAAGCGGCGGCGGCCAGATCGTCTCCGCGCAGCCCTCGGTGACCGACGCAAGCGGGCTTGCCTCGTGCATCGTGAGACTCGGCGGCGTGATCGGGACGTCGCACTCTTTCACGGCGACGATCGCATCGGGAACGACACAGCAGGTGCTTTTTTCCGCGAGCGGCACTCATGGGCCGGCGACGCAGACTGCTTTCTATCAACAGCCCGGCGGCGCGAACTCGGGCACGGCGTTTTCCACGCAGCCGATCGTGGAGCTGCAGGACCAGTACGGCAATCGCGTGACAAGCGATTCCACTTCGACGGTCACTCTCTCGGTGAATACCGGAACCGGCACGCTTTCAGGCGGTCTCACCGCCACGTTTTCTTCGGGGCTCGCGACGTTTACGAACGTTTCTTACAGCGTGGGAGAGGCGGGAGTGAAGCTCACCGCGGCTTCTTCAATCGGAGGCGTGACCTCGGCTGTTTCGGGCGCGTTCACCGTCGGTGCGGTCATCGCGGCCGCGCAATGCGCGGTGGAAGGCAGTGGCTGGCAGACGGCAGACGGCGGGTGCAAAGATCTTACGACCGGTCTCGTTTGGAGCGCGGTCAGCAGCGCTGTTGGGGTTGCGGATATGAGCTGGCATAATGCTGTTTGGGATTCAACGACATCCGGCTCGCCTTCACCTGAAGCATGGCAGGATGCAAGA
>JACPKS010000026.1 GCA_016186905.1 Deltaproteobacteria bacterium
GTAAAAGGTGCCGACCTACTTTTCGTGGTGTGCCGCGCCATAAAAACGCGGCCGCCCCTCTTTACGGCGCGGCACACCACGAAAAGTAGGTCGGCACCTTTTACTGATTACTTCGAAACTCTTTTCAACGCGTCGTTGATGATCGGCGCGAAGTCCGCGAGATAGTCGTTCTTCCGGAAGCGAATCTCGCTGACCGCCTCGCCCTTGGCGATGCCGTCGAAAAACTTCCTCAAGCGGTAGATCGGCCCCGCGAAACGGTGCGAAACAAAGAGCGTGATCAGCCACGAAAGCGCGATTCCCACGATGAACGCGACGGAAACGTAAACGTAGAAGTTTCCCGAAAGTTCGCGCACGAAGGTGAAGTATGGGTGATCCGAGGGAAAGCCCGCGCTCGTCCCCATCTGCGTCAGCTCGTTCATCGCGCGCGCGATCTGAAAAAGAACGATCGCGAAGATGAAAAGCGAGATCAGGATGTTCCAAAAAATCAGCCTGAGCTGAAACGCGGGGATAATGAGAAATCTACGGCGCCAAAACGGCGGACGCTCACTCGAGGATTTTTCGTTGGTCATGCAAAAATTGTAGCATTAGTTTCCGTCAAGTATAGCGAGCGCTTCGAATTCATTTCTCATTTTACACGGCTTACTCCCGCGGGTTACCTTTTCAAATGAGTCAACACGCGGCGATTCAGATAATAACGTTATAAAACATAGACTTAGCGCATTGCATAAAAACTTGTTGCCCCACCGTGTAAAAAGTATATAATGCATCCCGCCTTTGGAATTTTTTACAGGCTGCCGGTAAAAAAGAAAGGCGGCGCAAGCGTGGGTGCGGACCATGATGGCCGCGAAAAAAGATGGCGGAAAAGGATAAAGAAGGAAGATGCTTCAGGAAACGTCTGCTCAGACCAAAAACCCGCTGAAATCGTTTGCGCAGTTTCGGCTGCTCACGGAACTGAGCCTTAAACTTCAGTCGCTGTTTAACAGCGAAAACATCCACTCCGAAATCGTCACCGTCGTTCAAAATAAATTCCATTATCACTCGTTCTCGATTTGGTCGGTATCGGCCGACGGCACGGCTACCCTTCGCGCGCACTCGGGAGCGTACAACAAATATCTCCGTCCCGGATTCACGATGAAAAACGAGGGTATCGTCGCCACCGTCATCAAGACGAAGAAGACCTACGTCTGCAACGACGTTTCGAAGGACCCGCATTTCACGAGCCTTTCGTTTCCGGTCGAGACGAAATCGCAGATGACCATTCCGGTGCTCGTGGACGGCGTCGTCATCGCGGCGCTCACGGTCGAAAGCCACATCCCTGGCGCGTTCGACGACGACGACCGCATGACGTTTGAGTCTCTTGGCGCGCAACTCTCGGTATCGTTCACCAACCAGAATCTCTACGGCGAGATCAAATCCTTCAACAAGAAACTCCAACAGACCGTCGAAGAGCGCACGCAGGAGCTTCGCAACGCGCAAGACCGCATCCTCGACCAGCAGCGCCTGCTCCAGAAAGAAAACCGCGCGCTCAAAAACATAGTGAACCACGAGATCCGCAACGAAGGCTTCATTATCGGCGAAGGCTCCGCGATCAAGAGCGTCATCAACATGGTCGACAAGATCGCGCCGACGAACGCCACCGTGCTCATCCAGGGCGAATCCGGAACGGGCAAGGAGCTCATCGCGCGAAGATTGCACTTCAAGAGCGAACGCCAGCAAAAACCCTATGTGACGATCAACTGCGGGGCTTTGCAGGAAACACTGCTCGAGAGCGAGCTTTTCGGCCACGAAAAAGGTTCGTTCACCGGAGCCGTCACGCAGAAAATGGGATTGGCCGAGACCGCCGACGGCGGAACGCTTTTCTTGGACGAGATCGGCGAGCTCTCTCTCGCGATCCAGGCAAAGCTCCTGCGCTTCCTGCAGGAAGGCGAGATCTGCCGGCTGGGCGGAAAGAAGGCGATCCAGGTCGACGTGCGCATCATCAGCGCCACGAACCGCGACCTTGAAAAAGAAGTGAAGGAAGGCCGCTTTCGCGAAGACCTTTTTTACCGGTTGAACACGATCACGCTACGCATGCCTCCTCTGCGAAAACGCAAAGAAGACATCCGTGCGCTGGCCGATCACTTTCTTAGGAACTCGAAATTCGGCGGACCGATCCAGATCAAGCGCGTCGATCCGAAAGTCCATGAGGTGTTCGTCAACTACGAGTGGCCTGGCAACATCCGCGAGCTGCAGAACACCATCGAGCGCATCAAGATCCTGGCCGAGCGCAACGAGATCACGCTCGAGGACGTGCCCTTCAACATCCGGATGCCCAAGACGGGCGCGGGTGATTCGCCGGGCGGCGGCGCTGGCGAATTCAACGCGAACCTTTCGCTCGACGAGCTCGAGCGCCAGCACATCCTGCGCATTCTGTCTTTTCACCAGGGAAATAAGACCAAGACCGCGATGTCGCTCGGCGTCACGATCAAGACACTTTATAACAAGCTTCACCGCTACGGCCTGATTAAGGAGCCCGGCGGGATAAGGCCGCAGTAGAGTTGCAGCAATGAACCGAGTCGTTTAAAGTCCTCAAAACCCTATAAGGAGTACGAAGCCCATGCCACAGAAGAAAAAAGCATCGAAAGCCGCCCCGGCACCCGCGAAGACCCTCGCCGCAAGACAGGACGTCCCGCGAAGAGCCAGCGGAGCGAGACTTGGCGCGGCGAAAGCGCTGCTCGCCAAATCTTCCCCTGTCGCCGCGAAGTATGCTGCTGCCTCAAAAACTCTCGCCGGCAAATCGGCGCTCAAACCCGTGGCCGCGAAAGTGAAGCGCGCGCCGAGCGGCGTGATTCCGACGCTTTCCGCCGAGGGGATGGCGACCGCGATAGGAAAAACGGATGAGAACACCTCAAACGGCGTTCCGAAAAACTTCCGCAACCATCCGGACATGGAAAACTTTTTCCGTTTCATTTACGAGAACGACCTGCGCATCGAAGCGCTCGAGATCATCGGCGGGATCATCGTCAATCGCGTGAACAAGAAGAGCGGCAAGAAGCCGGCCGAAGCCGCCTTGGCGTTGATGCAGTGAGCGGGCTTGCGCCCTTGAAGCGCGTCGGGTACTGCCTCGGTTACCTCGTTCTCGACAAGGTCACAACCGGACGTGACGTCGCGGATATCGCGGGCTGGCCGGAGAGCCGATACGCGCTGCTCGTTCGTGATACACTTGCTGAAATCGCGTCGCCGTAGCCATTGACACGGCTATCTAGGGATTCAAAACTTTGAATGTCGACGCCGATCAGCGCTAAACGACCAGCTTCCCATTCCTAATAAAAAACCGCCGCACGACTCCCACCACAGTCATGAGCTCCACACCCTCTCCCTCAAACGCGTTCTTCGTAAGGTAGTGCCGCAGCCCCAGCAAATCGCGCCCCCAATGCACGATGCGCGAGTACGCTAAGCCGTCCCAGAATTTTCTCTTCGATCCGTTTTTTTCTGAGTCGGCATCCGCACCGCCGGTTCCGTCGCTCTTGAAATCCGCACCCACGCCACCGACACGATCGCTGCCGCCATCGTGTCGTTTTCCTCTCAACGCATTTCCCTTTTTCGCCCCCGTCACTTTCGTCGCGATCTGCGCCGGAATCGTGCGCATGAACGAGCGAAAATCCCTGCGCCGCGACGCCTGGACCAGCAAATGCAGGTGATTGCCGACGTTTTGGAATTCCATCACGCGCACGCGGAATCGTTTCGCGTAGGTACGCACGATGTGATCAACCGTTTTTCGGTTCGCAGGCCGTAATAGCGACCATTCTCCCCGGGCTCGCCCCGCGCGCATGACAACGTGCACCGGTTTTTTGGAATCAAACGGCCGATAAGTCTTCCGCCGCCCGCGTTCCAGCCCACCGCCGTATTCGAGCGCCGGTTTTTTGAACATTTCGAGTTGTCTTGCTTTCGGCATGACGGATTTCGCCTTTCGAGGAAATTTATATCATATTCTATACTGGGGCAATAGAATATTATTAAATTATGGCCCCTATTTCAACATTACTCGTCTCTGGAGTGGTTTTCTCGTCCTTGCTTGTTGATTGAGACGCTTATCGAGCCCAGGCCCCAGCCCGTGGCCACCTCGAAATTCAATGTTTTGAATTTCGCAGGACACCATTTTGCACATGCGGAATCGCGAAGCACTCTTCGATTCAAAATTTTGAATCTCCCAGGGTAATGCCGCGCCGTTTAACACCATATAAAGCTGATTGCCGCACCGCCAACTGGGGAAAAATGGCCCGATGACGCAGCCCGGGCGGAAAGAATCGCCGCCCGAGGCCATCGGTACCCGCGCGCGCCGAAGGTCAGGCCTGTTTTTTCGTTACAGCCCCACCCTTCTCTGCTAAAACTTTCAACGCAACTACACACTCAGTTTCGACTCAAGCAAGGAGCGCTTTTCCCATGAAAAAGACCTATCTTCTCACCCCCGGCCCGACCCCCGTTCCCGAAAACGTGCTCGCACTTGCCGCGAAGCCCATCCTCCATCATCGCACGCCCCAGTTCATGGCCGTCATGGCGGAAGTACTCGAAGGGCTCAAATATCTTTTTCAAACCAAACAAGACGTGATGATGCTCACCTCGAGCGGCACCGGCGCGATGGACGCCGCCGTCACGAATCTTTTCAAAAAAGGCGACAAGGTCATCACGGTCAACGGCGGAAAATTCGGCGAGCGCTGGACGAAGATCGCGAAGGCGTACGGGCTCAATCCGCTTGAGATCAAGCTTGAGGCCGGCCAGTCGGTAAAGCCCTCCCAGATCGAAGAACTTCTCACCAAGAACCCCGACGCGCGCGGCGTGCTTTTCACCGCGTCCGAGACAAGCACCGGCACGCTGATGCCGACAAAGGAAATCGCGGCACTCGTGCGCTCCAAGCCCGACTGCATCTCGGTCGTCGACGCGATCACCGCGCTTGGCGTGTTCAACCTTCCGATGGACGACTGGGGCATCGACGTTCTGCTCACCGGCTCCCAGAAGGCGCTCATGCTTCCGCCGGGTCTCGCGTGCATCGCGCTCTCCGAGAAGGCGTGGAGGTTCAACGAGAAAGCCGATCTTCCGCGTTTTTACTTCGACCTCGCGAAAGAAAGAAAAGGTCTCTCGAAGGGCCAGACCGCGTGGACGCCGGCCGTGGGCCTCATCGTCGGCTTGCAGGAAACTCTGAAAATGATCCGCGAGGAAAGCCTCGAGACGATCTTCAAACGTCACGACCTTCTCGCGCGCGCGACCCACGCCGCGGTGAAGGCGATGGGGCTCGAGATGCTCGCCAAGGACGCGCCCTCTCCGTCCGTCACGGCGGTGAAAGTTCCCGCCGAGATCAAAGAGGGCAAGGCCATCCCGAAAACGATGCGCGACAAGTACGGCGTCACGATCGCGGGCGGGCAGGAAGAGCTCGAAGGGAAGATCTTCCGCCTCACGCACCTCGGTTACGTCGAAAAGTTCGACATCCTGATCGGAATCGGAGCGCTTGAGCTGACTCTGCGCGATCTCGGCTACAAGAAGTTCGAATTCGGCGCGGGCACGGGCGCTGTCTTGAAAACGTTCGCGGAATCGCATTACTAGCACACGCGAGCAATACACGCGCGCGAAGCGCGCGAAAGAGGGATACAAGATGCCAACTAAAATTTTGATAACAGATGGCCTCGCAAATGATGGCCTGGATATTCTAAAATCGGAAAAAAGCTTCGAGCTCGACGTGCGCAAAGCCACCGACGCCGCAGAGCTCCTTAAGCTCATCCCCGGCTACGACTGCCTCGTCGTGCGTTCGGCAACAAAGGTCACACGCGAGGTGATCGAAAAGGGAACGCAGTTGAAACTCATCTGCCGCGCCGGCGCGGGTGTCGACAACGTCGACGTCGAGGCCGCGACTCGGAAAAAAATCACCGTGATGAACACCGCCTCGGCCAACTCGCAGGCGGCCGCCGAACAGGCGATCGCGCTGATGTTCGCGGCGCTTCGTCAGGTGCCGCAAGCGCACGAATCGATGAAAGCCGGCCGCTGGGACCGCGCGAATTTCACGGGGCTTGAAGCCACCGGAAAAACGCTCGGCGTATTGGGTCTTGGCAATATCGGCCGCATCGTCGCCGACCGCGCGATCGGCCTGCGCATGAAGGTCGTTGGCTACGACCCGCTCGTGAAAAACCCTTCGCAGCTTCCCGCCGAGATCCGCGACAAGGTCGCGATGCGGAATTCGATCGAGGAAGTGCTCAAAGAAGCCGACATCGTGACGCTCCATCTTCCGCTCATCAAAGAAACCAAGGGTCTGTTTAATCGCGACCGCCTCATGCAAATGAAAGACGGCGCGTTTCTGATCAACTGCGCGCGCGGCGGGCTTGTCGACGAAGACGCGGTTGCCGACCTTCTGAGCTCAGGAAAATTAAGAGGCGCGGCGTTCGACGTTTTCGCCGAGGAACCCGTGAAAAGCCCAAGCAAGCTTGTCCAGAACGCGAAGGCGATCGTCACTCCGCACCTGGGCGCGTCGACGGCCGAAGCGCAGCTGCGCGTGGGCATCACGGCGGCACAACAGATGGTGGGTTTTTTCACGCGCGGCGAACGCACGGGCGTGTTGAACTAGGCCCGCGAACGCGCGGCGGATCAACGGCGGAGCTCCATGGCCAACATCGCGGTTCTTGGCGCCCAGTGGGGCGACGAAGGCAAAGGCAAGATCGTCGACCTCTACGGCGAACGCGCGGATCTCATCGTGCGCTACCAGGGCGGCAACAACGCCGGCCATACGCTCGTCGTGGGCGGCGAGAAAACCGTCCTTCATCTCATTCCCTCCGGCGTGCTCCATCCCGGAAAAACCTGCGTGATCGCAAGCGGGGTCGTGCTCGATCCCGAGGTGTTCCTGCGCGAAGTCGAAGCGCTCACGGCACGCGGATTGATTTCGGAGTCGCGCGGCACGCGCGTATGGGTCAGCGAGCGCACGCAGGTGATCATGCCCTATCACAAGCTCATCGATCGTCTGCGCGAGGAATCCGGCGGCAAAGCAAAGATCGGCACCACCGTTCGCGGAATCGGGCCCTGTTACGAGGATAAGGTCGCGCGACGCGGGGTCATGGTCGGCGACCTGATGGACTCAGACCTGCTGCGCGACAAGATCGAAGCCGCGATCCGCGAGAAAAACGCGGTGCTTGCCGCGCTCTACAATCACGAGCCTCTCGTCGTGGAAGAACTTCACGCCTGGGCGCTCGAGATGGGAAAGAAACTCAAGCCCATGGTACGCGACACGCGCGTGCTCATCCAGGAAGCGATCGCCGCGGGGAACACGATTCTCTTTGAAGGCGCGCAGGGTACGCTCTTGGACGTCGAGCACGGAACGTACCCGTTCGTGACGTCCTCGAACACCATCACCGGCGGAATTTTCACCGGCTGCGGAATCGGCCCCAAAAGCCTCGACCGCATCATCGGAATTTCGAAAGCCTACACCACGCGTGTGGGCGGCGGCCCCTTTCCCACCGAGCTCGACAACGACCTTGGAGAATGGATTCGCAAACAAGGCCAGGAATTCGGCGCTACGACCGGGCGCCCGCGCCGCTGCGGCTGGCTCGATCTCGTCGCGCTCAAATACGCCGTCGAAGTAAATGGACTTACGGGTATCGCGCTCATGAAGGCGGACGTGCTTTCGGGCCTTGAGGAACTCAAGGTCTGTGTCGCGTACGAAGTGGACGGCGCGCGCCGAAATACCATCCCAAGCAACATCCGCGAGCTCGAACGCGTGAAGCCCGTTTACGAGTCGCTTAAGGGCTGGAAGACGCTGCCCGACCGCCCGAAAACGTTTGGCGAAATGCCGGATGCGTTTCGCGCGTACGTCGGGTACATCGAGCGCACGCTGGGCATCCCGGTCGTGACGATCAGCACGGGACCAGGCCGCGAGCAGACCCTCAACCGATGACAATTTTGGCGAGAAAATTTGCGGGCTTCGGCATGTGCTGAAACGCCACGTCGATGCTTTTCCTGCCAGTAAAATTGATTCACGCGCCGCATAATTCAACTTCCCGCTAGGCGACTCCAGAAAAACCCGTTATTCGAACTATATCCTGGGAGGGGTCATCATGAAAAAACTTCAAGCTGCGCTCACCGCGTTCGCATTCTGTGGGATTTTGTTTTGGAATTTGACGGCGACCGCGCACGCGGCGTTCGCGGGTGACGACGACCCATACTACACGATCAAGAACGTTCAAATCCGCGAACTCAACGAGCCCGCGGTGAATGGCAGCGGTTTCGCGGCCTCGCGGCGGTATTCGGCATGGGATGTCGGCCCCAAAAAACCCGGCAAGGGCGGCGATGGAGTCGACATTGAAACGATCGTTAATCTTGGAAAAGAGCTCTGGCAGTTCATCGTCGATAACAAGCCTGTCGTGAATATCCGCACCGACCGCGCAACAGCCCTGCCCAAGGGCGTGACCCGCGCGTCAGAACTTGAAGGTTGGATGGGCCCGACGCTCAAAACTTACGAAATGTCGTTTGAAAACGGTTACGGGCTTGAGGTCATCGATTTCAAATTCCGCGTGAACTACACCTACAACGGAAGCTACGACGGCCAAGGGCAGTATCTTGCCAATGTGACGATCATCCCGGCGCTCGTCGACGTCGCCTGGGGTTACACCTTCAACGCGCGCGTCGCGATTCCAAGCGTCTTGAACGTCGGAACGAAAGCAGCGCCTGTGGCCGGAGTGGAAATTCAGCTTCGCTATTCGGTGGACACCGTGGTGAAGCACTACGAACAGACCTACGATTTCTTCGTTCGCGGGGATGGGCACTTTAAGGAACTTTAAAGGCCGATGATCCCAACGGTGCTTGCCACCATCCATTTTAAGTTCTTCATGGCACACGCTCCTCATGTGCCCGGCGTTCCTCGCTCACTCGATTGATATCGAACCGCAAACTTGCATCGTGCAAAAACCACCCGGCGGCGTGCAGATTCCACAGCTCGCGTTGCAGCATACTTGTCCCTCAGCGCAAAACTTATCTCCGCAAGGCGTTGCCCCACTTACGGGAACAACCTCTGGAGCCTGCGCCGCATTTGGAACACAGGTGGCCTTGCAGTTAGGCATGTAGAGTGGCGTAAAACCCTCGGCACACAGAATCTTGATCGCGCAGGTGCTATCTTGCGCAAAAACAGAAGGCGCACCGCTACAACAACAAACCACGGCCAGGAGCAACAAAATCCGTTTCATAAAAACCTCCCCTCCCCAAACATTCCTCAAGATTTAAGATTTAAGTTCGTTGGAGAGTTCTTTGACTAAAGTTTAGTCTTATTGTCTGGTAATTCAACGATAAAATAATGCTACGCGACACGCGAACATGCTATCTGCCTTGAAGTAAAGGTGTTTTTGACTGGTAGTACTGAAGTATTTTGGTACACTAACCGGACTGGCGCAAGTTCACAGCGCTTGACTCTATACTCAGGTATAAGGTGTATTCTGACATTATGAACAAGCCGATGAATCTTACCATAGGCCAGGTGGCGAAGATGGCGAACGTGAACATCCAGACGCTTCGCTATTACGAACGGCGCAAGATTTTACGCCCCATCGCGCGCCGGGATTCCGGGTACCGCATCTACGATGGAGAGGCCGTTCGCACAGTGCAATTCATCAAGCGAGCCCAGCAGCTCGGCTTCTCTCTTGAAGACATCCAAGCCCTGCTTTCCCTGCGCATTGAAAAGAAATCGAAATGCGCGGACGTGCGGGACCGTGCCGAAAAAACGTTGCGTGAAGTCGAGGCACGGATCTCCAGGCTTGAAGCCATGAAAAAAGCTCTCAAGAAGCTCATCCGCGACTGCGACAACAAGGCAACCAATGAAACCTGTCCTATCTTGGAGAGCTTTGAGCCCGAGGTCGCGCCGCCCCGAAGGAACGGCGCGCGCAAGGAGGTCTTATGAGTTCAGAACGCATTCAAAAGGCATCTGTCGTCGGAAGCATTGTCACGGCATTACTCGCGTCGCTCTGCTGCATCGGACCCGTGGTTTTCGCGATCCTGGGAATCTCCGGCGCCGCATTTGTTCAGAAGTTCGAGGTTTACCGGCCGCTGTTCATCGCGCTTGCGGTAGTTTTCCTGGGAACTTCTTTCTATTTCACCTATCGAAAGAAGCCCGCCGAGGAGTGCGCTCCCGGAAGCTACTGCGCCGATCCCAGGTCGGATAAAATCAACAAGATTTTTCTTTGGCTCGCGACGGTGCTGGTCGCGTTCTTCATTTTCTTTCCGGCGATCATTTCAAGGATCACCGGGTAACTTAGGAGGTGGTTATGAAGCTCTTTTCTTTTACAAACCTTTTCATTTCGGGAGCGATCGCGGCAGCCGCGTGTTGCTGTAATGGCCCAAGCTCAAAGATAGCGCTTGCGTGTTGTGGTGGTCCAAGCTCAAAGATAGCGCCTGCGGGTGAGGCAAGCTCGCAGCCCGCCACGATCGAACGCGATTATCTTGTCAAAGGAATGACCTGCAGCGGCTGCGTGTTCGGCGTGAAAAAAGCGCTCGATCGGGCCGGGGTTGAAAAAAACCGGATCGAAGAAGTGGAATACAAGAAGCCCGATCCAGAACATAAAATCGGTCATGCCAAAGTGAAGTTCTCCAAGGATCAATACAAGGGCCAAGAAACCGACTGCAAGATCGTAAAAGAGATTCGGGATAACCCCGGTTACATCGCGTACTGGGACTCGGCCAATATCGATCCGTGCGGTCTTGAGAAAAAGAAGAATTAGTTAGAGGAGGGCGATATGAAAGGCGGCAACTTTGATCTTCTCGTGATCGGGGCTGGCTCCGCTGGCTTTGCGGCTGCCATTCGCGCTTCCGAGATCGGGGCAAACGTGGGCTTGATCGAAGGCGGGACTATTGGCGGCACCTGCGTCAACGTGGGCTGCGTTCCCTCCAAGACCCTCATTCGCGCATCCGAGATTCGGCATCGAAGCGAGCGGCATTCGTTTAAGGGGATTGCCACGCACCGGGGGAATCTGTCTTGGAATGACGTGCGCGCCCAAAAAGATGAACTCGTCGACGCGCTCAGACAGGCCAAGTACCGGGATGTTCTGAAAAGCCACTCTGGGATTGAATACATCGAGGGCAAAGCGAAGATTTTGAAATCAGCCGAGGTGGAACTTTCAAGCGGCGTGAGGCTCACAGCCGGAAAACTCCTCATCACGACCGGAGCACGCCCGTGGGCGGCACCGATTCCCGGGCTTAGCGACGCGGGCTTTCTGGATTCCACTTCCGCGATGAATCTTGAGTCGCTGCCGAAGAGCATGATTGTTCTTGGCGCTGCGGCAGTCGGTCTTGAGCTTGCGCAGATGTTTTCCCGCCTGGGCGTGAAGATCACCGTGATCGAAGCGCTTCCACGAGTTGTGCCGCTCGAAGACGGAGATGTTGGCGATGCTCTTGAGGAATATTTAACCGAAGAAGGAATGGCGATTCACGCGGGAGCTAAGATTCTTTTCGTGAATCGAGACAGCCGGGGCTACCAAATCGGGATTGAAAAAAACGGCGCTCGTCAAACTCTTGAGGCGGATCAGCTTCTCGTAGCCACAGGGCGCCGTCCGGACACCGAGGGTTTGGGTCTCGCCGACGCAGGTGTGGAGCTTGGCCCGAAAGGGCATATCCGGACGAACGAATACCTACAGACGAAAAACCCCGATATTTACGCCGCGGGTGACTGCACCGCTGAAGCCGCGTTCGTGTATGTTGCCGCCCATAGCGGAAATCTCGCTGCCGATAACGCCCTTAATGGGCATCACCGCAAATTCGATGTCACGATTCTTCCCAAGGTCACGTTTACCGACCCACAGGTCGCATCCGTGGGGCTGACCGAAGAGCAGGCCCGAGCAAAAGGAATCAACGCGGTTTCCGCGACACTCCGCATGGAGCATGTGCCGCGAGCCCTTGCGGCCAGAGACACGCGAGGGTTCGTCAAGCTCGTTGCGGACAAGGATACCGGAAAACTCCTCGGCGCGCATATCCTGGCGCCTGAAGGCGGCGAGTTGATCGAGATTCCAACGCTTGCGATGAAGTTCGGGATCGGTGTCGAAGACCTGGCGACTTCATTTTTTCCCTACCTGACGCAGTCGGAAGCGATCAAACTTTGCGCGCAGACTTTTAATAAGGATGTAAGCAAGCTGTCTTGCTGCGCTTCCTGATGGTCGTTTTGGCTGGACGTGCCAGAGTGGCGGTCGCTCAGTCTTACAGCTCGTAGGCCTCGTATTCTTGAACGGACTTCTTCGCGTTTTCCGGATCAGTAGTTGGTAGTTTGCAAACGTGATTCCGGCAAACGTAGAAGGTGGGCTTGTTGTTCCGCATCGGACGCTTCGAGAGAAGCGGAACTTGCGTGTCGCCGGGCTCGCCGGCGGCAATGACGAGATTCGGGTTCAAGTCCGCGCGGAGTGCGCCGAGGAAACGCTGTACCGGGGTGGCCGCGACCTTGCCGACCACCGCAATCTCCTTGGACCGATCCAAGGCGTAATCCAGAGCGATGAGCATCTGCGGAAAGGCATTAGGGTGGGTCATTGCTTCCTTGGGGTATGCCTTGAGGAGTTTGGCGGCCTTTTCTCTTAACGGTCGTTCGATGAGAAGATCGCCCAAGCGCAATAGGTTCAGAATAGTCACGGAATTCCCAGACGGCACGACGTTATCGAAGAAGTTCTTTCCTCGCCGGAGCAGATGTTTATCGGCTCCCGTGGTCAAGTAGTAGCCGCCCGTGGCCTGATCGAAAAACAGCCGGTCTTGCGTTTGTTGAAGCGCCTTAGCCTCCGTAAGCCATCGAGGATTGAAGGTGGACTGGTAGAGCTCGATGAGCCCATCGACGAAGAAGGAGTAGTCTTCATCCAAGGGCTCGTATTTCGCCTCGCCAGCAATCCAGCGGTGGGACAGTCGTCCCGACTTGTCCCTGCAGCGCGCGAGGATGAAGGACGCGGCTTTCTCCGCCGCTTCCGCGTAGCGGGGCTCATCAAGGACACGTCCCGCTTTCGCCATCGCCGAGATCATCAGTCCGTTCCAGGAAACGAGCACCTTATCGTCACGGGATGGCCTGATGCGTCCCGCGCGGACGGCGCGGAGCTTCGTCATCGCGGAAACAAGAGTCTTGGATCTCTTGAATCGCGAATATCCCGGCTGAAGGTTCAAGATGTTCGCTCCACCTTCGAAGTTTCCCGATGAGCTGACCCCGTAGGCTCTTGAAAGTTCGGATAACTCCCGCGGCGCGAGTTGTTTGCTGAGCTCGGAAAGTCTCCAGACGTAGAACTTGCCCTCCGTTCCTTCACTGTCGGCGTCTTCCGCGGAATAGAACGCGCCTTCGGGCGAGGTCAGGTCGCGCAGAACGTAATCCAACGTTTCCTGGGCTACGGTTTTGTATTCCGGTTCGTGCGTGACCTGGAACGCTTCGAGATAAGCGTTGGCAAGTGCCGCCTGATCGTAGAGCATTTTCTCGAAATGCGGGACAAGCCAGCGGTCATCGGTTGAGTAACGATGGAATCCGCCGCCCACATGATCGTAAATGCCGCCTCGGGCGACGTGATCGAGCGTGGTCCGCGCCATCTTGAGGGCGTCTTTGCTTCCGGTGCGACGGTAGATCCGCAATAGAACACGAAGATCATAGGACGGAACAAACTTGGGCCGTCCGAGTCTTCCGCCCTGATCGGAGTCAAAGCCATTTTTGAAACCTCGAAAGAAGGTTGAGAAAACCGCGTTGGTGTAATCCCCTGACACGCTCTCGCGCTCTTGTTCTTTGAGATAGCGGCCCAGATTTTGAGCGACCTCTTGAATTTTGCCAGGCTGATTCTTCCACGCATCGGCGATCTGGCTCAGGACCGAGAGAAGGCGATCCTTTGGGAAATAGGTCCCGCCGAAAAACGGATTTCGATCGGGAGTGAGGATCGTATTCAGGGGCCATCCACCGGAGCCGGTCATGGCTTGAACGGCATCCATGTAGATCGCGTCAAGATCGGGCCGTTCCTCGCGATCGACCTTGATCGCGATGAAATGGCGGTTCAGAACGTCGGCGACCTCCTGGTTCGTGAACGACTCGTTCTCCATGACGTGGCACCAGTGACAGGTGGAATAGCCAATCGAAAGAAAGATGAGCTTGTTCCGCTTGCGAGCGGTTTCCAGCGCTTCGTCGCTCCAGGGGTACCACCATACCGGATTATGGGCGTGCTGCTGGAGATACGGGCTTTTTTCTAACGTGAGGTGGTTGAAGCCCTTCGAGCGTTGTCCGGCGGAGCTTGGCGTTTCCATATTCCAAGGTTGGTCGCCAAAGAGCCGTACGTCAATGTCTTCAGTATTCGGCGCCACCGCATCCCGATATCGAATGATGCCAGCCTTGTCGACGATCACAACGGTTGGCGTCCCCATCACGCCGTATTGACGAGTGACCGTCGAGCCCTTGTCGTAGAGAACGGGATAGGGAAGTTCATGTTTTCGCTGGTAGGCGGCTGCCTTGGCTTGAGAGTCGTTAATGTCGGCATTGATGGCGTAAAGGTCCATGCGGTTTCTCAGGCGCTCATGAATTTTCTTGAGCACGGGGATCTCCTTGAGGCAGTTCGGGCACCAGGTCGCCCAAAATACGAGCATTACCGGACGGCCAGCCGCGCCTCGATAGGATATCCTCGTGCCATCCAGCGAGTTGAGGGTAAAGCTCGGCGCCGGGTCTCCGACCCCACCAGCCGCTCGGACCGGACCAGGGGCGGTCAAAGCGATGATGACCATGAAAGACGTCAATAGACCCGAAAGATTTTGCATATCGTTTTCCCCTGCAAGTTCACCCTGCCGCCCCGGCCCGGTAAATGAAATAATCCGCCACAGCCAGCATCATCAATCCCATCAGCATCTTCATGCGCGCCATCCACGCGCCTGATTTGGGGATTTTGCCAAGAGCAGAAGAGAACGTTCCCACGAGGATGAGCAGAGTTCCCAACCCGAACGAGAACACGAAAAGCAGCAAAAACCCGAATACAGGGTTTCCTTGCGCCGCCGCATATCCCAGCAGCGCAGCGAATACTGGCACCGTGCAGGGGCCGGCCACGAAGCCCGAGGCGAACCCCATGGCCAGCGCGCCCAGCCATCGTTTACCTTCTTTCCCGGAGTCATTTCTGGCGGCCGTAAGAAACCTGGGAAATGGCAGGTTGATCGCTTCGAGCATTGCCAGGGCCATGAAGGTCAGCAGGACGCCGATCACGAGGTACGTAACCGGATGGGTGTTCACGACGCCGAAAAACGATCCGGTGAGCGCGGCGATCATTCCGAGTCCCGCGTACGTTAGCGCAAGTCCTGTCACGTACAGCACGGATAGCGTGAATGCCCGCCAGCGTGAGGCGGCGCCGGTCAAAGTCCGCGAGGTCACGTAGGCCGCCGTGATGGGGATCAGCGGGTATACGCAGGGGGTGAGGCTGCTCGCCAGGCCACCTAAGAAAGCTGCAGCCAGGGACAGCGGCCATGATGATCCGATGTACGATGCCAAGCCATTCGCGAAGTCCATGTTTTTGCCCTCGGCTCAAGCCGCGTTCATCAATGAGCGCGGGAGTCACCTTCCTGCGGAAATACCGGAGCTTCACCTGCTTTGCGCTCCAAGAGGGCCTTGCCGAGCTTCTGGTCCAGCTTCCATGCGTTGCGGCTGATCTCCTTCTTGTCCACGCCATCCACCGCGATCGCCTCGATCTCGATCATGTGGGCAACGGGGTACAGATAGCCGGTGATGGTGGCTTTCTTATTGTCGAGCAGGCCGTGCCCTCGCGCGATGTCATGCCCCTGCGCGTTGTCGATGATGCTCCATAGCGTTCCATCCGCCGTTCGAAGGCCAATGGTATGCTGCGCGAACAAGCTGCACTGGGCGTTGGCCCCTTCCAGCTTTTTGAGGCTGCAACCGATGCACACAAGCTCTCCAGGGACGGTGATTTTGGAGAGGCCTTTGTTGCCATCCCAGCCCCCCGCATAGGCGCTGACTCCAGTGACCAGCATCGCGATGAGCCAAAGTTTTCCAAGCACTTGAAATAATGCCATTTTCGTGGCCTCCTTCTTGTTGAGTCCGCTTAAACTGCAAAGCGGGGTGTTGTCTTCAACCCCTAATGCGCGTCGTTCGGTGTTTCGGTTACAAGGATTTGAAAGTTTTTTTCCGTAACCGTTTCCGTGATCCGAGCGCATTGACAGGTGAGCGGCTCGAAAGGTTTGGGATTGGATTCGAGTAAAGACGCTGAGCTTTCACCCCTCCTTCTGGCCGCTCAGGAAGGAAACAAGGATGCCTACGAGAGATTTCTCGGCGAGGTTTGCGTGCTGCTCAGGTCATTCCTGGTTAAACGCATGGGCGAAAATGAAACGGTAGATGACGTCCTACAGGATTCGCTTCTGGCGATTCACCGGGTCCGTCACACCTATGTGCGTGGCAGGCCAGTGGGGCCATGGCTTTATGCGATTTGTGAGCATCGCATGACTGATTTCTATAGAAAACGCCGCAGGCTTGAAAAGATCGAGTCGCCGGTTTCTGGAGACATCGAACGATTCGCGAAAACGGCGGAGCAAAATACTGGCATGGAAAAAGGGGAACAGGTTCGGTCTTTGCTTGAACATCTCCCCGAGAAACAGCGGAAGGTGATCGAGCTTTTGAAGATCCATGATCTATCCGTCAAGGAAGTCTCGGCGCGGACCGGAATGTCCGAAAGCGCCGTCAAAGTGACGGCTTTCCGGGGATACGAGGCGATCAGGCGTCTGTTTAGGATGGGTGGAAAGTGAAGACGGAAAAACTCATCGAGGAATTGGTTCTGGCAAGCAAGCCCGTCAAGCGGCTGGATTCGCCGGTGTCGCGCTTTTCCCGGTGGCTTCTCTTTTCGATTTCTTGCGTAACGGCGGCTACGCTCTTATGCGGCTTGCGGTCTGACTTAAGTCTTGCGATTGGGCGTGCCGGCTTCTCGCTTCAAGCCGTCTCGGCCTTGGGGTTGGCCGTGCTTTCCGCGCTCTCCGCTTTCATCTTGAGCGTGCCTGACCGGAAAAGGCTCTGGCTGTGGGCGATTCCGCTGATCACGCTAGTTCTATGGTTCGGCGCCATAGGTCGCGAGTTCCTCGTGGCCGAGAATGTTCAGGGCGGAATCGGGTTTTCTTGCGCGCGTGATATCGTTCTCTTCGCGTTGTTACCCGGCATGCTCTTGTTCTGGATGCTCCGGAGGGCCGCGGCTCTGGAACCCGGACGAGTGGGCGTATTAGCCGCGCTTGCCGTCGCAGCTCTTGGCGCTGCCGGAATTCAGTTCATTTGCATGAATGATGACCCTCTTCACGCGCTCTTGTGGCACTGGCTTCCGGTGGCGCTCGTTGGAGGAGCGGGATTTGCCATCGGGCGGGTGATGCTGGGGAAAACGACGAGTTCCTGAATGAGGTTGGCCGCAAGTCACGTGGCTTTTTTGCTGGATACGTCCGACGCGGGAATCGGGCAGAATCCCTGTGCTGGAACGCCAAGTGCTGCGTTGAACTTGCTCGATAGATTCTGGTAGGCGATCACCGCGGTGAGTTCAAGGATTTCAGCTTCGGAAAAGTGCGCGTGGAGCCGGCCGAAGACTTTGTCATCGACACTCTTATCCGACCGGGTCATCGCCTCGGCGTAAGCAAGTGCTGCGCGCTCCCTTTCGCTGAATGAGGGATCGGTTTCAAATTCCGCAAGCGCCAGTGCCTTGTCTATCCGTACTCCGCGCTCCTGCAAGAGCGCGCTATTGATGTCGATGCAAAAGGAACAGCGGTTGATCTGCGAAACTCGAACCGTCACAAGCGAACGCAAGGCGGGATCAATGGGCGATCCTTTCCGGTCAATGGCGCTGTAAAGCGCTTGCAGTCCCATGAGAAGCCGCGGTGATCGTCCCCAAAGACGCGTAGGCTCAAGACTTGCGCCGTACTTTTTTTTCTGAGCGCGAAGGACCAGCCGTATCCACAGAGGGTAGCTTTTGTCAGGCCATGATGGAATTCTCATAGGCCTATCCCGAGGTCTTCTTCAGGACGTCGAGAATCTGATTTTCAATCTGGTTGATTGTGAACCTCTCGGTCTGGGTGATCTTCGCGAACAGCTTGCTAAATCCGTCCTTCATCATCTTGAGGTGAGTCGCATAGCGTGAGCAGTGCTTGCACATGAGGAGGTGCATACGCAGCTCGGCACGCCTCATCAACGAGAGGTCTTCCTGGAAACTCAAGATTCGAACAATTTCGTTACACGGCAGCATGGGTTATATTACCCTCAAAAAGCCTCTGTTCTGGCATTACTCTCTATGCATTCCCTCAAGCGGTTTCTTGCTCGGTAGAGAAGCACTCCTAAGTTAGTGACCGTAACCTTCAAAATATTACAGATATCGGAGCTGCCGTGTTCGTCGATTTCCTTGAGGTAAAAGGCCATGCGTTGCATAAGAGGCAAGGAGTCCAGGCATTTTTGGATCAGGGCCATCGTTTGCGAAGCCATGAGAAATTTCTCAGGATCAACAGGGGGCTGGCTCCACTTGCCGCTCACATCAAACCTTGATTCCAGGATCTTCTCGATCGGATCGACGCTGTCAAAACGCGCGTTCTCGCGCCTTAGCTCGGACGCTTTGTTGTAAAGGATTCCGAAAATGAAGGTTCTTACGTGCGAACGGCCTTCAAAGGTGCCGACGACATCGAAAAACGTCGTCCAAACGCTCTGCACGAGTTCGCGGGCCAAATGAGCGTCAAAGCCAAGGCCAAGCGCTCCGCGATAAAGGTGTTCCGTGTAACTCTTCACCACAGTTTCGATCGCTCCGGCGTCACGGTTGCGAAGGCGATTGAGAAACAGCGGAGAACTTAAGCTTTGGTCGCCAGTCACTTTTCTCCTATTCGTCATATGACGAAAGTTATAGCGGAAAAATGTTTATCTGTAACCTCAAGGCGAATCCTCTTTATTGAGCGACCAGTCATAATTCGAGATAAGTTATTTTCGTCTTCTCGCTCCTGATCGCGGCATCCTCAAAAGAGTCTTTCGCCATCAGTGACTCTCGGTTCGGTTTTCTTGCAGTATTATTGGAAATTTCGAATGACGCTTATCGCGTCGAAATTAATCCAGTTCTCAGATGTAATAATTTCAGGCCTATCTTCACTTACTTATGACAAAGGAAGGTCCTTCATGAAACGACCGATTTTCAAAACTCTCATCGTGATTCTCGTCGTAGCGTGCGTCGTCGCGTTTAAGACGCTGAATCTTGGTCAATACCTAACGCTTGAAGCATTGAAAATGCAGCAGGACGCGCTCAACACGTATTACGAAGGGAACTCCGCCGCGATGATCGGCGCCTACTTCGCCGTCTACGCGCTCACCGCGGCGCTCTCGTTTCCGGGCGCCACGGTTTTGACCCTGGCAGGCGGGGCGGTTTTCGGTTTTTGGCTTGGAACCCTGATCGTCTCGTTCGCGAGCACGATTGGAGCGACTCTGGCTTTCGCCGTTTCGCGATTTTTGCTTCGAGACTGGATGCAAAGCAAGTTCAGGGAGAAGCTTACGGCGATCAACGAGGGGATCAAAAAAGAGGGGGCATTCTATCTTTTCGCTTTAAGGCTTGTGCCTGCCTTCCCGTTTTTTCTCGTCAATCTCGTCATGGGGCTCACTCCCATTAAGACAACGACATTCTACTGGGTAAGCCAGCTCGGAATGCTCGCGGGCACCATGGCCTATGTTTATGCCGGCACGCAACTAAGTCAGATTCAGTCGGTAAGCGGTATCCTCTCTCCCGGGCTTTTGCTCGCGTTCGTCATCGTTGGCGTGCTGCCGCTCGTATCCAAATCGGCGATCGCACACTTCCGCGCAAGCAAGTGGCTGCGCCGGTATCGGAGGCCCAAGCGCTTCGACTACAACGTAGTCGTGATTGGCGGCGGCTCGGCCGGACTTGTATCGGCCTACATCGCAGCCGCAGTGAAGGCCAAGGTCGCCCTCATCGAAAAACACCGAATGGGCGGCGATTGCCTCAATACCGGGTGCGTGCCCAGCAAGGCGCTCATCCGTTCCGCGAAAATTCTCTCCTACATCCGCCGCGCCCAGGAGTTCGGTCTCGATCCCGCTGAAGCGCGCTTTGATTTCGCGCGGGTCATGGAGCGCGTGCAGCGCGTGATCGGTAAAGTCGAACCGCACGATTCGATTGAGCGCTACACGAAGCTTGGGGTGGATTGCATCCAGGGTACGGCAAAAATCGTCAGCCCTTATGAGATCGAAGTGAACGGGAAGCTCCTCACCACGCGAAACATCATCGTCGCGACGGGCGCGCGTCCGCTGGTTCCCCCGATCGCCGGCCTGGAAAAAATCAAAGCTCTCACCAGCGATACGGTTTGGGAAATCAGGCAGCTTCCCAAGCGTCTGCTCGTTCTTGGCGGCGGCCCGATTGGCTGCGAGCTCGCGCAGGCGTTCGCGCGATTCGGGTCGGAAGTGAGCCTTGTCGAGATGGTTCCCCGAATTCTCATCCGGGAGGACGCGGATGTCTCGGCTTTCGTCACGGAAAAATTCAAGAATGAGGGAGTGCGAGTTCTTGCGTCCCACAAGGCGAAATCTTTTGAAACGGACGGATCGCGAAAATGGCTCGTCTGTGAAACGGACGGGCGCGAAGTTCGCGTTGATTTCGACGAAGTGCTTTTGGCTCTCGGCCGCAAGGCGAACGTAACCGGATTTGGACTGGAAGAGCTCGGGGTGGAGATCTCAAAGCCTGGGACCATCGAGCACGACGAATTCATGCGCACGAACTATCCGAACATCTACGTCTGCGGCGATGTGGCGGGCCCGTATCAGTTCACGCACATGGCAGCCCACCAGGCTTGGTACGCCTCGGTCAACGCGCTTTTCAGTCCGCTTAAAAAATTCAAGGCGGACTATCGCGTGGTCCCCTGGGCGACCTTCACCGACCCTGAAGTGGCGCGTGTCGGATTAAACGAAACGGAAGCCGGGGAAAAAGGAATTGAACATCGGGTTACCAAGTACGGCATCGAGGACTTGGATCGCGCCATCGCCGAGGAAGAAGATCACGGCTTTGTCAAAGTTCTCACGCGACCCGGTGGAGATAAAGTCTTGGGAGCGACGATCGTCGGTTCTCACGCCGGAGACATCATCGCCGAGTACGTCGCGGCGATGAAGCACGGCTTCGGCTTGAATAAAATTCTCGGCACGATCCATATCTATCCGACGCTTGCTGAAGCCAACAAATACGCGGCAGGCAACTGGAAAAAAGCTACCGTGCCCAAGCGCGCACTGGAGTTTTTGGAGAAATTTCACGAATGGAGGCGCGCATGACGGCTCTACTCGCGATTCTGTTTGGTGTATTTCTAGCCTACGCCAACGGCGCAAACGATAACTTCAAAGGTGTCGCGACACTCTTTGGCAGCGGAACGACGGATTACAGGCGTGCCCTTGCCTGGGGCACGGCTTCTACGTTTTTAGGGTCGTTCGTCGCGCTGATTTTGGCGCAGGGGCTTCTCGCGACTTTCAGCGGGAGGGGTCTCGTCCCGGATGACGTCGTCGCGATGAAAAGCTTTGCCGTCGCCGTGCTTCTGGCGTCGGCTCTAACCGTGATGCTTGCGACAAAGTTTGGATTTCCAATTTCAACGACCCACTCGCTGACAGGTGCATTGGTCGGCGCAGGCTGGCTTGCGTCTTCCTCGGGAGTCAATTTCGAAAAACTCGGCTCAAGCTTCTTGGTGCCGTTGATCGTATGCCCCGTGGCGGCAATTGCGTTTGCAGCGATCGTGTATCCTATCTTCAGCATGGTTAGGGCGAAGCTTGGCGTCCAGAGGGAGACTTGTGTTTGTATCGGCACCGAAGTCGTTGCGACCCTCCCGAAGGGGACGGCGCCGCACGAGGCGCTTGCAGTGTACCAAAGCCAGCTCGCAGCCCAAGCCATTCCAACGGTGAGCGTCGGAACCGAAGCGACCTGCCAAGACCGCTATTCTGGAACGCTGCTAGGAGTTAATGCCCGAGCCGCTCTCGATTTTGTTCACTTCTTGAGTGCGGGCATGGTGAGTTTTGCCCGTGGCTTAAATGATACGCCAAAAATCGCAGCACTGCTACTCGTGGGAGGGACGTTCTCGCCAACATTCACCATCATCTCCGTTGCCGTTGCAATGGCGGCAGGAGGTCTTCTCAATGCCAGGAGAGTTGCTGAAACAATGTCACATCGGGTGACCACCATGAACGCAGGGCAAGGTTTTACAGCAAATCTGGTTACGAGCTGCATCGTGGTCTTTGCCTCTAGACTTGGGCTTCCAGTTTCCACGACTCACGTTTCGTGCGGCGCGCTTTTTGGAATCGGAGCGGTGACGCGCCAGGCGCACTGGAAAATCATCGGAAGCATCCTGATCGCCTGGGTCACAACGCTTCCGGTAGCAGCGATACTGGGAGCTGTTCTATTTGAAGTACTGAAGGGAGTATTAACATGAACGCCAAAGTCATCCCCTTTGAAGAAACGATCCGAAAACACGGAATCGAGCTCACGCGAAAGCCTCTTGAGATATTACAAATCAACGTCGGCAAGCTCTGCAACCAAGCCTGTCTTCACTGCCACGTCGAGGCAGGCCCGAAGCGAACGGAGATTATGGAAAAAAGGACGGTCGATCGTCTTTTGGATCTGCTTTCTTTGTCTCCTGACATTCACACGGTCGATCTCACCGGCGGGGCTCCCGAGCTCATTCCAAGCTTTCGCTATTTGGTCACGGAATGCAGAAGACTTGGGAAGGAAGTAATCGATCGCTGCAATCTAACCGTGCTCTTTGAGAAGGGCCAGGAGACAACGGCCCAGTTCCTTCGAGACGAACGCGTGAGGATCGTTGCTTCGCTGCCATGCTACTCCAAAGACAATGTGGACAAACAGCGCGGCAACGGCGTTTTCGGCAAAAGCATCCGCGCACTCAACCTCTTAAACGAACTGGGTTACGGAAAAGAGGGAACCGGGCTCGGGCTTGACCTTGTCTACAATCCTCTAGGCGCTTTCCTTCCGCCGGATCAGGTAGAGCTTGAGAGGGAATTTAAGGAAGAACTCAAAAACCTCTTTGGCATCGAGTTCAATCGTCTCTACACCATCACGAACATGCCCATTAAGCGCTTCCTTCGAGATCTTGAAAGATCGGGAAAGCTTCAGGAATACATGGAACTGCTTGTCTCGAGTTTCAATGTACAGGCGGCGTTAGGGGTCATGTGCTTAAACCTCTTGTCCGTGAGCTGGGACGGACAACTCTACGACTGCGACTTCAATCAGATGCTTGAAATCCCCATTTTCTGGAAAAAGCGAACCATTTGGGAGGTTGAATCGCTTGAAGAGCTGACTCGTGCGCCGATCGCGGTGGCCGATCACTGTTACGGCTGCACGGCGGGAGACGGAAGTTCCTGCAGCGGCGCCTTAATTTAGAAAAACGGAGGTTGAATGAAAATGAATGGCGAAAAAAAGACTTTTGAAGCGGTCAAGGACTACTATGGCAAGGTGCTAAGATCGAATAAGGATTTGAAGACAAGCGCCTGCTGTACCACAGATTCACTTCCAGTGAGGATCAGGGAGATATTGAAGGATATACATCCGGAGGTCATTGAAAAATTTTACGGATGCGGATCTCCCATTCCGCCAGCCCTCACGGGAAAGACGGTCCTTGACCTTGGCTCGGGATCAGGACGCGATTGTTTCATTCTTTCAAAACTCGTAGGCCCGGAAGGACGCGTCATTGGCGTGGACATGACCGACACGCAGCTTGAAACCGCGAGAAAGCACGTTGGCGATCACACTCGGAATTTTGGTTTCTCAAAACCAAATGTCGAGTTCTTCAAAGGCTATATCGAAGATTTGGAGAATGTTGGAATCGTAAGCAACTCAGTCGATGTCGTTGTATCCAACTGCGTCATCAACCTCTCGCCGGATAAGGAGCGCGTGTTTTCCGAAATCTTCCGCGTGCTCAAGCCTGGAGGCGAGCTTTACTTTTCGGACGTATTTTCAGGCAGGAGAGTCCCGAAGCCCTTGAGCGCAGACCCGGTGCTGCTCGGTGAATGCCTTGGCGGCGCTCTATACCTGGAGGATTTCAGGCGACTGCTCGCGCGGCTCGGCTGTCACGACTACCGGGTCGTCGCCAAATCCAAAATAGAGCTTCACAACGCCGAGATCGAGCGCAAGGCCGGAATGATCGATTTCTATTCGATCACCGTTCGATCCTTTAAACTCGACCTTGAAGACCGTTGCGAAGATTACGGCCAAGTTGCATATTACCTGGGCACGATTCCGGAATGTCCGCACGTCTTTACGCTCGACGATCACCATGCGTTTAAGACCGGTCAGCCTCTTCTGGTGTGCGGCAACACGGCGTCGATGCTCACGGAGACGCGATTTGCTCAGCACTTCAAGATTGTTGGGGATACGAGCACGCATTACGGACTGTTCGACTGCGGCCCGAAGGGCGCGCGCAGTTCAGATAACGGTGAAACCAAGGGGGCTTGCTGCTAAGCAAGGAGGCGGGTCATGATCGGAATTATCGGTGGAACAGGCTTGTATCAGATCGAGGGGCTCGAGGTCTTGGAATCGCGGGAAGTGGAAACCCCCTTCGGCCGGCCCTCGGCTGAGGTCGTTATCGGAAGGCTGGGGTCAAAGAAGGTCGCCTTTCTTCCCCGGCATGGAACCCGGCACGAGATTTTGCCGGGCGAAATCAACTTTCGCGCGAATATTTGGGCGCTGAAGTCGGTGGGCGTGCGACGCGTGTTGAGCGTATCGGCGGTGGGAAGCCTCGTTCAGGAAATTGAGCCTGGTCATCTTGTCATCCCAAACCAATACTTTGATTTTACCAAAGGAAAACGGGCGGGCACTTTTTTTGGGGATGGGCTGGTTGCCCACGTCTCTACCGCGGAGCCCTCATGCCCGGCGCTCACGGGTCAGGCTTTCGATGCGGCGAATCGGCTCGGGCATCCCGTTCATCGCGAAAAGACCTATGCATGCGTCGAAGGTCCGCGCTTGGGCTCTCGCGCGGAAAGTTTTTTTCTTCGGGGAGCGCGGTGCCACGTCGTCGGCATGACCAATGTTCCGGAGGTTTTTTTGGCGCGCGAAGCGCAGCTTTGCTACTGCACGATCGCAGTCGTCACCGACTACGATTGCTGGCTTGATGATCCCGCGCAACACGCCACCGTCGATAAGGTCATCGCCCTTTACAAGAAGAACCTCGGGCGCGTTCAAGCCATTTTAAAAGAAGTCCTGGCTGAAGGAGAGGGCAAGCCGGCCTGCCGGTGTCGTTCCGCCCTGAAATCCGCGGTGCTCACTCCAGACGATGCATTGCCGGGCCGTCAGCGGAAGCTTCTTGAGTTTTTGAAGGAGTGAAGATGAATCCGATGAACGATCTTGCCGTCATCATTCCGGTGGGTCCAAAAGAGGACGCATGGCGAGCGCTTCTGCCCGATCTCGCTTTTCTTCCGAGTGCCGCGGAGATCATCGTGGTTGGAACCGGCTCCGAGCCCAAGGCATTTGCAGAGGTCGCGGGTCGCTTCCACAAGGGGCAAACGATCCGATGGCTTGCTTCCCGGAAGGGCAGAGCCCGGCAGCTCAACTTCGGAGTCGCGGCTTCCAAGAAAAAACTTCTCTGGTTTCTTCATGCCGATTCGAGAGTCGAAAAAGAGGCGATCGACGCGCTCGAAAGCTCGCTCATGCGATTCGAGGAAGCACTTCATTATTTTGATCTTCTCTTCCTCGACGACGGACCGGGGCTCACTCGCATCAATACCGTTGGAGTTTGGATCCGATCGCATTGGATGGGCCTTCCATTCGGTGATCAGGGATTTTGCATCCCTCGCCACCTCTTTGAGAAGCTGGGGGGCTTTGACGGGAAAGCCGCTTACGGCGAAGACCATCTTCTCGTTTGGGCGGCTCACCGGAATGGTATCCCGCTTCGATGCACGGGAGCCGCGATTCGAACGAGTGCGCGACGCTATGGAAAGAGGGGTTGGGGCAGGGCCACGGCGAGGAACATGATTTTGACCGCAAAGCAGGCGCTCCCCGAGCTTGCAAAGCTTCTGGGAAAGCGGGTGGCCCATGCCAAGCCATAAGAGGGGCGCGATCGCGATCTTCGTCAAGACTCCCGGACTTTCCCCGATCAAAACGAGGCTTGCCGCATCCATCGGAGCCGGCGCCGCTGAGCGGTTTCACCTGCTTTCGGCAAAGGCTATCGAATCGGTTGTCCTGCGCGCATCCCAGGAAGACGGCGCCCTTAAGCCGTATTGGGCCGTTGCGGAAAAGGAAGCCCTGGATTCGCCTCAATGGAATAGGTTTCAGACGATCTGGCAGGGCGATGGCGGTCTTGGCGAGCGCCTCTGCCGCGTCTACAACGAGCTGATGCGACGTCATTCCTATGTCCTCCTCATTGGCGCCGATTCTCCGCAAATGACAAGCCATCTTCTCGGCGAAAGCGTGCGGATTCTGTCGCAAGCAAAAGACGCCGCTTTTGTCATGGGCAGAGCTGAAGATGGGGGCTTCTATCTTTTCGGCGGTTCGGCGCCAATCGCCCGCGATATCTGGCTTGATGTCTCGTACAGCGCACCAACGACGGCTTCGGAGCTCGCCAATAAGGTGAAACCGCTCGGGCGCATCAAAGAGCTTCCCCTGCTTCTTGATGTCGATACCGCCGACGACTTGGCAAAGCTTCTTCGCGCAAGCGGCGAAGACTTTGACCTGACGTTTGAGCAGCGGGCGCTATTGAAATGGGCTCAAGAAAGCTTCTTTCTATTCGGCGCCCGCGGGACCGGAAAGACTCTGGCAAGGCTTTGAAACCCTTTTTTAAACCGGTTTTAGGTCAGCCGTACTTCCTGGCGTAGCCTTTCAAGACTTCCCGAATCAGCCTTTGGTATTTCAGGCCCGATTTTCCCGCGTATCCCTTGAAGAATTTCAAAGTTATCGACGTGGACTTTGGGGGAATGCTTGCTCGATGGACTCCTCTGTATCCAGTTCGGACCTGTCGCCAATGGATTCAACAGGTTAGGGGCCTTAGGAAGCCAGCCATGGCCATTTTGTAATCTCCAGTAATGTCAGGACGTTACTGGGCACGTTTTTATACCTTGCTTGGGTATACCTAACTAAGGTATATTACAAATATGCCGATCAGGTCCTTTGGGGACACCGCAACTGAGAATTTCTTCCACGCCGGACGGACCAAAAAAGGGGCCGGCTGGGCTAGCCTCAAGGCGATCGTCAAAAGGAAGCTCGATATGGTGAATTACGCGGCAAAGCTGGAAGATCTGAAGTCGCCTCCGGGAAATCGGTTAGAGGCTTTGGTTGGTGATTTGAAAGGCTTCCATAGCATTCGAATCAACGACCAGTGGCGGGTGGTCTTTCGGTGGAGCGATTCCGGGCCGCTCGATGTGAGAGTTTGTGATTATCATTGAGGAGACGATTATATGATTCCTGAGAGCAGGAAACCTACGACCCCAGGTGAGATTCTTCATGAGGAATTTTTGAAGCCTTTGAATATTACTCAAAAGCAACTTGCTGAGCACTTAGGGTGCGATATCAAGGTGATCAATCGCATTATCAATGATCGGACCTCGGTGACCGCCGAGATGGCAGTGAAGTTGGCTGCTGCATTTGATACTACTCCGGATTTTTGGTTGAATGCGCAGCAGGCGGTGGATCTGCATCGAGCTTTAGTTCAAGTGCGACGGCTTCCACGTAATCTTGTTTCAGGACGGAAGAAGGGTCGACAAGCGTTGGCGTCTTAATGGCTGCGGCACTACCCCAAGAGATCGCGGAAATCAGGGCTCAAAAACTGCGCCGAACCGGAAGAAGACGAGTCCGTCAGCCTTCCCGCCGCCTTTTTCGTCAAAACGCTCTTTCAGCAAACCAGCCTGGTTTCTGGCGCACCCAGGGGTTTCAGAGCCTTGAACAGAGTTTTTTCTT
Organism: Deltaproteobacteria bacterium; assembly: GCA_016186905.1. GTDB lineage: Bacteria > Bdellovibrionota > UBA1018 > UBA1018 > UBA923 > JACPKS01. Next base: position 27,852 of record JACPKS010000026.1, read on the forward strand.
TACTATACTACAAAAATAGCTGCTATAATTGGATCATGCTCAAGCGTTTTCTGAGCCCCTCGTTTCAAGAAAGTTTCTTTCTGTTCGGCGCGCGCGGAACCGGATAGACGACGTGGCGCAGAAGCGCGCTGCCGAAGCTGAAACCGGGCCTCAAGATCGTTCGTCTTGATTTCCTGGATCCGGGCACGGAGCAGCGGTATCAGGCAAACCCGGGGTTGCTGCAGGATCTTGCGATCTCCCATCCGGGGCATTGGATCCTGATCGATGAAGTCCAAAAAGCGCCCAAAGTGCTCGACGTCGTTCACTCGCTGATCGAATCCGACCGGCGAAAGTTCATACTTACCGGTTCATCTTCCCGTAAATTGAAGCGCGCGGGCGCGAATCTTCTGGCCGGCCGCGCGTTCGTCTATTCGATGCACCCTTTTTCCATAATGGAATTAGGCGACCGCTTCGACCTGGCTGAGGCGCTTCGGTGGGGGATGCTGCCCAAGATATTCAGCCTGAAAAAACACGGCGACAAGAAGCGTTTCCTTGATTCCTATGCCCAGACTTACGTTCGAGAGGAGATCCTGATCGAGCAGTTGGTGAGAAACGTCGTTCCGTTCAGGAGTTTTCTCAAGATTGCCGCATTCGAGTCGGGGCACATCCTGAATTACGATAAAATCAGAAAGCAGCTCGGCGTCGAGAACAAGACGGTGCAATCTTATTTCGACATACTGGAAGACACCTTTATCGGATTCAGACTGCCGGCATTCGACGAGTCCGTGCGCAAAAGCCAGTTGAAACACCCGAAGTTTTATTTCTTCGATGCCGGCGTGCAACGGTCTCTTACGAATGAGTTGACGAACTACGTCGTCGAAGGAACTTCAAATTTTGGTCTCTTGTTCGAGCAGTTGATGATTCAGGAGTGCCGAAAGCTCAACGAGTACCATGAGCTCAGTTTTGAATTGAGCTACCTGTGCACGAAAAACGAGGCGGAAATCGATCTCATTCTTTCGCGCGGCAGGGATCGGTTCGCGGTGGAATTCAAGTCATCCGAACGCATCGATCCGGATCGCGTGAAGGCGCTGGAGGAACTCGCGAAAGACATAAGAGGCTGCAAGAAAATATTTTACGTTTCGCGCGATCCGAAGCCCATCAAGATCGGCGGCGTGTACTGCATGCACTGGCATGAATTCTTCGGAAAGACTCTGGCAGAGCTTTGAAAGCTTTTTAAATCTGGGATCACCGAACGGCTCTGGGATGATTCCATGTTCTGGGAAGACGACAGGACGCACCGAATTAGCCGTACTTTCTTGCGTAACCCTTTAAGACTTCCCGGATCAGCCGCTGATACTTCAATCCTGATTTGCCGGCGTAGCCCTTAAAAAACTTCAAGGTCCTCGAATCCAAGGCTATCGTAATCTTGATCGTTTCCTCGCTGGGAAGCAGCTCCTCCGGAGGAGGCAGGAAGTCTGGAATCGGAGTGAGCTTTCCCTGAGGTTCATTCACGTCTTTTGTTTTTTTATGCTTCATAAAGTTTCCTTCCCGCCCTCCAAAAACCGGCTCCGATAATCCTGATCCGACCTTTACGTGGAGTAAATCGGACGGTGGCGATCTTTCGGTGTGGATCCAGAAAAGCGAGGACGGCGGTATAAAAGTCCAAATCGTGCTGACGGACGTTCTCACTTTCCTTTTCCGCATCCCACTCGAATTTGCCGAAAATCACTGTTGGCGTCATCTGCTTATAATATTGCCATAAATATATATCATTATACATATAAAAATATGGGCAGTTGAGCTTAGGCGAGGGAATAGCAGTCGGCTCTGCGTTAGAGTCCGTCAGCCTTCCCGCCGGCTTTATCGAGCCGGGCTCACCTTGCGCCAGGTGGCGCGGCGGCTCGGCATCGCAAAAAACACCGTGCGAGCGACGCTTCTTTCGGCGGGAGTGGCGCTGCGTCCGTCGTGTCGCGACTACCAAGGACGCAGTTCCAAGACGCCAAAGCCCTACGTCGGCGTCCCGCCCTTCGGCTGCTGCTGTTTGCGCGGAAAGCTCGTCGCGGACCCAGGCAGTCAGGCCAGTCGCTCAGTGCCATAGTCCGGCGTCTCAATCGCCAGCGGATCAAGACTCGGAAGGGCGGCGCGTGGAAGCCCGCGACCATCCGGGCTATCGTTTTACGCCATAAGGGTTAGCCGACACAATTGACAAATGATTCAACTGTTCTATAAAATGAAACATCTGTTGTAAAAGGAGAACCGTGGCTCAGACCAATGCCGAGCGCTGGCTTTTGCTCATTCATCAGATTCCGCCTAAGCCGACTTACTTTCGCGTCAAGATTTGGCGCAGACTTCAGCAATTGGGCGCCGTGGCGATTAAGAACTCCGTCTACGTTCTCCCGAGAAATGACCAGGCCTATGAGTCTTTTCAATGGATCATGCGCGAGATCATTCAAGGCAAGGGAGACGCGTCGATCTGTGGGGCGACCTTCATTGACGGGCTAGCTGATCATCAGATCGAGACTCTTTTCAGTAATGCGAGAAACACCGAGTATACCGAACTCACCGAGAGTACACGCAAGACACTCACGGCTTTCCCCGGTAAATCAAAACTCACGGATGAAAAGCGCAAGGAGATCGAATCGGAACTCGCAAGGCTCAAAAAACGGCTCTCAGAAATCTCGGCTATCGACTTTTTCGGGGCGTCAGGCCGTGAGGCTGCCGATGGACTGATTGGCGCGATCGAAAACAGACTGCATGCAACCGCGCCGGGTACTGCCATTATCGGCAAAGCTCCTGTCTCGCCCGCGGAGCTACGGGGAAGAACTTGGGTTACGAGGCGCGGAATTCATGTCGATCGCATTGCAAGCGCCTGGCTCATTCGACGCTTCATCGACTCCGGCGCCAAATACAAGTTCGTGGATGGCAAGGCTTACAAACCTGCTCCGCGAGACCTTAGGTTCGATATGTTTGAAGCCGAGTTCACCCATGAAGGCGATCTTTGCACCTTTGAAGTTTTGATCGCCCGAACGAACCTCACGGATTCCGCTCTTCAGGAAATCGCTCAGATCATTCACGACATTGACCTTAAGGACGGAAAGTACGGGCGCGAGGACATTCCGGGGGTCGAGCAAATGATTAACGGGATCTGCATGGCTCATAAGACCGACGATGCTCGCCTATCGCGTGGTTCCGCGATGCTTGACGACCTCTACGAGTATTTTAAGAGGAAGCGAAAATGAAACGAACACTACTCATGATTCTAGGGCTATCTATGACGACAAGCGCTTTTGCGGAAACAATCAACTTTGACAAAGAAAAGCCGGGCTCAGTCCCACGCGGGTGGACCGCCGGAGTAACCGGTAAGGGGCAACCCAGATGGGCAGTTGAAGCCGATCCGACCGCTCCAAGTAAACCTAATGTTCTCAAGCAATCCGGCGAGGGTACATTTCCTTGGTGTGTGAAAAAAGATGTTTCCCTTGCCGATGGTTTTGTTGAAGTAAAATTCAAGCCGCTTTCAGGAAATGAAGATCAAGCCGGTGGAGTTGTTTGGCGCTGGAAGGATAGCGACAACTACTATGTCGCAAGAGCCAACGCGCTGGAAAACAACGTCTCCCTCTACCACACGGAACGCGGCAGCCGGAAAACGCTCAAGTACGTCGATGCGCCAGTTTCTCTAAACGCGTGGCACACTCTGAGAGTTGAATTTTCAGATAAACATATCGCAGTAACTTTGGACGGTAAAAAATATATCGACCTAGATGATTCCCACATTTCTGGCCCTGGGGCTGTAGGCATTTGGACCAAGGCCGATAGCGTGACTTCCTTTGATGATTTTAGTTTCGGGAAGAAGTGAGTGGGGTTTTTTTTGAAGTAAATCGAATAAGGGAACTGATTATGAAGTGGATTACTCGTGAACGTCCGAAGATTGATCGAATTGCATGTCCGTGGCTCATCAGCCGTTTTATCGACAAAAGCGGGGAGTTTCTATATGTGCCTACCGCATCCGTCTTGAAGGTGGCGCAGGAAACCGGGGCCATCCCATACGACATCCCCGGTGTCGAGCTCACGCATGAGGGAGAGCTCTGCAGCTTCGATACGTTTTTAAAGAAATATAAACTAACCGATCCCGCACTTCATCAACTGGCGATCATCGTGCGCGGAGCGGATACCGCCAGGCTTGATCTCGCGCCGCAGGCGCATTGGCTGCTTGCGATTACGCTCGGGCTTTCCAAAAATTTCTCCGATGACCACGAAATGCTCAAGCACGGAATGGTGCTCTATGATGCGCTTTACTCCTGGTGCCAGTCCTTGCAGAAGGAAACGCATGATTGGCAGCCCGAGAAGATTACCGGAGGCAAATGATGAAGCTCGGTTCATCGCAAGTTTTTCTGATGTTCGCGTTTTCGCTTGCGACGGGATCGTTTGCGGTCGCGGCTCTACGCGAAATCGTCGTTTATACCTCGGTCGATGATGTTTTTGCTCGTCCCATTGCCGAGCAGTTCACGAAGAAAACGGGCATCCCGGTTAAACTTGTTCCTGACACAGAAGAAACCAAGAGCACGGGCCTTCTCAACCGTTTGATCGCCGAGAAGAAGAGGCCCCAAGCCGATGTGTTTTGGAGCGGCGATCCGGTGCGAGCTGAAATTTTAAAGTCCAAAGAGGTATCTGCCGTATATCGCTCGCCGAACGCTAAAGGACTTCCCAAAGCCTACAGCGATCCGGCTGGCTATTGGACGGGGTTTTCCGCGCGAGCCAGGGTCATTCTTTATAATACGAATCTCATCCCGAAGGAAAAGGCACCGAAATCGATCCTTGATCTGTCGAATAATCCCGAGTTTCGTGGAAAGGGCTGCATTGCTAACCCTCTTTTCGGAACGACCTCGATGCAGGCATCCGCTCTTTTTGTCGTTCTTGGAGACAAGGGCGGACGCGATTACTTTGAGGGACTGACTCGAAACGGTGTAAAGATGGTTTCCTCAAACGGTGAAGTTCGTCGCAGAATTGCCGAGGGCGATTGCGCTGTTGGAATCGCCGACTCCGATGACGCTTATGAAACGATGAAGGACAAGAAACCCGTTGCGGTTGTCTATCCCGATGAAAAGGGTATTGGAACGATGATGATTCCCAATGCCACGGTCCTCGTTGCGGGTGGCCCTAATTCCGACGGTGGAAAGCAGTTCATCGACTACCTTCTCAGCCCAGACACGGAACGAGCGCTTTCCGAAAGCGATGCCGCTCAGATTCCGCTTCATTCAGAGGTTAAAGTGCCGCCTCATGTGCGGACATTGGATAAGCTCCATCCCATGAAGCTGGATTATGGGAAACTTGCCGCCAAACTCGATGAACTCTCTCGCGGATTTCTTAAAGATTGGGCCGCGAAAAACAACCGATGATTTCCAGTGACACCCTTGAAAAATCTGGGAGATGGAGAAGCGTAGTTCTGGCAATCGTCTTCCTGATGGCCTTCGCTCCGGCCTTTCCACTTTTATGGACAACGTTTAGCGAAGCATCTCCTCCAGCGCAAGGCTTGCTCGGAAGCGGTTTTGGAGTCGCGATCCTTCACAGTCTCTCGATCGCCATTACCGTAGCCGCTCTCTCGATTTTTTTAGGTGTTCCCGCCGGTCTCTTGGCGGCGTTGTATGATTTTCCGGGAAGGCGGGCGCTGCTTGCTCTACTTGCGATTCCGCTCTTAGTGCCATCTTTTCTTTGGGCGATTGGACTCTCACAGCTTCGCATTTACCTTGGGCTACCCCCGGAGAGTTTTCTGTCGGGATGGGCGGGAACCGTCCTTGCTTTCACGGCGCCCGCCATTTCTCTTGTTCTTTATATGACGCTCCTTTCCGCACGGCATTTGTCGAAAAATCAGGTCGAATCCGTTAGGCTTGTGGATGGCGAGCGCCTTCTTTTTCGTTATGCCGCAAGAGCTGTACTTCCTGCCGCGATCTTGACGGGCGTGCTCGCGGGAGTTCTAACGCTCTCTGATCCAGGGCCGGGCCAAATTCTAGGATTTTCGGGTGTTCCTTATGAAATTCTTCTGAGCTTTTCGGCTCTCTATGATTTCGCGCTCGCGGCAAAACAATGTGCGGCCCTAACGGGAGCCGTACTTTTCGTCTCGATTCCTTTCGCGGTTCTCATTGCTCCAAACGTGGCCACAGGGCTATTGGGCCGGGATATCCAACAGGCGCCACTATCGAGAAACAAAACGGCCTCTTGGATGGGATTGCTGGCACTGGGGTGCATCCTCGTCACGACTACCGTATTGCCCATGATTGGCATCCTTCGTCCTCTTTTTACGGAGTTTCCTGCGGCAAGAGCGTTTCAAGAGGTCAGTCGAACCTTGAGCAATACCTTTCTTTACGCTTTATGCGCCGGAGTGATCGCAACCGCTCTTGGTTTTTTTCTCGCGATCGCGGTTGGCAGAGAAAGCGCCCTTAGGCGCCATGCGCTCATCGGCCTTTTTCTCATTTTATCGCTGCCACCTTCCTTGAACGCACTGGGGATCATCAAGATAGGAACCATGATCCCGGCATGGCTTGATCCTTTCTTCCGAAGCCGGTTCACGGTGGGGATGGTGTTAGCCTTGCGCTTTCTTCCCATCGCGACCATTCTTGCGATGCGATCGTTTGGCTCAACGTCAACCTCTCAAGCTCTTGTGGCTGCAGTCCACGGCGTTCCGCTCTCGCTTTACGTCCGTCGCGTACTGGGTCCGATCCTTCTGCCTTCGGCAGCACTTTCTTGCGTCATCGTAGCACTTCTCGCGACAGCGGAAGTGGGAACGGTTCTTTTGCTCAGACCACCGGGTGCGGACTCCCTCCCGGTTCAGATCTTTACGGTCATGGCAAACGCTCCGGAATCGCTGGTTGCCGCACTTTGCTTTTTCTATATCGCGGGAGCCGCCGCACTTTTGATGGTGGGATGGACTTTGACGGAAAGACGGAGGATCGCATGAGCACCGGATTTGAACTACGTTCCGTCTCGAAAACGTATGATGGCGGGGTCTTGGCGCTATCTCAAGTGTCCTTTGAGATCGATGCGCGCGAGAATGTTGCGATCCTAGGTCCATCAGGCTGTGGAAAATCCACAGTTCTTCGGCTGATGGCGGGACTTGAGTCGCCATCGTCGGGCCAGATTCTCCTCAATGGAACTAACGCTTCCGAAGAAGGTCGCGTCCTTTTGCCGCCTTACCGCCGCAACGTAACGATGGTATTTCAGGATCTTGCTTTATGGCCAAATTTATCTGTACTCGATAATGTCCTGCTTGGAATCGCTGCTAAGTCGCTTCCACGGCAAGACGCGCATCGCAGAGCAATCGACGCCTTATCCCTATGCAAAATCGAACAGCTCGCGCCTCGCAAGCCCGCAAAGATTTCAGGTGGACAGCAACAACGCGTAGCCCTTGCGCGAGCTCTGGCCTCTCGACCACGATTTCTTTTCCTCGATGAGCCCTTTTCCGGTTTGGACCTCGTTACTAAGATGGAGTTACTGAGCGACATTTCCCGGCTTGCGAAAAAAGAAGAAATCACGCTTGCTCTGGTAAGTCATGATCCCATGGAAGCAACCTCTCTTTGCCAGTCGGCGGTTGTGCTTAATAATGGACAGATCGAAGAAAAGGGACGGCTCGCCGATCTTTTGCACGAGCCGAAGTCCGCAATCCTTCGCGTCTTCAAAGAGCAGTTGAAGGATCTTCCGCTTGGTTGATCGCCATGTATTCAAACAAGTTTTTCTAATATTTCAGCAAACGCATCAACGTCTCGGAGGTCGCGGAAGAAAAGTGCATAAAAAGTGAATATTGGCAGCAAAGCCTCGGGTAATGCGAGTGTCTTTACTCCTTTTAGACGCTGCGGGAGCGATGAGGAGTCTGACGATGCTGAAAGGCGTTTTCGCTTCGCAGGCCATCCTGGCTCACGAAAAAGGCGTGGTGAGGCAACATCATCAACTCACCCACCCGCACAAGTACCAGATCGAATTGAGCTTTTCAAAGTTTCTAAACGTGGAATTTCCGAAAAGTGCGCCAAACTCTATGGGTCCGGATGCTCATTAAAGCAGATCGCGCGCGAGCTTGGAATCTCTCGTACCGCTATACGGTCAGCACTTGCGGACATTGGAATTGCCACATCAAAGCCCACGTCAAAACCTGCGGCGCAAGTGGCCGCGTCCCGGCGCCAGTACGTCGGTACCGCGCCCTATGGCTTCTGCTGTCTGCGCGGAAAGCTCGTCGCGGACCCGAGAGAGATTGAAACACTCCGGCTGATCCTCGCGCGCTGGCAGTCGGGCCAGTCGCTCAGTGCCATCGTCGGGCATCTCAATCGCCAGCGGATCAAGACTCGGAAGGGTGGCGTGTGGAAGCCCGCAACTATTCGGGCCATCGTTCATCGTCACAAAGTCCAATCCGACCAACTTGAGGATGTCTTATGGGAATCGAACGACTCATCTCCATAGCTGCCACGCTTGCGGTACTTGCCGTCTCGACCGACCAGCTTCCGCGTATTCTGCACACCGTCCGGGTGGCCGAGCTTCATCTGATCCGGGACTCACAATCTTCGAAATGGGGACATGTGATGCTCCTGCCTCAGACGAAATAGGCTTCTAAAACATCTAACCAGGCGCCGGTCTAATCGTTTTGAAACTGTTGCGGCCATTCAAAGCTCAGCCAGCCACTTATTTACATCCGAAAACAAAGTTATCGGGTCTAATGGTAGATCCGGATATCGCGATTGGTGCGTGTTCCAAATCCGGATCAGATCTGGATTGATCCACGCGACATCGAGTTGCTTCGGTACTTGTTTTGTGCGGAGCAATTTCTTCAGGCGATCGACATCGATTTCAATTCGACTTCGGCTCAGTCGCCACAAGTCATCGAAGTCTTTCATGCGCGTGTTGCCAGACCGAAAACGGTAACAGACCGCGAGCTTGTCAGCGATTATGTTTTCTACTGTAGCAGCGCGAATGGTTACTTCAGGGTGAACGGGAGATTCGATCTCTTGGTTCTCCGTGCTCAGG
>JACPKS010000022.1 GCA_016186905.1 Deltaproteobacteria bacterium
ACCGCCAATGCCCTGAAGATTTTGATCATGCTCACGGTGCTGACCCTTGCGCCGGCGATTCTTATTTTGATGACGTCGTTCACGCGCATCGTGGTCGTGCTGTCGTTTTTGAGGCAGGCGATCGGCACGCAGCAGATGCCGCCCAACCAGCTGATCGTCGGGCTGTCGCTTTTTCTCACTTTTTTCGTGATGGCGCCGACGTTCAAGTCGATCAACTCGGCCGCCATCGAGCCGTACATGGAAAACCGGATCAACCAAGGCGACGCGCTGACACAAGCCGAGGGGCCCATTCGCGCGTTCATGTTCAAACAAACGCGCGAGAAGGACATCGAGACGATGATGGGCCTCGCGAAGCTCGGAAAACCCCAGACACGCGATGCGGTGCCCACCTACGTGTTGATCCCGTCGTTCATTTTGAGCGAGCTCAAGACCGCGTTTCAGATGGGCTTCATGCTCTACCTGCCGTTTCTCGTTCTCGACATGGTCGTGGCGAGCGTGTTGATGGCGATGGGCATGATGATGCTTCCGCCGGTCGTGATCTCGCTTCCGTTCAAGGTTCTTTTGTTCGTTCTTGTGGACGGCTGGCAGCTCGTCGTGGGCTCGCTCGTCAAGTCGTTCGGGTGAGAAGGAGGTTGCGATGGGCGAGGAATTCGTTCTCGGACTCGGACAAGAGGCGCTCAAAATCACCCTCTATCTCGCTGGGCCGATCCTGCTCGTCGCGATGGTCGTCGGCATCGTCGTGTCGCTGCTTCAGGCCGTAACCCAGATCAACGAATCCACGCTTACGTTCGTGCCTAAACTTCTCGCGATCGCGGCCGTACTCGTCGTGGCGGGGCCGTGGATGATCGAGACGATCACCCACTACACGGCGGATCTCATCACGAGGTTCCCAGAGCTGATCCGATGAATGTTTTTCAATGGGATGAAGCGCAGATCCTCACGTTCTTTCACGTGCTCGTCCGCGTGACGAGCGTGACGGCTTTCGTGCCGATCTTCGGCGATAAAGTCGTTCCCGCGATCGTGAAAATTCTTTTCGGGCTGGCGCTCGCCTGCGTCGTGCATCCCGTGGCGTGGGCCGGCGGCATGCGGATCGACCCCGCCGTCGCCGAATCGGCGGGGCGCCTGGCGATGTCGGTCGGCGGCGAGGCGCTCTTCGGCGTCGCTCTGGGATTCGTTTCCCGCTGGATCTTCGATGCGATCCAATTCTCCGGTCACTTCGCGGGTATCGCGATCGGTTTTTCGATGGCCTCGGTGCTCGACCCCCACAGCGAAACGCAGACGGTCTCGTTCGCCGAGATGCAGTACATGCTCGCGGCGCTGCTCTTTCTCGCGATGGACGGCCATCACCTCTATCTTTCGGCGCTCGTGGACTCGTTCCGCATCGTGCCCGTGACGGGCGTGAAGATCCTTGCGATGAGCCAGGGGCTTGCCCAGTATTTCATCAACATGACGGCCGAGGTTTTTTTGCTGGGGCTTAAGCTCTCGGCGCCCGTGGTGACGGTGGTCTTGCTCGTCAACCTCACGTTCGGCATGCTCGCGCGCGCGGTTCCGCAGCTCAACGCCCTGATCTTGAGCTTCGCGGCCAACATCGTAATCGGGCTTTTCGTGATGGTCTTAAGCCTTCCCGCGTTCGTGTCGATGGTTAACGGTGCGTTCGATTCATACATGCCCGAGATCGAGAGATTTCTGCATCTTCTGGGGTCGAGCTAGATGGCCGAATACGAAGAGCGGTCGCTCGACGATCTCACCGAGGAGCCCACTCCGCATCGCTTGGAGGAATTGCGCGCCAAGGGCCGCGTGGCGCAGAGCCGCGAGCTCACGAGCGCGATCGTGCTTCTAGGGGTGTTACTGACGCTTTACTACACGTCGGGAAAGTTCATCACGTCGATCACGGGGTTGATGACCGAGGTTTTCTCGAAAGATCTCGCGCGTCCGCTTGAGGTTCACAACTGGAGCTCGTTCACGGACATCGCGCTCCGCTGCGGAAAAGTGCTTGCGATGGCTTTTCTGCCGGTCGCCGGGGCCGCGGTCATCCTCGGCACCCTCACTTCGGTGGTGCAGTCGGGGTTCATTTTCGCCACTGAAACCCTGCAGCCCGACTTCGATCGCGTGAATCCCATCTCAGGATTTAAGCGGCTCTTTTCGCTCAAGAGCCTCGTCGAGGGCGCGAAATCGGTTTTGAAATTCGCGGTGCTCATCGGGGCGGTTTACTCGGTGATCAAAGCGCGCATTTTCATCATTCCGAATACGGTGGCGCTCGATACGCGCCAGCTCCTCGCGTACATCGGGGATATCGCGATGCGTGCGTTCGGCGTGGCCGGAATTCTTCTGCTTGCGGCCGCCGGCATCGATTATTTCATCCAGTGGCGCCGGCATCGGCGCATGGCGATGATGAGCAAGTCCGAGGCCAAACATGAACTCAAAGAGCGGGAAGGTGATCCGCAGATCAAGGCGCGCATCCGGTCGATCCAGCGCGAGGTCGCGCGCAAACGCATGATGAAGAGCGTTCCGAAGGCCGACGTGGTCGTGACCAACCCGACCCATTTCGCGGTCGCGATCGTCTATGATCCCGACAATCACGTGGCACCCAAGGTCGTCGCCAAGGGCGCGGATTTTCTTGCCCAGAAGATCAAGGAAGTCGCGCGGGCAAACGGCGTTCCGCTCGTCGAAAACGTTGCGTTGGCGCGAACCTTGTATAAATACGTAAAGGTAGGCCAGATGATCCCGCGGTCTTTGTACCAAGCAGTCGCGGAAGTCTTGGCGTACGTTTACCGGCTCAAGGGTAAGAGGCCCGAAAAGCCGGCGGAGCAAAGTCCTGAAGCGGGGCGTTGATCCGAAGCAACCCAGTGAAGGATAAAGGATTTATCCGTGGCTGATGCAACGCAAAAAACACTGACGGCCGATCCGGGGCCGGATCTAAAGGAAGTGTTTTCGCGCCTCATTAAGAACTACGATCTGGCGATGGCGCTCGGTCTCGTGGCGATCCTGATCGTCATGGTTTTGCCGCTGCCAAGATTCCTGATGGACATTTTGTTGTCGTTATCGATCTCGCTCAGCCTCGTGCTGCTGTTGACGGCAGTTTATACCCAGAAGGTCCTTGAATTCAGCGTCTTCCCTTCGCTTCTTCTCGTGATCACGCTTTTTCGTCTGAGCTTGAACGTCGCGACCACGCGCTTGATTCTTTTGAACGGCTCCGAGCAAGGCACCTCCGCCGCGGGCGAGGTCATCAAGAGCTTCGGAGAGTTCGTCGTGGGCGGCAACTACGCCGTCGGCGTCATCATCTTCATCATCCTCGTGATCGTGAACTTCATCGTCATCACCAAGGGCGCCGGCCGCGTGGCCGAAGTCGCCGCGCGCTTCACCTTGGACGCGATGCCCGGGAAACAGATGTCGATCGACGCCGACTTGAACGCCGGCATCATCAATGACGAAGAGGCGCGGCGCCGGCGCGCGGAGATCGCGCGCGAGGCTGATTTCTACGGAGCCATGGACGGCGCCAGCAAGTTCGTCCGCGGCGACGCGATCGCCAGCATCATGATCGTGTTCGTGAACATCATCGGCGGCATCATCATCGGCACGATCCAAAAAGGTAAATCCATCGAGGAAGCCGCGAGCATTTACACGCTACTCACCATCGGTGACGGCCTCGTCACGCAAATCCCCGCGCTCATCGTTTCGACGGCGGCCGGCATCCTCGTCACGCGTTCGGCCTCGGGCAATCAACTCGGAAAAGACGTCGCCCAACAGCTTTTCATGCACCCGAAATCGGTCGGCTTGGCCGCTGGCGTGATGTTCGTCATGGCGCTCATCCCTGGGCTGCCGCACATTCCGTTCTTGATTCTGTCGGTCGGGGCGGGAACGCTCGCGTACCGGCTTTTCCTCGGCGGGAAGCGGGCGGAAGACGCCAAAAAGCGCGAGAAGACCGCGGAAAAACTCAAACCGCAAAAAGAAAAACTCGAGAATCTCCTGCCGGTCGACGCGCTCGAACTCGAGGTGGGTTACGGCCTGATCTCGATCGTGGATGCCGATCAGAACGGCGAGCTGCTTGAACGCATCACGCACATCCGCAAGCAGTTCGCGATGGACATGGGAGTCATCATCCCGCCTCTGCGGATCCGCGATAATCTTCAACTAAAGCCCGGCGAGTACGTCATTCAGCTCAAGGGAGTGGAGATCGGCCGCGGCGAGCTCATGGTCGACCATCTCATGGCGATGGATCCCGGCAACGTGGCCGAAAAAATCCCCGGCATTCCCACGGCCGAGCCCGCGTTCGGCCTTGCCGCGATATGGATCACGGCAAAACAGAAAGAGCAGGCGCAGTACCTCGGCTACACGGTCGTCGATCTCTCGACGGTCATCGCCACGCACTTCACGGAACTCATCCGCAAACACGCGCAGGAACTGCTCGGCCGCCAGGAGCTGCAGAATCTCCTCGACGTGCTCAAACAAAGCCACCCGAAGGTCGTGGAAGAGCTTATCCCGGCGCTCTTGCCGGTCGGCGTGGTGCTTCGAGTTTGCCAGAACCTGTTGCGCGAAAGTGTCAGCATCCGCGACTTGCGTTCTATTTTCGAATCACTTGCCGATCACGCCTCGCACACAAAAGACGCGACGATACTCACCGAGTACGTGCGCGCGGCGCTCGGGCGCTCGATCACGAAAAAGCTCCTTACGCCGGAGGGCGACCTTCCGCTGCTTACGCTGGAAAGAGGCGTCGAAGAGCAGATCGCGCAGAGCATACTGCAGACCGATCAAGGCGCGCAGCTCTCGCTCGATCCGACGCTCGTGCAGAACCTCATACGCGAGCTCAACGCGCAGGCCGAGCGGATGGTCATGGTCAACTCTCAGGCCGTGCTGCTCGTCTCGCCGGTCATTCGCGCGCACGTCCGGCAGCTGTTCGAAAAATTCATCCCGCACTTGGTCGTGCTCTCGCACAACGAGATCGCGCCCAACATCCCCATCAAATCATTCGCCACAGTGAGGTTGAGCCATGCAAGTTAAAAAATTCGAAGCTCCGACGATGGCCGATGCGCTCAAGATCATCAAGAGCGAGCTCGGGCCCGAAGCCATCATCCTCTCGACGAAAAATCACCGCAAGGGCTTCGGCCTGCTCTCGCGCGCTTCGGTCGAAGTGACGGCGGCGATCTCGGACAAAGCGCTGCAGAAAAAACAAATCACCGAGCGCATCGTCCCGCAGGCGCAAAAAGAGAGTTTCGAGAGTCTTCCCGCGTCGGCGCAGGCTGAAATTTACGAGAACTTCACGGGGTACGTGAAGCAGCGGCGGCAAGAAAACATCCAGAAGAAAAAAGGCGCGGCGGATTCCGCCGGCGGGCGGCCAATCACGAAGACTCCGTATTCCGAAATCAGTGATGAAATACATGCGTCGACGAAGTCGACGCAAAAAGCGAATCACGGGACCCCGCGCGGAGTGCGGGCTTTTCCGCAGCCTTCGGCACAGAGAAAAAATACAAACGAAAACGCCGCCCTCGCCGCCTCTGTCCGCGATACGCTTGCGCGCCTCGACGCTGCCGAAGCGCAAGGCGCGACGTCCATCACGATGGGTGCCGGCGCGACAGCGTCGGAATACTCCCGGAACGGAAAGATCACCGCGAACTCGGATCGCGCCCCGGACGCACGTGCTGAATACGCACGCAACGGAAAAATCACGTCCGCGCTAGTCGCGGCCGCCGAAGCCGGAACGCAAACAGCGATTCCCGTGGCGGCGCTCCAGGAAGACGTCCAGAAGCTCAAGGGCATGCTCGAGGAGATCAAGAGCGAGCAAAACGCGCTCGCCGATACGCGCATCGCCGAGACCGGCTCGGCGGAGCTTAATGGCGAGTTTCAGAATCTTTTGAGAAACGGCATCGACAAGAAATATGCCACTCAGCTCGTCAAACAGGTGAGCTTCACGCTTGCGGCCGAAGATCTGCGCGACGCCGATCGCATTCTCGACGCGCTGGCTATCGAGCTGATGACGAACGTGAAGGTGGAAGACCCGTTTGACTTCGAGGCAGGCCCCAAACGCCAGCAGATCTTAGCACTACTTGGGCCGACGGGCGTCGGAAAGACCACGACGATCGCCAAGCTCGCGAGCCAGGCCATCCTGCAGAAAAATCTCAAGGTGGGCCTCATCAACGTCGACTCCTACAAGGTGGCGGCCCTCGATCAGCTCGCGACCTACGCGAAGATCTTGAACGTGCCGTTCCGCGAGGCTTCGAGCGCCGCCGAGCTCGACCGCGCGCTCTCGGAATTCAAGCCGATGGATCTCATCCTCATCGATACGAGCGGCAGAAGCCAGCGCGACGCCGAAAGCCTCGCGCAGATGAAGACGCTTCTCGCGGCAGCACCCTCGGTGAAGCCGCTGCTCATCATGAGCGCGACGACGCGCGACCAGGAGCTCTACGACGTCGTCGGCCGCTTCAGGATTTTCAATCCCACAGGATTGGTTTTCAGCAAGCTCGACGAGTGCGCGACGTACGGTTGCGTCTACAACGTCGCGGTCAAGACGGGCTTGCCGCTGACGTATTTCACGGTCGGGCAGCGGGTTCCAGAGGACATCGAACTGGCCACTCGCGAGCGTTTGGCCGCGTTGATTTTGGATCTTTAGGATTTGCGCGACGGAGGACAACGACATGGATCAAGCCGGTACACTGAGAAAGCTGATGCGGAGGCGAGTCGCGATCCGCCCCATGAACATGAAGCCCGTGCGCGTGATCACGGTCACGAGCGGAAAGGGAGGCGTGGGCAAGACCAACGTCGTCGCGAACCTCGCGGTGCTGATGCAGAAAGCGGGCAACAGGGTTCTTGTCCTCGACGGCGACTTCGGACTCGCGAACATGAACATCGTGATGGGGCTCGAGGCGCGGCATACGATCCACGACGTCATCACCGGCGAAAAAGAGATCTCCGACGTCATCGTCACGGGCGCAAGCGGCGTGAGGATCATCCCCGCGAGCTCGGGCGTCATGCGCATGACGCAACTTTCGGCTTCCGAGAAAACGATTCTCATGGAAAGGCTCGAAGCGGCGCCGGTGCAGTTCGACGTGCTGCTGATCGACACCGGCGCCGGCATCAATTCGGACGTCGCGTATCTCAACGCGGCGGCGACTGAGCTCATCGTGGTGGTTACGCCCGAACCCACGAGTATCGCCGACGCGTACGCGCTGATGAAGGTGATGAGCCAGGACCACAAAGTCAAACGCTTCAAGCTGCTCGTGAACATGGTCGACCACGAGAAAGACGCGATGGGCGTCTACAATCATCTGCTCAACGTTTCGGACCGCTTTCTCAACATCAACATCGAGTATCTCGGGCACGTGCTCAGGGACGCGCGCATGAGCCAGGCCGTGCTTTCGAGGAAAGTGCTGTGCGAGGGGTGGCCCGAGAGCGCGGCCGCCGGGTGCCTCGGGGCCGTGGCGAAAACGCTGCTCGAGAAACCCGCGGCCATTGAGCTGACGGGCAATGTCCAGCTGTTCTGGAGAAACCTATTGAGCGAGGTCAGTTTATGAGAAACGGAATCAGCAAGTACCGGCAGCAACAGGAAGGCGGGGAAGAAATTCCGGAAGCAGGCTCGCTTCTATTGGCTGAAGCGCTGGAAGAAACGATCGAGAAGGTTGCATCCGAAGCGGGCGGAGCGCTTTTCGAGGATCAGCTCGTTCTTTCCGAGGAGGCCGCCGCGCGGCTTGCCGAGGAAGCGCTCGAAGCCGAGACCAGGCAGGCGGAAGAAGCGGCCGCCTCGAAGGCGGTCGCGACCGCGGCTGCGATTGCCCCGCCTCGCGAAAAAGAGAAGCTTGGCACGCGCGAGGAGATCATCAGGGACTACGCTCCACTCATCAAGTACATCGCGCAGAAGATCGCGGCCAGGCTTCCGGCGAACATCGAGCTCGACGATTTGATCAGTTCGGGCGTGATCGGGCTCATGGACGCGATCGAAAAATACGATCCGTCCCGCGACAATAAGTTCAAAACGTACGCCGAATTCCGCATCCGCGGCGCTATACTCGACGAGTTGCGCGCGCAGGACTGGGTGCCGCGGTCGGTGCGCGAAAAAGCGAAGATGCTCGAGCGCGCGTATGCCAAGATCGAGCAAGACAAGGGCCGTCCAGCCGACGACGACGAGGTCTGCAAACAGCTCAACATCACGCGCGAGGAGTACCACGCGCTTCTCGCGGAGGTGCGCTCGATCTCGCTGCTGAGCTACGACGACTTAAGCGGCCTTACCAAGGGCGACAAGCGCGGCAGCATCGAATTCAGCGAGAGCACGCGCGCGCCGACGCCGTACGCCGAGGTCAATTCGGCGCACGTCAAGAAAGTCGTGGCCGAGGCGATCAAAGACCTGCCCGAAAAGCAGCGTCTCGTGCTGTCGCTTTATTATTACGAGGATCTCAATCTCAAGGAAATCGGAAAGGTTCTCGACGTCACCGAGTCGCGCGTTTCGCAACTTCATACGCAGGCGATTTTGCGGCTCAAGGCGAAGCTCAAGAACCATTTCGACGACTTCGCGGCCATGTTCATGTGACGGACGAGGTCAACGAGGGGGACTTTCTGATGGCAGTCGATCTCTTCGCGCTTGCAGGAGATCTCGGGCTCGAACGCAGGCGGTGCCTCGCGGCGCTTCAGCGGCTCCAGGGACTCTTGATTGGGACCGGTCACGGCGCGCGTCGGGACGCGCGGAAAGATGCGGAGACTCGCGAGCAGTCACTTCTGCTTTTGGAGAGGCTTGCGCGAAGCACGCAACGTTTGGGCACGCTCACGCA
>JACPKS010000023.1 GCA_016186905.1 Deltaproteobacteria bacterium
ACTTCGCCGCGTGCAAGTGCGTGGACTCAGCACCTCCGACGACCTTTGCCGGCACGCCCGGGCAGGACGACACGTCGACGCCGTATCTCTCGGCGGGATTTTCGATCGGCAACCGCTACTGCCCGAATTTCGGAGGTTTGAATCCCGTTCTTTGTTTTTTTTCCGACGGAAGTGGCACGAATGATCCCGTTGATGTGCCGATTCCTCCAGCCAATGTCTTCACCGATGTCGGCTACGTGAGATGGGACCTCTCACTCGATAATTCGCAGTTCCCCGCCTACATTGAAGACTCCGAGGCGAACAAAAATCCTCCGTACGTCTATTCCAGTGCCACCATGCCGGGAAATTTCTATTTTAGTTATCAGCTGAAGCCAAACACCGTGCTCTCCACCAGCAACGCAACCTCGGTAAATTGGGTTGATTGCGTCGAGAACTTCTCGGGATTCGGTAATAACCCACTCAATCTCAATACTGCTGCTTCCTGCCTCGATTCAGGCCTGCTCCCGGTCGTTTCCGCTCACCAGTCCTCTCGTGATCTCACTTCGAGTAACGGCGCCGGCGTGGCTTCACTCACGAAAGTTTCAATGAACGGAGGCGCGGCGAACTTAAACTTGACGTACAAATACATGACTCCCAACAGGGGCATCCAAAGCTTGCTCGATGAGATCGGAATCGGGAAAAATAACCCTGATGCCACCGAAACGAGATCCGGGCTTTTCTCAAACATCGGGTATTACAAATTCACCTTCGGGCCTTTGAGCGTGAGAAGACCGGCGGGATCAACCGACGTCGCCACGGGGACGGTCACCGAACGCGTCGCGATCAACACGAATCTGGGCTTCGCCCCGGTGAGTGCGGCCGAATCCACCGCCTTCGCGCCGGAAGCGCTCGTGGGAAGTGTCGAGAGCCGAAGCTGCAGCCACTCCTCGAGTCCGTGCGTCGTGACGGCTCTTTACCGCGCGCCGGGCGGTTCGGTATCGTTTCAATCTTTCGCGCCCCGTTTTACGAATCACGCAACGCCCGTAGGCTCGCTTCCCACCGGAATCGTGGCCGTCTCCACTCCGAAAGTGATTCAGGACGTCTCGCAGCTCACCGCCACGACCGACGATAAGAAAGCCGCGCGCCTGAGAACCTTCGTGCGCGCGGCCGACGGAAACATCTATATGAGTAAAGGCGACAAAGGGGTGTGGTCTTCGTGGATGAATTTGGGGCGGCCTTGGGTCGCCGATAGCGCATATCCTGCTCCCCCTGCTACCGTACCGGCGCAGGCATACTGGGCGTTTACGAAGAATCTCACTACAGCGCAGACCTGGACCTCAGCCACAACCGCAACGCCCAATCCTCAAAACGAGGGAATCAGCATTGTCGGCGAGCCAGCCGTTGCGTACTACAACGACTCCACTAACCCGCCAAAAGCGTTGATCGCCGTCGCGGTTCGAGTTTCGCAGATCCTCAAAGACGGAAACGCGGGAGACTATCACAATGCGGTTTTCTACACGGTCGGCCGCGCCACGGGAACCTCTTCTTCAAACGCGTTCGAAGCCGTAAGCAACTGGACACGCTGGCTTCCCGTCATTAACTCGGGTAATCCGATACGAATTCAAGGCAACCCGCTGATCTTTGTGAATGACAAGGAAACCGCGGACAACCCAAAACTTTATCTGTTCGGGACCAAGCTTGCCTCGAATACAATGGCTGGCTCCGCCGCGAATCTCCACCCTCCTATCGCGCCGGATAACATCAACGCCTCAGCGTATTCCTCAATGCAGTGCGATACTTTCGGAAATGCCCTCTGCACCTATAAGGCCGGCACAAAGAACTGGTTTTCCTATGGCGATACATTGCTTTACATCACAAAAGATCTGACGGGCCACTTGAATGCTACTGCTTCTATAAACTGCACTTCGGATGCGGTCTGCAGCAACCTTTCGTGGACGAATTATAACGAACAAGCAGGAGCAGGAGGGGTCATCATCAGCGACCTGACCGGCTTGACCATCGACAGCACCGGAGGGGGAAACTATAAACTGAGGATTTTTGCGAACGCGCTGTGGGGATTCGACACTTTCTCCAACAGCTGCTCTGGGGTAGGAGTCTATCGGGCACCCATTTCCGACTTTTACCCAACTACGAGTTCCATTTGCGGTTATCCCCAAAACAGAACTTATGTCCATTGGTACGAATTCGCGCTCACAGGCGGATTCGCAATGAGCGACTTCGGGGTTTATCACAAGGGTCAATTCGTGGGGACGCCTTACCCCGTCGATCTGGGACTGTACCGTTACACGTCTCCGAATGATCATATCAGGAATTATATCGATCCTGACGCGGACAGCTCGAGTGCCATGTTCGGCGGAGCATCCGCCTATAGCGCAGGCGGCCTTGAAAAGGCGAGATTTGCTCTTTTTGGCCGGTATACTGGTGCGGAAACAAGAACCGCTCCCCCTACAATAGAATACGTTGTGAGCACTTATCCGGAGGGAACGGACGACCCGCTATATACCTTCTATCGAACAACGGGTTCCGCCATGTACAACGCCTGGGCTTATGAAGACCCCGACTCTGATGGTTTCTTTTACCGAATAGCCCCGTTTTATCCGACAAGCGACGTCATGGCCTTCACGAGTGAGAGCCTCAAAAACGCGAGCGTGGACGTGCCGGTCTATCTCTTCACCCGCGGCTCAAACGGCGCGCTCGTCGTGGGGATCTGGCAGAGTTCGAATCGAGGCATAAACGGTTCGAAACAGTTCAACTTCTTCAGCGCGGGAGGATTCGTGAATTGAAGAAAAAAATCGCACGCACGAGTCAGGTCGTCGGCGCATTGGCGGTTTTTTCGTCGCTGATCACGGCCTGCGAGCCGCAAAATCGCGCCGCGGGCGGGACACCCGCGAACATGCCCGGAGCCCCGGACACGGGCGTTACGCAGCCGAAGATCTTGGGCATCCTTCCCGGTGCGCGCGCCAACAACAATTTCCCGAAGCTCGTAGGTATCGCCGAAACCGGCAGCAGCGTCTACGTCTACACCGACGGCTCTTGTAGCGGCGCGCCCGCGGCTACCGGCACCGCCCAGGCTTTTAAAGCCACGGGAATCACGGTGACCGTCGCCGATGACAGCGTCACGGTTTTTTCCGTCAAGTCGATCGGCTCACTAAGTACGGTGACTTCAAATTGCGTCGGCACCGTTACTTATACTGAAGACTCGACCGCGCCGGCGGCACCGGCTTCGTTTTCAATCACTCCGGCCAACGGATCGACATCAACCGTGACGACTCCCGCCATCTCGGGCACGGGAGCCGAAAACGGTACTACGATTTCTCTGTATTCGAACGCCGGATGCGGCTCGCTTTTGGCGACGGCTGTCTCCTCTTCCGGCGCGTTTTCGTTTTCAGGCTTCACCGTTTCCGGCGACGGGCTTCGCGTGTTCTATTATAAAATCGCCGACAGTTCCGGCAATACTTCGGCCTGCACCAACACCGCCCGGTCCTACACTTTAGATACAACCGCTCCCACGGCTCCGGCGTCATGGGCGATGAGCTCGCCAAACAGCGGCGCGACGACCGGCGACACGACCCCCATGATTTCGGGTAACGCCGCTGAAGATGCCGCCGTAGTGAAAGTTTACAGCAATTCCAATTGTTCCACGTTGCTCAACTCGGGAACGGTTGCCGCCGGAGCGTTCTCGATTGGAGCCTTCACGGTTCCGGCTGGTAACGGTCTGAAGACTTTCTATTACAAAATCCAGGACACTCAGGGAAATTCCACCGCCTGCGCCACCACGGGCTTGAGTTACACGCTGGATGGAACCGCCGCGACCGTCACGAACGTAAGTTCCACGAACGCCAATGGAACGTATGCCTTGGGTCAAACGATTGCCGTCACCGTGACGTTTTCAAAAGCGGTGACCGTTACGGGCACCCCGCAATTGACGTTGGAAACGGGAACAAGCGACGCGGTCGTCAGCTTATCGGGCTCCAGCTCGAACACGCTGACGTTCAATTACACCGTATCGGCCGGACACAGCTCGGCCAACCTCAATTACCTGTCAACGACGTCGCTGGCCCTCAACGGCGGAACCATTAAAGACACCGACGGGAATAACGCCACGCTGACACTTCCCGCGCTGACCTCAGCGAATTCTCTGGGGGGAAACAAAAACATCGTCGTCAGTACGGCAGCCGTACTTTCGTTTATAGCCGGGAGTACCAGCCCCACACCGCCCAATCCGGATCCGTTCGGAACACAGTCCACCAACGTGGGGCCTCATACTTACACATTGAAAAACACGGGTAGTGGCTCGACAAGTACCGCGATTACGCTCTCGTTAATCGGAAGTTCCTCGCCATGGAGAATTACCGGCGGCGCCTGTCTTAGTAATCCTTCTCCGCCTCCTCCGGCAACAACCATCACGACGGATAAAACTCTCGCGTTAAACGCGACATGTACGGTTGAAGTCACGTTTTTGGCCGCGACACATATTGAAGGAAGTTATCCGGCAGCGCTGAGAGCCTCTGCTGCCAGCGGAGGTACTGCGACTCACAATATGACCGGCACCGTGCAATGTCCGACGACACCCGTGGTCTTCTGGTCAAACGATTCTTGGATTGTACCCGGCGGATGCACCGATATCGAGGTGAAAGCCTGGGGCGGTGGTGGGGGAGCCGATTGTTGTTATCCCGATGCCAAAGGCGGAGGGGGCGGTTACGCCACGGCCTACAAACATCTCGCTCCCGGTGACGCGCTCCAGATATATGTCGGCGGAGCCGGCCATCCCGCTGAGGGCAACACCACCGTTGCGGGCTGCGGCACAGGCGGTAACTCTGGTGGCGCTGGCGGCACCAACGGAGGAGGTGCAGGAGGTGGGGCTTGTGCATGGGACGGAGCCAGTGGCGGCGGCGGATTTTCCGGCTTCTACCAAACCGGCGGTCTATACCCTTGCGGCTCATACCCGAACAATCCTTGCCTGATCGCAGGCGGCGGCGGCGGCGCTGCCTCCAACGACGTCATTAATCAGAGCGGCGGTCAGAATGGAGGAGCTGGCGGCGGCGCCACGGGGACTGCGGGTTCGTACTACTATAACGTCAATTACCCCGAATACGGGCGCGGCGGCGGTGGCGCCACGCAAAGCAGCGGCGGTAGCGGTGGTAGCG
This sequence comes from Deltaproteobacteria bacterium, assembly GCA_016186905.1. Classification (GTDB taxonomy): domain Bacteria; phylum Bdellovibrionota; class UBA1018; order UBA1018; family UBA923; genus JACPKS01. Next base: position 5,148 of record JACPKS010000023.1, read on the forward strand.
GCGGCACTGCTAGCAGTGCTAACAACATAACCAACGGATTCGGCACTGGTAACTTCGACGCAGGCGGTTCTAACGGCCAAGCGGGCGGCTTTCTGGCTGGAGGGAACGGCGCAGCCGGATACTCCGGCGGCTACTACGGCGGCAATAGTAGCGGCGGCGGGGGCGGCGGCGGCGTCTTCGGCGGGGGCGGCGGCGGCAGCGGCGCTTACGCGTGCAGCGCAGTTACTTGGAATGGCACATGTGGTGGCGACGGTTGCAGTATGGGGGAGGATCCTCAAATGCCGATTGACTTTTCCTGTAGCTACTATTTTGGCCGTGCTGGCGGAGGCGGAGGCGGAGGCAGTTCATACGCACCCAGCTTTACCAATTACTTGAAAGGCTCAACCACGGCGGCAGTAGGAACTGTCGCGGGCAATAATACTGATTCCGACCTCGACGGCACCCTGTGGAACGGAAGCGCCCACGCGGCGGGCTCCAGCGGCGCTCAAGGACTCGTCGTCATCCATCCGCATGGCTCGGCCCCTTCGGGCGGCTATCCATGAAGCACGCCTGATCCAAAATTTCCTGGCATCGCATTCGCAACGCGCGTTGTGTATGGATGGGTTTCTTGGCCGCCTGCGCGCGCGCGTTTTTTTCGGGGTTCTTTGGCTGAAATTCCAAAAACCGCTGCTCGTTCTGATCACGCTCACGTTCATCTCGGTATGTACGCACCAGTGCGCGCGCAGGCCGTTTCCCGGCCACACGCGCCACGGCGGCTTCGCCGCAAAGAAAAGCGCGCGTGAGCGCCTGATCCCAGCGCCGGGGTTTTTTCTCGACTGGCGAAAGCGCTTTCTTGAAGTCGCCAAGCCCCTGGACGGCGACGGTCTCGTGCGCGGAATTTTTCTCGGCGAAGACGAGTTCATTCCCGAAACGATACGCGAGTCCTTCAAGGAAGCGGGATTGTATCACCTGCTCGCGGCGAGCGGTTTTAACTGCTGGATCGTAGCACAGGGATTTATCTGGCTTGCCAGGCTGTGGCTTGCGGCCTTGTGGTTTCGGTTGCCATCAACGGTCGCGCTTACCGCGCGCAAATACACCGCGCCGGTCGCGGCGTTTTTTGGGGCGTGGTGCTTTTTTTTCTGGAGCGACCAGTCGCCGCCGATCCAGCGCGCGGCCGTGATGGTCACGACGAAATGCGTTCTCCAGGCGATGGGGATCCAAGCGTCGTTCTCAAGACTGCTCTTCGTTCATTATCTCGGCTTTCTGCTTTTTTTTCCACGTCTCTGGAGCAATGCGAGTTTTCAGCTCACCTTCGGGTGCCTGTTCGGGATGATCGCGGTTCAAGTTCTTACCGAGCCGTTGCGGGAGCGCTTGGGCGCGACCCGCTCGCATCCGGTCAGGCGATTTTTCTTCGAAAGCTGCCGCGCGAGCTTCGGCGCGGCACTCGGCGCGCTCCCCACGACCTGGTTCGTCTTCGGCGAGGTGAACTTCACCGGCGTGCTCACGAACTTCGTCGCGATTCCGCTGACAAGCATGTTTCTCATGCCCGCTGCCCTGTGCGCGATGCTGACCGTCCCCGTGTCAGAAACCGCCGCGGGTTTTTTTCTGCAAATAGCGGTATTCTTTGCGAAGGCCCTGGCTCGGCTGCTGGAATTTTTCCAGTCGAGCGGGATCTCGCTACGCTATGAAGACTAAAGCCGCGGAAATCAAGATCATCGACGAGAGCGACGACATCGTCGTCATCGAAAAACCAGCCCTCATCGACTCGCAGAATTCCCGTGAAGGACGGCCCTCGGTCGTTGACTGGCTCACCCGCCGTTACGGCTTCGCGGGCCTCATGCACCGCCTCGACTTTGGAACGTCGGGGCTGATGGTCTGCGCGAAAAATCCCGACGCGGCCCGCGGGATCACGCGCGCTTTCGCAGGCGGCACAATCGGGAAGACCTATCTCGCCATCATCTTCGGCCGAATGAAAAAAGACGGCGGGGAGTTCTCGTCCCCCATCGAAGAAAAACCGGCGCTCACGCGCTTTCGCGTTCTCGAGCGTTTTTCCAACGCAACCCTCGTCGAAGTCGAGCTGCTCACCGGGCGCAAGCACCAGATCCGGCGCCATTTCGCCGAGGCCGGCTTTCCCCTGGTCGGCGACCACCTGTATGGGAAAAAAGGTTCCGACCGGCTCTTTCACCGCCCTGCCCTCCACGCATGCAAGCTGGTCATATCAGGGAAGACGTACCGATCCGAACTGCCGGCCGACCTGGCGGAGCTTCTCGCGCGATGGAAAAGGGAACAGCAAAGGGAATAGCGGCACTCCTCATGGCGGCGGCGATATCCACCTCATCGGCATTTGGCGGACAGGTTTTTCCGGGAAAAATCGAAGGCTACCCTGAAGACGTCGCCATTTTCGCGAACAAGGCCTATAAACCGGCCGATAAAACCACTCTCATTCTGCACCTGCACGGCTGGCTGCACGTCCGCGATCATCTCGCCGGGAAAATGGAAAAATTCGACGATGTGCTCGCGGAATTTAATTTCGGCGAACTGCTCGAGCGCTCCGGCAGAAACGACGCGATTCTCGTCGTACCGTCAAGTCTCGGCCATTGCGAGACCTACGACGCGAACCTGATGAACCCGAAGAGCTACGATTCTTTTCTCTCGACACTCGCGCGAAAATTAAAAGACCTGGGACTTGCGCGCACAGCCGAACTCGAGTCGGTAACACTTTCGGGCCACAGCGGGGCTTTCGTCAGCATCTCGGCGATGATGTGGCACCGAAAAACCGCGGCGGTGAACCTCTTGGACGCGACGTATGGGCGCTTCGACGATTTCGCGAAGTTCATCGAAACGCGACCGGACGCCCGATTTCGCGGCGTCGTGGTCGCCGAAACCGAAACTCACGCGGGCCTTCGCGAGCTTTGGAATGCGATACGCGCGCGCAAGCTCGTGCCAGCAGAGGCGTTAAGCTCGGTTGATCCCACTCTCGAAAAAAAGCTGCGCGCGACGAATCCCGCCTTCGTGCTCTGGCAGGCCGACGTCAAGGACGCGCACTGGAAAACCGTCAGTCAGTTCTTGCCGATCTTTCTGAGAAAATAAAATAGCGGCTGCGAGCCGCGACACTTTCGCGCATAGCGCTCCTGCGCGTAGCGAAAGTGTCGTCGGCGAGTAGCCGCTATTTTTTCTACGCGAACTGTTCCGCTTCGGTTGACCCGGCCAGCGCCGCCGTCGAAGCCGTGCCGTTCGTGATCGTCATCAGCACCTCGTCGAAGTAGCCCGTGCCGACCTCGTGCTGGTGCTTGGTGGCCGTGTAGCCTTCCTTCTCGCGGCTGAACTCGGAGCGCTGCAGGCGAACGTACGCCGGCATGCCTTCCTCCGTGAACGCTTTCGCGAGATCGAAGGCGTAGTAGTTCTGCATGTGCCAGCCCGCGAGCGTGATGAACTGGTACTTGTATCCCAGCTGGCCCAGCTCGCGATTGAACTTCATGATCGTGGCGGCGTCGAGATTCTTTTCCCAGTTGAACGACGGCGAGCAGTTGTACGCGAGGACCTTTTTTGGAAACTTCGCGTGCACGGCTTCCGCGAATTTTCTCGCGTCGTTGAGATCCGGCGTCGAGCTTTCGTACCAGAGCACGTCGGCGTAAGGCGCGTAAGCAAGAGCGCGGGCGATCGTGATCGGCATCCCGCACTTCACGCGGAAGTAGCCCTCCGGCGTGCGCTCGCCCGCAATGAACTCCCGGTCGCGCGCGTCGATGTCGGAGGTAAGATAGGTCGCGCCCAGCGCGTCGGTGCGCGCGACGATGACCGTCGGCACGTCCATCACGTCGGCCGCCAGGCGCGCCGACACGAGCGTGCGGATGAACTGCGACGTCGGCACGAGCACTTTTCCCCCGAGATGGCCGCACTTTTTCTCGGATGCGAGCTGATCCTCGAAATGCACGCCCGAGGCTCCCGCCTCGATCATGCTCTTCATGAGTTCGAAGGCATGCAGGGGGCCGCCGAATCCGGCTTCCGCATCGGCTAAGATCGGAAGATACCAATAGGTCTCGCGATCGCCCGCGGCTCCCGCGATCTGATCGGCGCGCATAAGCGCGTTGTTCACCCGCCTGACGAGCGCCGGGACGCTGTTCGACGGATAGAGGCTTTGATCCGGGTACGTCTGGCCCGAAAGATTCGCGTCGGCGGCGACCTGCCAGCCGCTCATGTAGACCGCCTTCATGCCGGCCTTCGCCATCTGCACCGCCTGCGCGCCGGAAAGCGCGCCGAGCGCCGTGACATAAGATTCGCGGGTCAACAGATCCCAGAGCCGCTCGGCGCCTTTGCGCGCGAGGCTGTGCTCGATGTGGATCGAGGAGCGGAGCTTGAGAACCGCTTCGGGAGCGTAATCCCGGCGTATCCCCTTCCATCGCGCATCGTCGGCCCACTTCCGTTTCAGCTCGTCGGCTTGTGTCGTCGGTGAAAATTCAGCGCCCATGGGTTCTCCCTCCTATTCGAGATGTTGGTAAGCCGGAACCGTCAGAAAATCCGACGACCACTCGCCAAGCACCAGCCCGTCGAGAATCACGGCCGCCTTCGCGTAACGTTGGGTTCCGCCTTCGAGTTTACCGATCTCCTCGCTGCAAATCTTTCGGTACGAGTCCGCCGTGATGACGCCGTGACGGCGCCACTGCCAGAGCTGCGCCCGCGAAATCTCGGCTGTCGCCGCGTCTTCCATCAAATTGAAAATCGCGGCGGCTCCGGTGCCCGCGAGCCAGCGCTCAAGATATTGAAGCGCGACGCTGATGTTCTGCCGCACTCCTTTTTCGGTGACCTGCCCGCCCGGAATGCGCATCGCCAGAATCTCGGAACCTTCCACGCGCACTTCCTCGCGCCGAACGTCTTTCTGATTGGGCTTGGTTCCAAGCCTGCGGTCGAAAATTTCCTTCGCGACGGGAACCAGATCGGGATGCGCGACCCACGTTCCGTCGAAGCCGCCTCCGGCCTCGCGCTCTTTATCCTCGCGAACTTTCGCGAGCGCGGTTTCGTTGACCACCGGATCTTTTCGGCTCGGGATGAACGCGGCCATCCCGCCGATCGCGTGGGCCCCGCGCTTATGGCACGTGCGGACGAGGAGTTCGGTATACGCGCGCATGAACGGCACCGTCATGGTGATCTGCGCGCGGTCGGGCGTGAGCGAATCGGGGAAATTGCGGAACTTCTTGATCGCGCTGAAAATGTAATCCCATCTTCCCGCATTCAGACCGGCGGCATGGTCGCGCAACTCATAAAGGATCTCGTCCATCTCGAACGACGCGAGAATCGTCTCGATGAGCACGGTCGCTCGAATCGTTCCGCGCGGCACGCCGGCCTGGTCTTGCGCGAAACCGAATACGTCGTTCCAAAGGCGCGCTTCAAGATGGCTCTCCATCTTCGGAAGGTAGAAATACGGTCCGGTTCCCCGGCGCACCGATTCGGTGGCGTTGTGGAAAAAATAAAGGCCGAAGTCGAAGAAACTCGCCGAAACCGGCTTGCCGTCGACGAGGACGTGCTTTTCTTCGAGATGCCAGCCGCGCGGGCGCACGACGAGTGTGGCGAGGTTGTCTTTAAGCGCGTAACGCTTGCCTTCCGGCGAGGTGAAGCTCAAGGCGCGGCGGACGGCATCCTTCAGCGCGATCTGACCTTCGATGACATTGGTCCACGTGGGCGAAAGCGAATCCTCGAGGTCGGCCATGAAAACTTGAGCGCCTGAATTGAGCGCGTTAATCATCATCTTGGCTTCAGCCGGGCCGGTGATCTCGACACGGCGGTCGTTGAGATCGGCTGGAGCCGGAGCCACCTTCCAATCCGCGCGGCGCACGCTCTCTGTTTCTTTCAGAAAGCCCGGTTTTTCACCCGCGTCGATGCGCTTCTGGCGCTCAAGCCGGCGGGCAAGGCACTTCACCCGGCCTGGGTTGAACTCGCGGTGAAGCTTGACGATGAAATTCAAGGCTTCCGGAGAAAGAATGGCTTCGAACCCCTCGGAAAGATCCGGAAGAACGCGCGCACCTTCGGTCATTTCGCCTCCTTTTAAGAAAGTGTAGTGACGCGACCCGCTTCCCGCAATCACTTTTTATGCAGCCAGAGGCTCTTCATGGGATGCGGCGGATCGAGCCCCAGAAACTCTTCGGGCAGCTCGCCGCGCTCGCTTAGCATGCCATGCCGGCCGGCAATGGAAGCCATCTCGTCGACGAAATCCTCGGCCCTCCACCGGGCGTCGTTCGTGGATACGAGAACCGAGCCCCTTTTATCGAGGCAAGCGATCGCCGTTTCGACCATCGGCGCAAGATCCTTGTTCACCTGAAACACCCCTTCCGCGCTACGGGAAAAAGTGGGCGGGTCAAGAATGACCCAGGAATACCGTTCCGCCTTGGCTGCCGCGCGCCGAAGGTAACCGCGCGCATCCTCGCGAATGAGATGCATCTTCGGGATGTAATCGCCCCAATCCCATTTTTTCATCTTGGAATTCTGCGCCTGATTGCGCTTTTCCCACTCGAGGTATCTTGCGCTTAAGTCGACGCTGGTGGTTTCCAGACCGTGGCTCGAGGCCACGACCGAAAACGCTCCCGTGAAGCTGAAAAGGTTGAGGAGCCTGAACGCGCCGGGGTGACTGTGCACCTCCGCGCGCTCGGCGATGAGATCGGCAAGGCGCTCGCGGTTTTTTTCCTGATCCAGAAACAGCCCGGGATTCAGCACGTTCGCGGTTTCAAGCCTAAACTGCAATCCTTCTTCGTGGCACCAGAGCGCTTCTGGAAGCGCGCCGTTCGCGCCCGGCGCGGAAGAAAGCGGCCCGGACATCTCTTTGGTCTTGATCGCGCCGCCGATTCCGCGGAGCGCGCCACGTTCGAACGTCCGCATCAGCTCCGCTATGAGCGTGTTCCAGTCCAACGCGGCGTTTTTCAGAACCACGAAAACAAACCAGTCGCCTTCTTCGAGGAAGTACGCGTCGGCGTCGTAGTCCGGGCCCGATTTCCAGCGGGCAGAGCGGTATATGCGCGGTGACATCAGCCTCCAGCGTACGCGGAAAGCGGTGGCACCTCAATCCTCTTCAATCGCGTCCCTGTGATTGGCTGCCAAGTGTCGGGCAGATGCGCCACAAGGCCTGGCAAATCGGAGCTTGGGGCGTGCCACGGGAAGGCGCTGGCCTTTTGAAGTACGAGAAGCCGAGCGGCACGAAAAAGAACGACGCGCAAAGGAACGACGTGAAGAACTGCTCCGAACATGGTGAGCGCTGTTGCACGGTCAGAAAAGCCTGATCGGAACGAACACGCGGCTTCCGCGTTTGCCGGCTTCGAAGCGGATGATTTTTTCAGAGCCCGTCGCGGCGGCCGGCGTGAAGCGCACGGTGAATGATCCGCCTTCCCGCGGAAGGCGGATGCGCGCCACCTGGAAATCCTTCGGAAGCGTAAGCCACGACCGCGTATCGGCGGTATCCGACGCGTGCAGCCCCAGCCAAACGAGAAATCCGATAAGCGGATCGGTGCGCCGCGAGATCTGGTCGGAAATCACTTCCTTCGCGACAAGGCCCGCGATTTTTTTCGCGAGCAACGGACCGAATTTCTCATCGAGGTTCCGGATCGCGGCTTTCTCGACGTCGAAGAGCTGGTACGAACGGCTTCTCGCGGGAACCACTCCGGGCTCGCCCGCGGTCGCCCCGGCGATCGCCAGCACGTCGACATGGTCGGTCGGATTGTACTTCGGAACGAAATGCGGAATCGACGCCCAGCTCGGGTGCGGCTCCTTCTGGGGCGCGCGCCCGTTTTCGACGATCACGAAAATTTCGGGATCATCGGCCGTTTCCCGGATGCGGCGCTGGGTCTCGCCGGAGAGCTGGTACTCGGAAGCCCAGCGCTCCATGTCCGCGCGATTCCGATTGCGCCATGCCAGGCGATAGAGATCCTCGCCGAGAAACGGCAATCCCGGAAGCAGCTCCCGCATGCCCTGATAGTCGACGTATGCGTCGTTCCACTCGCGGCGGTCTTCGTAGATCGCGGCCGCGAGATACCGGGCCATGGGGCTTAGCGCGTACTTGCGTTTTCCCTCGCTAATGAGCCTATGCAGCTTGTGGTTCACGCGCCGGCATTCCACAAGCGCGTCCTCTGGCTTTTGAAGCATTAAGAAATTAAGCGCGAGGTACTGCGAGATCAGCACGTACTCGAACTCCTCGCCCTTGTAGTGTTTGATCTCTTCGCTCGTGAGAAGTGTGGCGGCCTCAGTCGAAAGGCTCGTGTAGTCTTTGATCTCGGCAAGCCGGTCGGCGATGAGGAAGTCCTTGTTGCTCTCGTCGTAATCGCCGGCCTGATGGAGCGCCGTCGCGCGATCGAGAAGGTAAAGAAGCTGGTC
>JACPKS010000025.1 GCA_016186905.1 Deltaproteobacteria bacterium
ACTCCTGGTTGGAGCAGGTTTCGCGTGCCAATTCTTTCGTGTTTCGCCGCAAAGCCAGAGCGTCTGGTTCCCGCGATGGATCAGGCTTCGGTTGTAACTCTTCCCGTTGGCCATCCTGATTGTTTCTTACTCATTTTATATCCTGTAATTATCACTTGACATTGCCCCAGTGATATTTGGGTTCCGATGAAGTCAAAACGACAGCCAAAACAGCCGTTTCTGCCCGGATTCAATCGCAACACCGAAGCTGCCGCGCACGGCGGCAGCCACACCCGTGGAAAACGCAAGATCCGCCGCCCCTTTGACCCGAAACAAGCGCTGCACGTGGTGTTGCGGTCTTCGAGGGCTCGTGGAGAGTTCTCGATGCTGCGTCCGCGACACTGCAATCACATCCGCAACCTCGTGGATAGGTTGAAACTGCGCTGGAAGGTCTCTGTTTATCGCTACGCCAACGTCGGCAATCACCTGCATCTGCTGATTCGCGCGAAAACGCGCGCCGATTGGCAGGGTTTTATCCGCGAGCTCGCCGGCGGCATCGCGATGATCGTGACCGGCGCGAGAAAGGGCGCGGCTTTTCCTCGCGATCAAATGGCCCGCGCCAAAACGACCGGCGTCGCCGAAAGTGCTAAACGCGCGTTCTGGGATCACCTGGTTTTCACGCGCATCGTGCGATTCGGACGGGACTTCAACAACGTCGCCCGCTACGTGGCGACCAATCTCTGGGAAGGCTTCGGCGTGCCCGTGCGCAAGTTTCTCGAAAGGGGATTTCGGATTCTTGAAATCAGCGAGGACGGCGGGGTGTTCGTGCAGTCTGGCGCTGGTCCCGAAATTCTGGCCGCCATCATGCCGAAATAGGCACAGTCTCATTGCGTCTCAGGCGGCCTGCCGCAACCATCTCTCCGTTTCGCTTCGCCTATTTATGCAACAACGCCACTTTGAATTGCGACCCTTTTGCGGTGGGTGAGGGCGATCATTGAGTCGAGCAGTGTTGACCGCCGCCGCGCGAAGTGGCGAGTGGACGGGCGCGAAGGGGTGCGCCCAAACAGCGGCGGTAAACCGGTAGTATGTGCCGCCTCGGGAATGGGCAAAAATCCCCTCGCAGCGGCAGGCGGCGTTCCATCGCGCGCTTAAACGTCGTCTAGGAATTCCGATCCGTATTACGGATGGGCAGAAATAAGCGGAATCACCGGCTTCTTACGGCGTTCGTCATCGCGGCGACGATGGCGCTCGCGCCCTGCGCATGGGCGGCCAAACGCATTGGTGTTTACGCGAAGACGTTTGACCCGGTCCTCATCAACGATATCGAAAACGCGAAACGCGCGAAGGAAGCGCACAGGCTCGACGAGGTTGTTTTCGTTCCGGCCGAAAGCGAGACTGCTGCGATCGGGATCGACGACCGGCTGCTTCTCATCCGCGAAAGCACGCACGGCGAGCATGGATTGAGGCCGATTTCATTGAATGCGCTTGCGAGCCGCGAGTCGATTCGCGCGTGGCTTGAGGAGCTCGCCGGAAAAAACGGGAAGATCATCGAACTCATCGAAGGAAAGAACATTCCTGGTCAAAGGATGAGCGAAGCCGAATTCCGAAAAAACCCGCTGCTCGGCGAGGCGATGCTGCCGGAATCCGCGGCGAAGCTCGTCAAACAACGCGGGTGGTACGGGCGCGGCGAGGAGCGCGGCTTCTACGATCTGCCCCGGGGCATTGTCGAGTGGCTGAACAACGAGCAACGCCTGAACGATCGCATCGAAAACGTCGATGTTTTCGACTCGGTGAAAGAAACCACTCTCGAGCCCGTGTATTCGCCGGAGAATCGTCCGACGTTTTGGATTTACACCGTCGAGGTTCCCGAATCCGAAGGTTTTCGGATCTTCACAACGAAGAAACGCGTTCCGGCGGGAATTCTCCTCGCGAGGGACGGCAAGCGCGTCTTCCGGTTTTTCGTTCATCCGGCCTCGAAAAAGTATTTCGAGAAATTTTTGCGCGGCTACGCGTGGAAACGCGAGTACCTCGCTACCCCGACCGCCTCGCATCGCTCTCTTCTTGTGTGGAATCCGTTGACCGATGATTCTCCGATCGCGATCAAGGTTTCGCTCGACGCCGAAATCGGCGGCTCGAACCGCCTGCTTTCGCGTTCGCAGATCGAGCGCGCGGTAATCATGTCGACGCTGATCAATGCAATTCCAGAAAACGAGCTCGAAGCGCAAGGCATCCGTTTTCTCGACGAGCCTGCGAGCGCGATCCTCGATGCGGCCGACGCGGGCACCGCGGTTCGCGCGTTGCCACGGACTTTGCTGGAGGGCGATCGATCCGTGAAACTGATTCCCATGTTCAGCGTCTATTCCAAACCTCCGGGCAAGGAACCCAGCATCGTTCAAAGCATTCGCGCAAGCGGGCTGCCGCCGCGCGAATTCCTCGAGCGCTTCCTCATCGCGTCGCTCGTGCGGCAGCACGCATGGCTCGCGTTTCATCATGGCCTTTCGGCAGAGCCGCACGAGCAAAACGTGATGATCGAACTCAAAGACGGCAAACCGACCGGCGTCTTCTATTACCGCGATCTCGGCGGATTTCACCTCATCCCTGGCCTTCGCGTGGCCGCCGGAAAGCCGCTTCCGCTGCTGCCCTCCGGTTTCGACCCAGGGTCGCTCAAGCTCGAGCGCGCGAACTACGTCGTGCACGCGTACGACTATCTCCTTCATTCGAACCTCCATGCGATGACCGAGTCGACGCGCAGGTATTTTCCCGAGATCACGCGGGCGTGGACGACAAAAACATTCTTGAAATGCATATCGGATGCGGTGCGCGGCTATACCGGAAGCGTTGCCGTGACCGAGGCGTCGCTGAAAGCGGCGGTGACGAGATACATGAAGAAGTTTGAGACGAAGACTCGATTTGAGTGCGGTAAGTTTTTAAGAAAACGAGGAATCCAATGAAAGACAAATTTGTATTTGCGATTCTATTGATCTTCTTCGCCGCTTCCGCGGCGGGTGCCGTTCCTTCGGAACGCTGTAAGGTACAGATCGAAATCAAGAACCGCTTCAAGCGCGAGACGCGGAAGACGTATTATTTCGACGCAAAAAACGAGGAAGAGTGCGCTCGCTTCGCGGCCGAGCACGAGGCGGCGCCTAAGCCCGCCTACATTTTGAAGAGAACGGTGAAATATGAATTCCGCTAAGACGTTTCTCTTGGTGACATTCGGATTCCTAATTGCAGCGTCACTGTCAGCGGCGGCCGGCGATGTTCCGTCGAAAACGCCGTGCGCGAAGCTGCTTTCGGGCAAAAGCGTGGTTCTCGCCCGTACCGGCGACTACCAGCCGCCGGTGATTACGTCGGAAACCGGCAAACTCTACGTTCCCGTTACCGAGTATTCCGAGGGGAAGGCGTCGGCCGGAAAAATCATACGGTTCGATCTCAAGACGAAAAGAAAAACCGAAGTCGATCTGCCCGAAGGGCTCGCTGGAAAAAATTTCTACGCGGATATATTCGGCGAGGGCGATGCCAGCTACTTTGTCATTGCATCGAATTGGACCGGGGCTGGTGGCAAAGTAAAAACCGCGACGTTTATTTTTGATCCGCGCACGGAGTCGTTTCTAAGGGTTAAATCGGGGGAGAACTATTTCGTGCCTTACAACGGTTGTACTTCGCATTTCACCTTATTCGGCAAGGGAGCCGGCGCTGATTTCGTGATTGTCGACGTTCGTACCGGGAGTGAGCGCAAGATTTCCTTCGATTCCACGCCCGTTTTGAGCGGCGAGATCGTGCCGGGTCAGGACAAAGCGATGTTCTTTTTCAAGGGCGGCGAGGTTCGCGTCGTGGATTACGCCACGGGCGAGATCAAAACGTCGAAGATGCCGCTTCCGAAACCATCAGGTTCGAACGACGAAAACATACGGCGGTTTAGCGATTTCAGGCAGGTCATGCCGATCGACGAGCATCGTTACCTCGAAATCTATTACGACACGGCGACGCCGGCCGGTAACGACGGCATGTTCAACGTTACGATGAAACACTGGGTCGGCGACCTAAGAACCGGCGCGGTCAGCGAAATCAAGGAGCTTTCGTCGATCACGAACATCTGGCCCGCCGGCAAGCGGCTGGTCTATGGCTGGGGCGAGAATAGAGAAGGGAATATCCTATTCGACCTTGGAACCATGAAGCCGATTGCCACGAAATACAAGAGCATGCACCCAAATACCGCCGGGGATTGGGTTCTTGTCAATTCATCGGATTCCGATCTTAAAAAACGAAGCGTCAGCGTGTTTCGTGTCGGAAGCGAGCCTGTCGAATTGCCGGAGCTCAACGACTACAATTCGTTTTACCAGTTCATGCCGGGCGTGAAGTCAGTCAGTCCAGCGGACAGCTATATTTACATATCCGGACGTGCAACAAGCGCCGAGGGCACCCAGCGCATCTACAGGTATCACATTGCCGAGCGAAGGCTCGAGGCGCTCGCCATCCCTTATTTTTACAAGGAGCCTTCATTGGTATCCGGCGATCACCTCATCGCAACGGTCGGAGGAGAGCTGCGTTACCTCAAAATCGCGGAATGGAAACCGGCCGCGAGCGTGCCGCCAGAGCCGCAAGCGGCAGGCGCGCGATTTTACGAAGAACCCTTCGAGATCGGCAAATACCGCGACATGGATATCGGCGCGAGGGCCGGAGATGTGATCGAGTACTTCGATCGCGAAGCGTATCGCCGGCATCCGCGGTGGGCACTGCCGCTGCTGCTTCGAGTACTTAAGGGCGCCGACATTCTGTTCGGGTCGCTGCTCGAGAAATATCCTTATCTTACGACCGAGGAGTTCGCCAACATTCTCGTTTCGCAAAGCTACAGCGAGGAGCTGATCCGCGAATACCTTCCACTGGTTAAAAAACACGCCGAAACGCTGAAACGCCTGATCCCCGACAGCTCGCGCGCGGTCGAGGCGATGTGGAAGAGCCTTGTTCCGCTGCGCCCGATCGTCGTAAGGCTCGACAAGACCTACCGCGAGGAGCTCAGCCTCTACATCGCCCGGGGGCTCGCGAACAGCGCCGTTGAGGGTGAATACCGCGCCATCCTTCAGGCGAAGCTCGTGAAATTCGCGCGTCAGATGGCGCGGCGCTGGCTTGGCGTTGAAACGCGCGCTCTTACCGATCTTTCCGTCGTGAACGAGAAGGGAACGCTGACGCCAGTCATTTTAGGCGTTTATCCGATCGACGGCGATCCGGCCACGCACACGCCATACGGTTTTTTCGCCAAGAAGCTCGAACAGTTCAAGATCGAAAATGACGGCGAGGGCGTTGCGAGAGCGATCGACAAGACGTTTGGCTGGAAGCACGGCGGCCAAACCTTCACGGCGAAATACGCCGCCAAGCCGATCCTGAAAAACACGCTCGAGTTCAGCCCGAAGCTCACCTCGCCCGACTATCCCTCCCTTTGGAAGGACGGCTCGCTCAACGGTCTTGTGATCGTAGGCGACAATCTCAAGTTCGACGAAGACATGATCCTGCACGAGTACATCACGTATTATCAGAAGCAGGGATTTCGCTTCGACAAGAAGACCGTCAACGTCGACGATATGGCGGTTTATCTGAAAGAGGAGATCGAGTCGGGCAGGCTCGATTACATGCTCAAAGAAGCCCACTCCGACGGCGACGACCAGAATGTTTTTCGTTACGTGCTCAAAGCGAAAGTCATGGTCGGGCGCAAAACCCACTCCGACGGGCGTACCGAGACGATTCACATCGTCGACAACGTGGCCCCAAAAGAGGCCGGAAAGGATGCCGGCGAGTCGGGCAGCGCGCTCATTCCGAACGCGGAATTCGGAAGCTGGATCCGCGCACGCGAAAGCGGCGGCTTCGGCGAGTTCATCTATTTCAACACGAGCTGCGGCGCGACCGTGAAGGTCGCCAACGAAATCCAGAGCGCTTACTCGCCGAAACTTCTCGACCTCGGCGGCGTATCCTCGATGAACACCTTCGTGAGCACGCCGGGCGAGGTGGGCATGTATGCGGTGCTCGACGGAATCCGCAAGGGCAAGACCTTTCAGCGGATCCGCGACGACCTGGGCAAGTGCAAGGAATACCTCAACGGCTACGACCGTTACGTGTTTCCCGACGACGCGGAGTTCGACAAGGAGATCCGAAGCCAGATCATGCTGCCGCTCGACGTGGACCTGAAGATATTCGGCCCCGACGGAAAGCCGTTTGAGATCGACAACGCGCCGGTGGTGCCGCCGGGCGAATGATTGACCCGATTAAGGTGAACCACCTGATTTGCCGGCGATAGTTTTGCTAAGTCAGTAATATCAAGGCATATTTCCGTATTGACAAAGAGTACTCAAAAGAGTACTCTTAAAATATTCGGAGGTGCTATGCAAAGTGCAAACGCCAAAAAATTCAGATCAGAACTTAAAGACTACATGGATGCAGCAGTGAGTGAGCCTGTGCGTATTAACCGCCGTGGTGGTGAGAGCTTCATTCTGATGTCAGAGCAAATTTATGATGATTTCAGAAATGAAATTCAATCATTACAAAGAAGACTTCTCGGTATGAGTGAAATTATTGATGGAAAAACAAAACCGTACAACCGTGGTGAAGATCGAACAGCGCGTTTCAAAAAATAAGTAATGGCTATTCATTTTAAATATACTTCGCATTTTGATGAGAGCCGCTTTCGGATCGAGCAGCACCTTTACGATTCAGTGTTGGATATTGAAAAAGATATTGGCTTGGCCATCCGCTCAGTGGATCAATTTGCAAAAGCAATTGACCGCCTTCTCGATACTCTTGAACAGATGTATCAGACCCCAAACCCAAAAGATTCTATCGGTGAAAAATCATTTCCCATCAGAGAGGGGCGCTACCGTATTTTCTTTAAAGTTACGGTCATGGCCAATAACGACTTTGATATCACTCTGCTCGATGTTGATGACAACAAGCAGTCTAACTTAGATCGGTTTCCTTCTCATGGCATGATTTCATTTGATGACGAGGGCTAAAACAAAAAATCGTTGGAGATTTTGAAGTCTCCATTAAATCAATCTGGAAAACCCTTCGAAATCGACAACGTGCCGGTGGTGCCCGTAGGTTTATAAGTACCTCCGATTTTTGCAATAGATTGAAAGAATCGGAGGTACTTAATCGCCTAGTTTGAGTCTGGACCGCCGTGTGTGCTCTGTTATACAGATACGTAATATGAGCAAGACCCTTCCCTCGTCAAACGAGCTGCGCCGGTTCGGCCTGCTGGTCGGGGGCATTCTCGCGGGTTTGTTCGGGCTGGCGCTTCCTTTGCTTCGCGCTCTTCGCGGGCGAGATGCCGCTGTTCCGGTTTGGCCGTTCGCGCTCGGGCTGCCGTTGATCGCCGCCGCGATTTTGGCTCCGGCCCGGCTTGCAACACTCTATCGCGTGTGGATGCGCGTAGGCGAGGCGCTCGGCTGGAT
>JACPKS010000024.1 GCA_016186905.1 Deltaproteobacteria bacterium
GGCGTGCAGGCGCCGCGTCTCCTCATTGAGGGCGCTTGCCGGTCGGAAGTACGCCAGCTGGAACTTGCAGCCGGAATCCTTGATTCCTGCTCGCAACACGTCCAGCACACCGCGCCGCTCGATTTCCGCGGCAAGGCGCTTTAGGAACTGTTCACGAACTACTGCACCGTGGTGTTGTGTGAGTTTCTTCCATTCCGCCGGTTGGGTCGCGAGAACGAAGTCTAGAACATCGCGTGGCAGAAGACAAAGCGTACGGTCGTAGTCCTCGGGCCTGCGCTTCCGGTAGCCACCTGACACGGTCGCCACCTCGATGAGTGATGGTTCTCGGGCGGCCCAGACCTGACCGCCAGGCGCGTCGGGTCCATTTCGGAGCAATGCGCTTTCAATAGATTCTTCGAAACTGCGCTCGGAGATTTCTGGGCTCATGCGACTTCCCCCCTGACGTCGATCTTGCCGGTCACCGCTGCGGAGATGAGGGCGATGCGGAGTTCCTTGAGGCGGTCGATAGCCTCGCGGACCTTTGCCACCAGCGCATCGATCCTCGCCGTCTCGAGGTCGAGGAAGGCGGCGACGCTGCGCTGCTCGCGAAGGGAGGGCTGCGGCACCATGAGGCTCGCATACCGTTCAGCACTCACATTCTGAATAGTCGCTTGGATGTATGTTGCCGATAGCCACTGCCAATAGTTCGATGAGGAAGCGAAGTACCTGATGAACGCAGGGCAAATCCTAACCGTATTTAGGCGCGCACGAATGAGGTAGCCCGCGTATGCACACACTCCCCAACTTGGCCTGTAGAGGAACGATTTTCCTGCGGTTGCACCGCTTCGTGCAAATAGGAGGTCACCTTCTCGAAGGAGATACTCTGTAGCGACCTCGGCTGGAAGTGACTTGAACGTCTCTTCCCGAAGCCCGTCATTCTCATCAATGTCCGTGATGCGCACATACCGGGGTAAATCAGGGTCGTCGAGTTCGGCCGCCTCATTTGCACCGTACTTAAGTGGCGCCGCGAGCAGAAACTTCAATCGCCTTACCTCCCAATGCGCCGGAATCTTGCCTAGCCACTCGACGCCGGAGTCCTTCATGGGGACACTTGGGTCGAGGCCCTTGTTGACGGCGCGGGTAATGAGCGAGGCCCGCTTCTCGCGGAGCAACTCGATCAGCCGCTCCTTCTTCGCCGCGAGCGCGTCGATCCTCGCCGTCTCTCGGTCGAGGAATGCGGCGATGGTACGTTGTTCGTCACGCAACGGTGCCTGAATCCTTATCCGCGCCATCACGTTGTTCATCAACTTTGGATTGATGTCGTGTCGCACGAACCAGGTGGTTGCTACATTGAGAACGTCTCGAACGAACCGGAGATCAAGCTGATCTGAACGCCGCGCCTTAAGTGTGCCGCAGACATTCGTGCAGTTGAACTTTCCACTTCTCACGAACACCGTCCCCGCCTTAGCTCCGTCTGTTGTCCATGTCAGGTAGTCGCCGTCGAAATCGTAGGTTGCGATGTTCCCCATTACTCCGCCGTTCTCAGTCTGCGACGAATAGACGGGATACGGCCCCTGGTTCTCGTGAATCTCTTCGTGACTGATCACGCGACCACGACCGAGAGAAAACAACGTCCAAACTGCTCTCAGGTCCCAGGCCGCTGGAATCTCCCCCAGCCACTCGACGCCGGAGTCCTTGTATGCGGAATATCGCCTGAACCGGCGAACCTTCCCATTGCCCTGTCCTTCGATCTCGCGGGACTTGCGACGGTTGGTCATTCACGAGGCTCCTGTTTCTGCGAAGCCGGTTTCCAGGGTCCCGTCGGGGGCCAAGCATCCGAGAATTTCCGCCCTGCCGCGAGAGCGCCCCACAGCGGGCCGAGAAAGCTCTGGAGCAGTTCGCCCACCGTAGCAAAATCAGCCGGGGCACCTGGCAGGGAATTACGGGTCAGATACGCGCGCCACTGTCCGGCACGTGCCTCGTCAGCGTAGAAGCGCGGCGCGAGAGCAGCCGGAATTGTCGCCGCGATACCCGTGCGTCGCCGCTGGAAAGTCGCGGTGATCGCGCGCGCAAGACGCTCGCCATCGAACGGAAACTGCCGCGCGAGCACGTGAAGATCGTAGAAGTCCTTGAGGCGACTGTTACGTTCTGCAAGCACGACCATCGCATGGAGCTTCTCGGCAACCACGGCCTCGTGGGGGTAGGCGCGAATGCGCGGGGCGGGCGCGTCCAGGAGTGTCGGGTAGTCGGCTTCCTGCGCCGCCGGCTCGATGGCGTTGCCGAAACCGACGTCCACCTGCATGCGGATTCGAGCAGTTCCCAGCCTCGCGTCGAACACGACTCGGAAACCGCTGTACTCGGCCTCGTCTCGGATCGGCTCTATCGTCAACGTCGAAGTGTCGAAGGAAATTCCATCGTCCTCGGCTGCGAGCGTGCAAATGTCGCGAAACCGCTGTCGAACCGCCTCGACGTCGTCGCTGCCGTAGCCTGTAAAGTCGAGGTCCCGTGTCGGGCGGTAGACCGATCCTCCCCAAAGAGCGAACAGCATCGCGCCTTTGAGCACGAACTGCTCCCGATAGCTGGAATTCCCAAGTCGGTAGAGGAACCGCTCCGCCGCATAACGCTGGAGGATAAACTGGGCGTCCTCCCCCCTCTCTCTCGCCCCGTTGAGCAGGCGGCGATGAATCGAGGCGGCAAGGTTGCGCGGCGGGCGGCTGGTCATTGTCCCAACGCCTCCAGGTACGTCCGCATCACCGTGCGGGCACGGCAGACCTCGGCGGCGCGCACGATTTCGTCAATCGTCGTAGCCCGCGAGCGGACGACTTCGCGAAGCGCTTCGAGAGCGACATCGAGGCCGAGCTTATTGCGGTAGCGAAAGCAGTCGACGACAGTGCGGGCGAGCGATGTAACACGCACCGGGACGCCGAGGACCGGGTGTGTTTGGATTCCGTAGGTGAGCATCGCGCCAGAAAATCGAACGACGCGCAGGCGTGTAACGGGGCGTGCGGGTTTGCGAGCCTTCCGGGCGAGGGCGATCCAAACTTCGTGCGGGGCCTGTGTGCCGATACCGTGGATTCGAAGCGCCGAGAGCAGGCAGATGATGCCTCCCGGGACCGCGGATGCCACCATCGCGATGGTCTCCAGCTCGTCCGCCTGGGTCGCTGCCAGGCGGTAAAGCCCGCGCCCCACCTTGTCGACCTTACCGGCGGCCACCAGGCGCTGAAGATCCTGGAACGAGACCGCGAGGGGTTCGAGATCACGAGGGCGGAAGTAGATTCCCAGGCCAGCCATCTTGAGCTTGGCCCTGTTCAGCGGCGGAGTTTTCACGAAAGGCGAGTATAATAAATGTCGGCATTAATTGTCAAGTGCCGACATTTAGTTTCTGCCAGATTCGGCGCGAACCCCCTCGTATGGTCGAACGATCCGGAGTTTCCGGATCGTTGCCTGGCGGAAAGGAGGTCGTACTGCGCAAGACTCGACCAGTGAATGTGGGTACAAGTTTCAGATTTCCTCAACGTCGCTCTTCAGAACGTCGAGGTATTTCTTATACCCAAACACGCGATTCCGCTTGCCGCCGGTCGTCTCATGGAGAATTCCCGCATCCATCAGGACCCCGATGGCCTTCGCGGCCGTCGGCTTCGTCGTGCGCAGCAGGGCAACCGCTTGATTGCTGGTCAGAACGGGATGGTTTGGCAGTTTCTCGAACAACCGGATCGCGGGCACCACCGCTTTTTCGTGGCCCAACAGCTTGCGCCGGTCTTTTTCGAGAGTCTTGAAAAGCGCCTGGGCGCTCTTGACCGCTTCCCCGCAAGATTCGCGGACTCCAGTCAAATAGAACCGAGTCCATCCCTCCCAGTCGCCGTCGGTTCTGACCGAATCAAGCCGCTCGTAGTATTCCCGCTGATTTCTTCGGAAGTACAAGCTTGGGTAGAGCAGACGGGAGTCGAGCAACCCCCATGCCTCAAGCAAGAGCGCGATCAGCAGACGCCCCACGCGGCCGTTTCCGTCGAGAAAGGGATGAATGGTTTCGAACTGCACGTGAGCGAGCCCGATTCTAATCAACGGATGCTCCCGATCCTTCGCATGCAGGTAGCGCTCCAGGTCGGCCAGGCACCGCGCCAGTTCGGCCGGCGGCGGCGGCACAAAACGCGCGACGCCGGGGCGGGTGCCGCCGATCCAGTTTTGACTTTCACGAAACTCGCCGGGCCGCTTCGATGCGCCCCGAACCCCTCGCATGAGCCGCCTGTGCATCTCCTTGATGAGGCGCAACGAAACCGGAAGGCCCTTCGGGTCTTGGAGCTGCTTGCGGGCGAACTGCAAAGCATCCAGATAGTTGCAGACCTCCTGGATGTCGGCGCTTGCACGTTCGGGATCGGCCTCGTAGTTCAGCAGATCGCTCAAGGTCGCCTGGATGCCCTCGATCTGCGATGACAGCACCGCTTCCTTGCGGACAAAGGCGTAATTGAAGAAATCAGGGTTAGGGACAAGGGCGGACGCGACCTTCAGCTCCCGTATCGCCGTGTCGGCCTTCGCAAGGAGCTCTTGAATGGCCGGGGTTCGCTCCACGGGCGGAACGGGCGGCAAAGACGCCGGCACAAACGCCCGAACCCGCTCGCCCGCCGTATTTGTTTCAATGTACCGGCCGGTCGCCCTGCTCATTTTCTTAGTAAAGCATACTTTATTAATAACCGCCACTAATAAAGTATTCTTTACTTAGAAATTTCTTAGTAAAGGATGCTTTCCCTGCCCGGGCGGATTGAGCGTGGTCCGCAGCGGATCCGGGTTATTCTTGGGCCGCACGTCGACCGTTCCTGGGCATGAGTTTATTTCATACCTATGAAATTTAGTTCGAACTAAATTTGACAGGCATGAAATAAAGTCGCATCCTGAAGTCATGCGCTACAGAAGATCGCTCGATCCCGTGCGGGCCGACCTGAACGAAAAAATGGTTCTTTTGTCGGGGCCGAGGCAATGCGGAAAAACCACTCTCGCGAAGAGCCTGATCAGTGAAAACAAGGGCGCGTATTACAACTGGGACGATGATCTCGACCGGAAGGGGCTTCTTCACGGAAACATCGACCCTTCCGCCGACTTGTGGATTCTCGATGAGGTTCATAAAAACCGCAGGTGGCGGAACTGGCTCAAGGGGCTCTACGATTCCCATCACGACTCGAAGAAAATCCTGGTGACCGGCAGCGCCAGGCTCGAGCTTTTCGTCAAGGGCGGGGACTCGCTTCAGGGGCGGTATTTTTCGCACAGAATGATGCCCGTGACGCTTTCCGAGCTGAATGAACGCGAAAAATTCGACCCGCGCGGTTTGTTCGCCTGCGATCGGATCGGCAAAAACATGGATGATCTGCTGGCGCTCGGCGGGTTTCCGGAGCCGCTGTTCAAGGGCTCGATGAGAGATGCGGACCGGTGGAGGCTGCTCTACGGGACAAGGCTGGTCCGGGACGAGGTGAGTTCGCTTGAGCAGATCCAGCAGCTTGACCGGATGGAGCTGCTCTATGACCGCCTGGGTTCTTGCGTCGGGTCGGTGCTCTCGATCAATTCGCTGCGCGAGGATATCGAGGTCTCCTTCGGGACGGCGCGGAAATGGATCATGGCCTTTGAGCGGTTGTACGGTATTTTTCGTGTTTTTCCGTTCGGTCCGCCGAGGGTGAAGGCGGTGAAAAAGGAGGGAAAGCTTTACTTCTACGATTGGTCCCGCGTCGAAAGCGAGGCGGCCCGCCTTGAAAACATGATCGCCTGCCACCTGCTGCGCCTTTGCTTCTGGATGGAAGATGTCGAGGGGCAGAGGTGCGAACTGCGATTTTTTCGCACCCGCGTGGGCCATGAGGTGGATTTCGTGGTCTTGAAGAAAGGGCAGCCATGGTTTGCCGTCGAGGTGAAGACGGGCGATGAGCCCGTCGAGGGAGGGATGAGGTATCTTCTGGAGCGCGTGAAATTTCCGCGCGCGTTCCAGGTGCATTTGAAGGGGTTGAAAGATTACGAGACGCCGCCCGTGGGCGGATGCAAGGTGCGGGTCGTTCCCTGCTCGAAATTCCTGATGTCGCTGCCGTGAGAAGCGCCGGCCTTCGCACGCGCGGCGTTTTAGAAAAATTCCCCTGCCCAAAGCATCTTCAGGAAGTGCTTTATTTCTGGCTCCGCGCGTGGAGCGCCAGGTGTTGCCAGGGAATCGCCAGAATCGCCGCATCCAGCCTGACCGGCCTGGGAACCCTGCATACAAGAAGTCCGCGCCTGGCTTGCGGGTACTCGCGCATGAATATTTTCATGTTCTTCGCCATGGCGGGAGTGGGACGCTCGGTCCACTTCGCTTCGACCGGGATCCATTCCTTTGAGCCGCGAATGACCCAATCCACCTCGGGCCCGTCGGGGTCGCGCCAGAACGACAGCCGCTCTTTTCGCCGGCCGGCGCGCAGGGAGCGGATGATTTCCAGGCCCGTCCACTGCTCGAAGAGCTCGCCCTTGCGCTCGGGAACGACGTCGATGCCTTCCGCGGCCGCCAGCCGCCGAAGTCCCAGGTCGAAGAACAGGTATTTCGGCGACTTCGTGATTTTCCTCCGGCTAAGCGAATGCGTGACCGGGTCCACCCGCTCGACGATCAGGCAATCCTCAAGGATCTGGTAATACGATGCGATGGTAACGTGAGACACTCCGACTTGCCTGGCGATTTCCGAGAAATTGCTGATTTTTCCGGAATCAATGGCCGCCATCTCCAAAAAGCGGCTGAAATGGTCAAGCCGGCGCACAAGCGCCTCTTGCCGGACCTCCTCCTCAAGATAGGTTTCCACGTAAGACCGAAGCAGCTCCTCACGCTCCGGGAGCGGCTGGGTCACAACCCCGGGAAGCGATCCGTAATACAGGGTCTCTTCGATGCGCTTGGGTGCCCACTCACTGAGGGAGAGGGGATCCATCCGCATTGAAACCACGCGGCCAGGCAATAAATTCAAGTCCGCGTGCCGTCGCAGCTTTCTCGCGGATGAACCCGTAATGATGGCTTGAACCCCGTAGTCATCGATCAGAAGCTGCAGCGTATCCAGGATCTCGGGCACCTTTTGCACTTCGTCGATGAAGAGTCTTGTTTTCCTTCGGCCCGCTTTCGGGCCCGGCCCGAAAGCTTCGACCTCGTCCACCAGCACCTGGGGATCGCGCTCGTACCTGAGCCGCTGCCGTCGATCGAGAAAGCTGATCTGGAAATCGTAATCAAACTTCTTGAGAAGGCTCGATTTTCCGGTCTGCCTCGGGCCCAGAAGCAGGATGCTTCTTCCGCCTTCGATCGCTTTCCGTACGGCGGGCTCGTTGGCCCTGTTGATCCATCGCTGGGCTTTTGCGCGTCGGCTATTCATATCACTTTCAATTTTCGTCGTTTTTTGAAGATTAAGCAACCAAAATGAGCCCCGCGCCCGGACTGGCGCGGTTTCGTGAAGGGGTGATTAGGCTCTCAGTAGCCGTTGGTGTCGTAGCCGAAGATGCGGATATTCTGCAGACCGCCGGCGGCGCTGAACGCGCATTCGTACAGCTTGTTATTTACTGAGGAATCGTGGCCCTGGTAAGCGCCGAAATTCGGGGTGTAGAGGCAGTTGTCTCCGGTTTCGCAGAGCCCGTTTTCGTTTCCGATGCCGTCGCCGATGATCTCGACGGCATTTTTAAGATATGTGATTGCGCTCACGCTGGTGATGGTCTGATCCCCATTTGTTTCACTTGGACAAGGTTGCAATAC
>JACPKS010000040.1 GCA_016186905.1 Deltaproteobacteria bacterium
GGAGCGTCGTACCCAGCTTTCGCGACCCAGGAAGTCGACGCCAGGTTTCTCTTGGGCGAACCCACCAAGGAGCTTTGTGAGTTCATCCAGAGCGGCTATCGCGCAAGCTACGACAAGGGCATAAATCAGATCAATGCATTCGTGAAGGACAAGGACGTCGGGCAAAAGAAAAAAGAAAGCATCGAGCAAATGTTCAATTATCGTTGGAGTGGAAACGGAAAGCGCATCGGAGAAAATCTTGTCGATTTCTTGCAGAAGTACAATCGAATGAGCGAAGGGCTGGATTGGAAACAATTAAAGGTCCTTCAGAGGCGCCTGGATTATGGCGAATTTCTGCAAAATTTAGGACTGATTACAATGGGGGCTTCTGTTGATAACTCCGACGGAGATAGCCCGAGCGGATACGGCGATAGTCAAGAGGCGGTGAACAAAGTGCACGAATATCTCAAAAAGGGGAAGGTCACCTGGGTATCGAATGAAGGAATCAGCACGGCCGTTGGAACAGCCAAGCGCGTGACCCAGCTCGCGATGCAGCTCGACCCGAAGGCTGGCACGGCTACAGTCAGTATCGAGAAATCAGATATTGTGCTTCCCAAGCAAGCGGTCTTCGACGATTACGCCGCCGAGCGCTTTCAGCAGGACAATCTTTCGGACTGCGTGAAGATCCTCGCGCTGAACCCGACGGTGGATGAATCCAAGCGCTCGGACGCCGAAGTGAAGCCCGGAACCGGCGCACCCGTCGAACAACCGAAGCGCAAGTGGTGGCAGCGCAACAAATCAAAGTCCGCGCACTGAGCCGAAGTTTTCCGCTCGAATCATGCTTCGAAATTCTTCGCTCAAATTCGTCTGAACTGCGCAGGGCAGCAGCGCAACGCCGTTGGTGGCTGCCGACGAAGTATAAAGGCGAAAGATGGCACTCAAAACCCGAATTCCGCGAACACGGCCGCATGGTCGGAAAGGCCGTTCCAGGGTTTTCCCGTGAGACACTCGGCGAGCAGCGGGTTCATTCCCCGAACGTAAATCCGATCGAGTTTTAGCCACGGAAAAACCGCCGGAAACGTCCGCGCGTGCTTGCCGTGCACGTCGAGAAACGCTTCGCGCAAACCAAGCCGCTCTCTCAAAAGAGGAGTGGCGATTCCGCTCCAGTCGTTGAAATCCCCGCCCACGATCAGCGGCGCATCGGAGGGCACGCGCGAGCTCACGCGCTCGCAAAGACGCTCGAGCTGCCGTTTTTTTCCGCCGCCGAAAAGATTCAGGTGCAGGCAGAGCACGTGGATGCCCGGAATCGAGGAATGAGAAATTTTCAGCGCCGCGTGCAAAACTCCCCGCCTCTCAAAACGGTTCGTCGAGACGTCGAGGTTCTCGTGCATCGTGAGCGGATACTTGCTCAAAATGGCGTTCCCGTGGTGGCCCTGCTGATAGACTGCGTTCTTTCCGTAGGCGTAATGCGGCCAGAGCCGGTCGGCGAGAAACTCGAACTGCGCGGCACTCGGGTAACCCGGAATCCGCGAAAGATGGCCCGTATGTTCGCCCTGCACTTCCTGAAGGAGCACGATATCCGCATGAACGATTTCGATCGCCTCGCGCATCGCATCGAGAAGAAAGCGGCGGCTTCCGGCGCCGAAACCTTTGTGGATGTTATAGGAAAGCACGCGAAGGGTGTGTTTTGGAGCGCTCATAGCCAGTACCTGAGCTTAAGGATGATCGACGCGAGCACTTGCAGCCACAGCGGACGACTCCGGATCCGCTCGAGCGTCACCTCCCTCGATCGCGTCAGATCCCGGCGAAAATGCTCTCCAAGCCGCTCACGGGTGTCACGAAACGAAAGAACGACGTCGACTTCCAGGTCATGCAAAAGGCTGCGGTGGTTCAAATTGCTTGAGCCCACTTCGGCCCAATCATCGACGATCAAGGTCTTCGCGTGAAGCATGCTCGGAAGATATTCGTAAATCCGCACGCCCGTTCCCAGAAGTTGCCGGTAAAACGTCGAAGTCACCCACGCCATGAAAGGCACGTCCGATTTGCCGGGGACGAGAAGGCGCACGTCCGCGCCGTTGCGCGCGGCCCGCGCGAGCGCTGAAACGAAAGCCGTGCGCGGAACGAAATACGCGTTTGTGATCCACACGCGATCGCGCGCGGATCGAATCCGAAAAAGCAGCTCGCGATACGACGCGAGCCGCGTGAGCCGCGTGTGGTTGAGCCTGAGAAGTCTTAGCCCGGGAGGCTCGTGGTAAATCCGCAGCTTGAATTTTTTTCCAGGGTACCACGCCGAAGCCCATGCGCGCTCGAAAGCCTCGCGAAGCGCCGCGACTTCGGTTCCCCTCACCCTCACGGCGGCATCGCGCCAGGCGTGGTCGCCCATGCGGCTCTCGAGATGGTTGTTCGCGACGTTCATGCTGCCGACCCACGCCCCGCCCTCGTTTACCCCGCCATCGGTCACGCAGGTCTTGCGATGGTTTCGCCGGTTGAGCCGTCCGAACAGCCGCAATAACAGACCGGCCCGCGCGAAACGCTCGTGCATTCCTATCCGTGAAATCCACGGAACCGGGTGGTATACGCGGTTTTCAACGCCGGCCAGGCTCAAATCAGGCATGAACCGCGAGACCCAGTTCGGCGCGCCGATGCCGTCCACGAGAACGCGAACGTGCACACC
The DNA here is from genome assembly GCA_016186905.1 of Deltaproteobacteria bacterium. Classification (GTDB taxonomy): domain Bacteria; phylum Bdellovibrionota; class UBA1018; order UBA1018; family UBA923; genus JACPKS01. The sequence continues at coordinate 2,654 of JACPKS010000040.1, forward strand.
GCGCGCGGCCGCGCCCTTGAAGGCTTCGGCTATTTTTCGGCCGAGCGAGTCGTCGTTGAAAATATACGTCTCGAACTCGATCGACGACTGAGCCTTCGAGATCGCCGCCAATAGATCGCCGAAAAACTTGTCCCCGCTGTCATACAACGTCTCTTCATTCCACTGGATCGACGTCATGCCTATTTATGCTACGATGAAACCATGTTTGCGCTCAAAAAAAGGATCCCGGCATTTTATTTTCTTCTTATGCTCGTCTTGTTGACGCCATGTCCTGCGCATGCCGTCGTTAAAACACCGGCCGCGCCGCCGAAACCCTCCGTCGCTTCAAAAGCGAAGACCGGCCCGAAAAAAGCGCGTAAAAAAGATACGGCGGCGTGGGATCAAAGGATGCGGGGTTTGTACGTAACGCTTACACGCCTTCTGGCCGAAGTGTCGAGCGACAGCCAGTTCAACGATCCGGCGAATTTCAAAAGAATCGAGGCGGACGCGAAACTGCTTTCCGAGCTCGTGCACGATCTCAGTGCGATCACCCGGGACGAAAAAACCGCCACAGGCGAGAGAATGCTCTCGCCCGACACCGATCCCAGCATCCTGCTCATGACCAGCCTTTTTTCAGAAGACACGAAGCGTGCGTACGAGGCGCTTAAAACCGGCCATCGTGATTACGCGCGCGTGGTGCTGCGTACCGTCACGGGTTATTGCATCGGATGTCATACGCGAAGCACGCCCGCGCAAGCGACGCGCCCCCAAGAGCCTGAAACGCCTGAAATCAAATCCCTCTCGCAAATCGAGCGAGCCGAGTTTTTGGCGTCCACGCTGCAAAACGATGCCGCGCTCGAGGAGTTCGAAAAGATCATCTCGGATCCTAAAATCCGCAAGGAACGCCAGCTCGCGTGGGAAAAGACCGTGCGATACGCGCTTGCCATCGCCGTTCGAGTAAAAAGAGATCCCGCGCGCGCGATCAAGATCGTCGATGCCGTGCTCGGCGCGGGCGATGCGCCCGAGTTTTTAAAGGAAGACGCCGAACTATGGAAGGCCTCGATCGCAGCATGGCGCGCCGAAACCGCGCGCACGCTGACCTCCGAAGACGCCCTCTACGCCGAAACCGTGCGTCTGATCACACAGGCACGCATGCTACAGAAATATCCCGCCGACCACGCCGCCGACGTCCTCTATCTCAGGGTCTCTGCGACCGTGCACGATCTCTTGAGGATCGCGCCCAACGGGCGTTACTCGGCTGACGCGCTTTTTCTGCTGGGTCTGTCCTACGAGGCGCTCCGCGACATGAACCTCTGGTCGCTCCATGAGATGTCTTACGAAGCTTGCATCCGCAAGTCTCCGCACACTGAAACCGCCAAAAATTGCTACAGTCATTATGAAGAAACGATCTATGCGGGCTATTCGGGCAGCGGCGGAGTTTCGATTCCCAAAGTGGTCGCGGCCAAACTCGACGAGCTGGAAAAGCTTTCAATTCCGCAGGGAACAAAGGTTCAGTAACCCCCTTTTCAAAGTCTCGCGCTCCGTGTTACAGGTGCCTGACCAGTCAAATCAGGGAGGTTTTATGAAAAAGCTTATTCTCGGCACATTGTTCTCGGCACTGCTCGTCCTCAACACCGGCTGCAATTTCAAGATCATCGACAAAGTCACGTTCGCGCTCAATCCCAACCTGGAAAGCGCGCGCGTATCGCTGATTTTCGCGAAAGACATCCAAACCGACATCGGCGGAACGTTTTCGGTGAAGGATTACGGATACGTCTTCGCGAATCCCTCGACGCCGGACGCTCCGTTCAACGTCGGATTCGATTTGAACCTCAGCATCGTCAACGACAACGATTACATCCACTACACGCCGACGACGAAGCTCCCGTCGGATGACCCGCTTCCGACTCTGATCAACCGCGCTCTCGCGCAGATCCAGCTCGAAAAGCCGGTCGGCCAGAAATTCGACGTATACGCTTACGTGGATATCCTCGGCCGCGAATGGCTCGGCGTCGCGATGATCCTCAACTACATCGACCAGAAGAATTTTCCGGCTGGCCTGAGCTTTTCGCGGAACTTCCTCAAGGATAAACAGGGCGTGCCGCGCGCCGCCGCCGTGATCTTCGGACCGAAGGTCGACAGCGCGGGCAACCTCGTCGTCCCGGGCGGCATCGCGCTTTTCGCCAACGTCGCGGCGCTCATCAAAGGCAACGGCGACATCGTCGGCGCCGACAGCGGTTCTGATGGGATGGTGTTCTTCAATGGCGCGCTGATCTCGCCGACGCCGTCTTCGCCGCTTTGAATATTGCGCCGCCGCATGCCGTGCGCGCTCATGTTTGCGCCGCGAGACGCGCGGCGCTCGGAAAAATCGGCCGGGCGGCCCCGCGAAAAAACCGTGGGGCCGCTCCGCGCCGCAGTATTACGGATTGCGTCCGCCCGGAGTTCCACTAGGATTTCTTCTTACACGAGGAATCAATGAGAGTCGGCATTAAGACTATCTTTCACGCGCTCCTGCTCGCGGCGCTTTCCCTGGGCGTAACTGGAATCTCTTCATGCGACGGCCCGGGCAAGTTCGTCGAGCTCACGATCCTCCACACCAACGACATCCACTCGCATCTGAAGGCCGAACCCGCGGGGACCGAGAAAAACCCGTACGGTTTAGGCGGGCTCGCGCGCCTCAAAACGCTGGTTAGCCAGATTCGCGCGACAAAAACCGATTCGCTGCTCTTGGACGCGGGAGATTGGTCCGAGGGAACTTCCTACTTCAACATCGACGCCGGCTCGAACATGCTCCGCTTGCTGGGGATGATCGGATACGACGCCGCCGTCGTCGGAAACCACGATTTTCTCAATGGACCGGTCGAGCTCGCCAACACGATTGAACGCTCCGCTCAGGCGTTTCCGGCTCTCGGCGCGAACAAAAACCTGAGCGCCGCCGCCCTCGACCGCGAGCGCGCGCGCATTGAGCGTCTCGTGCCGGAATACACGATCCTGACGACTCCGAGCGGGGTGCGCGTCGCGGTCATCGGCATTCTCTGCACCGCGTTCGCGTATTACGAATACTTCAAACCCGCGGTCATCACCGATCCCGTCGCGAAAGCAAGCGCGATCTCCCGGAAGATCCACGACGAAAATCTCGCGGACGTCATCGTGCTGCTCTCGCACAACTCGTTTGACGAAAACGTCGGGTACGCCAAGCGCGTACCGTGGATCAACGCCGTCATCAGCGGGCACAGTCACGTGAAAACTCCGAAGGCGATCGAGGTCACCAACGCCGGACAGGCCGTTTACGTCGCCGAAACGGGCCAATGGGGGCAATTCCTGGGAGAGATGACGCTGCAGGTGAATCGCGAGAAGCGAATGGTGAAGCTCAAGGGGTATGCGCTCCGTCCGGTCAGCGCGGATCTGCCCGAGGATCCCGAGATCGCCGCGGCGATCGACGAGCAAGACCGCGCGCTCAGCGCGCGCTACGGCCATGACGTCACTCGCGACCACGTCGCCGACTGCGTCGACGAAATGCCGCACTCCAATATCCGCGAAACCGTGGTCGGAAATCTTGCGGCCGACGCCTATCGCCTGGCCGCGAAGGCTGACTTCGGCTTGGAAACCAACAGCCTGATCAGCGTGGCTCTTGCGCCCGGCCCTCTTTCCACGTCCGACCTCATCAGCGTCATGCCGCATATCTATGCGCCGGCGCCGGATCTGGGCGCGTTCCCGGAAAAGGGGCGCACTTGGATGCTGCGCAAGCTCACCCTTACCGGCGCGCAGTTCAAACTTCTTCTCAATACGGTTTTGAAAATCAACGGTATCACGCCCGCCACATGGATTTCGGTATCCGGCATGAAAGTCGCGTACTCGGTCAACGGAAGCAAGGTCGCGAGACGCGCCGGCAGGATTAGCGAGAAGACGCCGGGACTCCTCCCGATCCGCGAGATCCAAACGACCGATCCTGCTACCGGCGCCGATCTGCCTCTTTCCGACAGCGCGTCCTACACGTTCGCGGTGCATGACGGAATTCTGGGAGCGCTCCGGATCGTGCGCGATCACACTGGCCTTCCCATCGACCTCGAGCACACGCTCGAAACCGGAATCGAAGCCTGGCAGGCGATCTTCAAACTCGCGACCGAGCTTCGCACCCTTAGCGCCGCGGATTTCGAGCCGAGTACGCGCTACCGCACGCTCGAGGCCGACCTGATGAGCCAGGAGCACTTGATCAATCTGTTCGAGTCTTCCACCGGCAAAAGCCGCGCGGTGGAAGTGACCGTACGAAACCAGGGCCTGACGCGCTCCTTGGGAACCGAAAAACTTCGTGTCTTCATGGGAGCCGTCGATGATGCCGTAAACGACGGCGCGCTAAGCGATAAGCCGCTGGATCTTTGGCGCGAGGCCGGAATTCCAGCGCTCGGGGCCGGAGAGCAGACGACCCTGCGTTTTGCGGTGAAAAAGGGCGATTTTTCAGAGCCCGGAATGTATTCGCTTAAAATCGAGGTCGTGGCCGACGACGGAAACGCCGCGAACGACGTCACGAGAAGGCATTTGAAGTTTTAACTCATGCGCAGCGCTGAAAGCATCCCGGCATGCATGCCGAGTTTCGAATATATGTTCGTAAAACCCCGTTCGATCATTTTGGCCACAATGAGCTCTCTTTGCGTGAGCGCGTAGTCACGAAGCATTTGCATGAAATCCGGGCGCACCTGACGCTCCACCGTAAGCAAAAGCGTTGTCGCGCCGGTTGAGTCAGGCGAGACGACGATATCGAAAGCGCGCTCGCCGATCACGCGCCCGTTCATGAGCTTCGTTTTTCTGGCGGCCAAAGTCGCATCGAAGTCGACATGTTCCGCGCAATGATCCCTGCAGATCACCCCGGCTCGATTCCCGCAGATTTGCGAACATGCCGGGTTTTGTTCAGTGACCCGACCCGAAATATCCCTGCGGCAAATACTTGTTTCTTTCAGGAGCATGCCATTTTTCCTTTCGATCACCATTAACACGGCACCGAACCAACCAACAAGACGAGAAATCATGCCCCGGGGAGTGACGCCTCCCCTCGCGGAAGCCGCTAAATCATTCTCATGACTAAACAAGAGATCCTTTTTACTTCAATTCTCGGGCCTTACGGCATTGATTCCGGCAGAACGCGGTTTAAAAACCCCATGAGTCTCCTAAGCAACCAGGTCACGCGCGGCCAGGAATATTACACGGTCCAGATGTGTCAAAGAACGTTCGCGTTCGATCTCTTCGGCGTTAATCTTGACGCGAATGTGTCGATTCTCGATTTTCCGCGCGAGAAACATCTTCGCGCGATGCTCAAGGCAAACAAATGGGACCGGATCGGCGTCGCTTCGATCATGGCGAATTTCGAAAGCCTGATCAAAACATATTCCGTCATCCGGGAAGTGCTGCCGGACGTCCCCATCGATATCGGCGGCCATATCGCCAATGATGAAGCGGTCCTGATGGAACTGATTGAGCGCCTCGTATCCATCAATCCGAAGGAGAGTTTCGAGAGCTGGCACCCGCATTGGGAAAAGCCATACCTCAAGACAGAGAGCTCAGCGCTTGCGAGGCTTCTCGAGGAAAAAAAACTGCAAGGCCGCGGCGTCACTTTCGTAAGACGAGACGGCTTGGAGTACTACGCCTCGCTTCCCGGAGTCGGACTGAAAAATAACGACGTCATTCATGCGCCTCTCGTGGACGCGAGCTTCGGAAAACGCGTGCTCGGCATTCCGGTTTCGAACACTTCCGCGGGGCTGCTGATCCCCGACGTCGGCTGCCCGATGAAATGCAACTTTTGCGCGACATCGCATAAGTTCAACGGCCGCTTCGTGCAGTTCCTGAAGACCGCCGAAGACATCTTCGAGGTGGCGAACGCTCATGCCGATCGCGGGCGCCCAGAAATGTTCGTCATGTCCGAGAATTTCTCGCTCGACACGAATCGGGCGTTGAAACTTCTGGAGCTGATGGAAACCCACAAGCGCCCGCACAAGTTCTGCGTGTTTTCCTCGGCAAACGGCCTCATGAAGCTCGGGGTCGAGAACATCGTCAAGCTCGGCTACTCGTTCATCTGGATCGGCCTCGAAGAATCGAGCGGCCGGACGTACAACAAGATGCGCGGCATCGATCTGAAGAAACTCGTTTCCGAGTTGCAGGCGCATGGGGTCGAGGTCCTCGGCTCCACCATTTTGGGCTTCGAACACCAGGACTGGCCCGATCTCGACAGGGAAATCGAACACGCGCTGACATACGGCTGCGTCTACAACCAGTTCATGCTCTACATGGCAGCCCCAGGAACCGCGCTTTGGGAGGAAATGAAAGCCAAAAACAAGCTCAAGCGGATCGACTGGCCTGATTTCCACGGGCAAGCGTTGCAGAGCTGGCACCATCCCCGCTTGGATCCTGAAAGGCTCGAGCGAAAACTCGATGAAGCGTTTACGCGCGATTTTAAAACGCTTGGTCCGTCTCTTTTGCGGATGATGAGAGTGCACTATGACGGGTTCGTTAACACCGCGAACTGGTCAAGCGAGATCGTTCAGCTGAGAAGGCAGCGAATGAAAGATACATTCGTGCAATATACCCCGCTGCTGCAAGCCATGGCCTGGGATCTCAAACGTCGCCGGCACCGCAAAGCCGATGACGCGTTCGAGCTTTTGGAGAAAATGATCGAAGTCACGGGCGGAAAAGGGATGATCGCCGCGAAAGCGGGCGGCCCGATCGCATATGCCGCGCTGATGAGCGAACGCTATCGGTATTGGCGTTCGCGGAAAAGACGAGTCGCGCGGAATCCGAAAACGCAAATCACGAAGTACGGCGATTCCGGGTACGTGCTCCCGTTTTTCATGCCCAAGCCTCAAAAGACCCCGGGTTCGGTGGCGATCGGAAGGCCCCATGCAAACGTCTTCATCAAGAACCAAAAACCCATGCGTGGAGAACTGACGCAAGCGATCTAGAAACGTAATAAAAAAGAAATCTTCATCGAAACGACCATTTTGATGAAAGCGATGCATTTCGCCATTTTGTCTGGGCTGTCTTAATTGCGAAGGAACTTGGGGTTGAAAGGGCGAAAGAATTTCTGGATGCCCATGAAAGCAGTCAGCCGAATTCAGTCGACCGGGCAATGGATTTGGCAAATAATCGTGAAGGCCTGCTTGCTTTCGAACGACTCCGCAAACAAGGTCGCCTAGGTCTTAGCGAAATTGAAAAAGAGGCCATGAAGGCGCTCAACGAAGGCAAGCTAGTAGTAATCACGCCAAGGGGAAAATAGGATGATAATTACTCGAAAAAGGCTTCTGTTGTCCGCTCTGATTTTAACGGTAATCGGAATTGGTGGGCTCTTGGGTTACGCCGAGGTGAAGTCCTTCGCGGAAAAAGGAACTTTCATGTCACTTCAGGATGCGGAAAAAAAGTGGGGCAATATTCCCTTTAGCGCTTCCGTTTTTAAGACTGCCCAGGCCTCTGAGCGCGCAAAAATGGCAGTTTCCCTAATCAAAGGAAAGAGTATGCTCGGGAAAACCACGGAAGAGGTGCGCTCGGCACTCGGTGATTTCTCGGGGTATTTCTGGAACGATACGGTCCCGACCTACTTCATTCAGGAGGGATGGAAAACGGGAGAGGATTCCTGGCAGCTTGTTTTCTTTCTGAATCGAACCCACAAAGTTAAGGAAATTAAAATACACAAGAACTGCTGCGACTAGCGGATTACCTCAGGTCTGCGGCACGATACCACTCAATCGTCTTACGCAAGCCTTCGTCAAGGCCCGTGCGCGCCGAGAAGCCGAACCACTCGCGCGCGCGTGACGTATCCAGGCCGCGGCGGGGCTGGCCGTTGGGTTTGGTGGCGTCCCAGGCAAAGCGCCCTTTGAACCCCATCGCGGCGCCGATTTTGGTCGCGAGGTCGCGAATCGGGATTTCAAAGCCGTTGCCGAGATTCGCGGGCTCCGCCCCGTCGTAGCGCTCGCACGCAAGCACGATTCCTTCCGCCGCGTCTTCCACGTAAAGAAATTCGCGCGTCGGCGTGCCGTCGCCCCAAAGCGTCACCTCGCCGGCTCCGCGATCCATCGCCTCTTGAATTTTTCGGATGAGCGCGGGTATCACATGCGAGGAATTCAAATCGAAATTATCGTGCGGGCCGTAGAGATTCACCGGCAGAAGAAACACGCCGTTCATCCCGTATTGCTGGCGATACGACTGAAGCTGCACGAGCAGGGCTTTTTTCGCGACACCATAGGGAGCATTCGTTTCTTCCGGATAACCGTTCCAGAGCTCTTCCTCGCGAAACGGAACCGGCGTGAACTTCGGATACGCGCAGATCGTGCCCGCGACCACGGTCTTCGCGACGCGGTTCGCGCGCGCGGCCTCGATAAGCTGAATCCCCATGATCGCGTTATCAAAGAAAAGCTCGCCCGGCTTTTCGCGATTAAGCCCGATGCCGCCGACGTGCGCCGCGAGATGGATCACGAGATCGCGCCCCTCAGTCACGCGAAGGCAGGCGTCCATTCGGCGCAGATCGAATTCCTTCGAGCGCGGCACGAGGATGTCGGCGGGAGCGCGCGCGCGGATTTTTTCGACGACGTGACGCCCGAGAAATCCTGAGCCGCCGGTGACGGCGATGCGTTTGCCTCGCAGATCCATAATGTGCTCCTTTGCGCGCGTGCCGCGCGCGCTAGTCCCTGATGTACTTTTCCGGATCGAGCCCTTCGAGCTTCAGGTCCTCGCGCACCATCAGGCGCACCAGCCCGCGAAACGTGAGCGTCGGCTTCCACCCCAGCTGTTTCTTCGCCTTGGAACAATCCCCGATCAGCAGATCGACTTCGGTCGGGCGCAGATACCGCGAATCGCGCTCCACGAGCGGCTTCCAGTCGGTCTTCACGTACCCGAACGCCTCATCCAAGAACTCGCGGATCGAATGCGTCTCGCCGGTGGCGATGACGTAATCGTCGGGCTTGTCTTGCTGAAGCATGAGCCACATCGCCTCGACGAAATCTTTCGCGTAACCCCAGTCGCGCTTGGCATCGAGGTTTCCGAGATAAAGCTTGTCTTGTTTTTCGGCGAGAATCCGCGCCACCGCGCGCGTGATCTTGCGCGTGACGAACGTTTCGCCGCGGCGGGGAGACTCGTGATTGAAGAGAATCCCGTTGCTCGCGTGAATGCCGTAGGCTTCGCGATAATTCACGGTCGTCCAGTACGCGAAAACCTTGGCGCACGCGTAGGGGCTGCGCGGATAAAACGGCGTGGTCTCTTTCTGCGGAACTTCCCGCACGAGCCCGTACATCTCGGAACTCGACGCCTGGTAGAAGCGCGGTTTGATTCCCGCGTCGCGAATCGCATCGAGGATACGAACCGCGCCGACTCCCGTCACGTCAGCCGTGTACTCGGGCGTGTCGAAGCTCACGCGCACGTGCGACTGCGCCGCGAGATTGTAAATCTCGTCCGGATTGATGGTCTTCAGCAGCCGGTTCAGCACCGAGCCGTCGGAAAGATCGGCGTAATGCAGAAACAAGCGCACGCCTTGCAAGTGGGGATCGCGGTAGAGGTGATCAATGCGGCCAGTATTGAACGAACTCGAACGACGAATGGTGCCATGCACCTCGTAGCCCTTTTCCAGCAGAAGCTCGGCCAAATAAGAGCCGTCCTGGCCTGTGATTCCCGTGATCAGAGCCTTTTTAGCCCCGTTTTTCGTGTTCGTTTTTTCCATGATTTTTAAGCACTTTTTCAAAGCACGGCATGAGTGTCAAGGGCTTACGTTCCTGTTGCCACATCGAATCATTTGCAGTACAAGCACTTCACAACACAGGAGATTTTACCATGACCCCCACGAAGAATACTCGTCCCTCGATTGCCCCCGCCAAAGGAAAGCTCGCGGTACTGACCCCCGGGATGGGTGCGGTCGCGACCACGTTTTACGCTGGCGTGGAGGCGATAAAGCGCGGCATGGCTAAACCGATCGGTTCCTACACGCAGATGGGGCAAGTTCGGCTGGGCAAGCGCACCGAAAATCGCTTCAAAGCGGTGAAGGATGTCGTTCCCTTAGCCTCGCTCGATCAGATCGTGTTTGGCGGGTGGGATATCTTCGCGGAAAACGCCTACGAAGCGGCCAAGCACGCGCAAGTGCTCGAAAAAGATCTCATCGAGGCGCTGAAAGTTCCCCTTTCCAAGATCAAGCCGATGCCCGCGGTGTTTGACCGCGAGTTCGTCAAACGCATCGACGGCCCGAACGTGAAGAAGGGCCGCACGAAGATGGATCTCGCGGATCAGCTTCGCGCCGACATCCGGAATTTCATGAAGGACAACGGCTGCGATCGCGCCGTGATGGTCTGGTGCGCTTCCACCGAAGTGTACACGCCGCCGACCGCGATCCATCAGTCGCTTAAAACTTTCGAAGAGGGTCTGCGCGGCAACGACCCGGCGATCTCGCCGTCGCAGATTTACACGTACGCGGCACTGATGGAGCGCGTGCCTTACGCCAACGGCTCCCCGAACGTCTCGGTCGAGATGCCCTGCCTGCAGGAACTCGCCCAGGAAATGGCGACACCGATCTGCGGCTCTGATTTCAAAACGGGCCAGACGCTGCTGAAAACCGTGATCGCGCCGGGCCTGCGCAACCGCCAGCTCGGCGTTGCCGGCTGGTACAGCACGAACATTCTCGGAAACCGCGACGGCGAAGTGCTCGACGACCCAGGCTCGTTTAAGTCGAAGGAAGTTTCCAAGACCGGCGTGCTCACCGATATTCTCTCGGCCGAGCGCTACCCTGACCTCTACAAGGAAATCCACCACATCGTGCGCATCAACTATTACCCTCCGCGCGGCGACAACAAAGAAGGATGGGACAACATCGACATCTTCGGCTGGCTTGGCTACCCGATGCAGATCAAGGTGAATTTCCTCTGCCGCGACTCGATTCTCGCGGCGCCAATTGTTTTGGATCTGGCGCTCTTCATGGACCTCGCCGGGCGCGCGAACATGCGCGGCATCCAGGAGTGGCTCTCGTTCTACTTCAAGGCGCCGATCGTGAAACGGGGCCTTACGCCCGAGCACGATCTTTCGGTGCAGCTGCTGAAGCTTGAGAATACGCTGCGCTTCTTTACCGGCGAAGAGCTCATCAATCATCTCGGCCTCACGTATTACGGAGTCGACGAAGGCACAGATGAAGGCGCAGAGGCTTAAGGAGAGCGCACCGTGGTCATGAAAGAGCTTGCGGCACTGAGCTTCGGCTTTGACCTCACCTACACGCTGCTGCTCATTGGAATCACGGCACTCGTAGCGCTTGCGTACGCGGTGCGGATCATGCGCAAGGGCCGGCCTCATTACGACCGCATCGAGAAGCAGGGCGCAAGCCCGCTCTTGGGCAAGGGCGTGATGGAAATGGCGCACTGGGGGATGCTTCCGGTCGCAAGGCTCCTCGCGTTTTTCCACGTCTCGCCGAACCAGCTTTCGTGGATGTCGCTTCTCTTCGGGCTTCTCGCGGGTCTCTGCTTAGCCTTCGGACATTTCGGCTTCGGGGCGGTCTTCGCGACCGTCTGCTCGTTTCTCGACATGCTTGACGGGATGGTGGCACGCCTCACGCACGTCGCATCGGGCGCGGGCGAAGTGCTCGACGCCTCGGTCGACCGGTACGTGGAGTTTTTCTTCCTCGGCGGTCTCATCGTCTATTACCGCGAGATGCCGGCGCTCCAGGTGCTCACACTCCTCGCGCTCATGGGTTCGTATATGGTGAGCTACTCGACCGCCAAGGCCGAGGCGCTGCAGGTTACGCCACCAAAGGGGAGCATGCGCCGTCCGGAGCGCGCGCTGTACCTGATTCTCGGAGCGGCACTTTCTCCGCTCACGATCCCGTGGTTTGAGGCGCATCGCGACTATGCGGCGCCGTTCGGACACCCGATGGTCATCACGCTTTGCCTGGTCGCCGTGCTCGCCAACGTTTCGGCGATCGAACGGCTCTGGGCGATCGCGAAAATCATGCGCGTCAGAGAGCGCGAGCGCGGCAAAACGCGACTGGCGTCGCGTCTTGAAGACGCCGCGGACGTCGGAGAAGGCAAAAGGAACGAATCAATTTGACCCTTTTCAAGTCCTTCCACCGCTCGCAAGTCGCAGCGCTTGCCGCCACGATCGCCGACTTCGGCTCGCTGGTTCTGCTCGTCGAGTTCGCCCATGTCTGGTACGTCGCGGCCACCGCCATGGGAGCGCTCTTCGGAGCAGTCACGAACTTTCTGCTCGGCCGTCACTGGGCGTTCCATCCCGGTGATCCTGAACGTCTAGGCGACGTTCGCGCCCAGGCACGGCGCTATGCGCTCGTTTCCGCTGGGAGCCTAGTACTCAACACTCTAGGCGTGTACCTCTTCACCGATATCGGGGGGCTGCGCTACATCGTTTCAAAAGCGACGGTGGCGATTCTCATCAGCGTCTTCTTCAACTTTCCGCTCCACCGCGCATTCGTCTTCAGGTGAATCATGGAAAACGCTGACGTGCGTACCGCGATTCCTGGGCCCAAGAGTTCGGCGATCCGCGCGCGTGAAGAAGAACATCTGGCGCCGGGCCTTCAGGGGTTTGCGCTCATGGCCGGAATCGTCGTTGAGCACGCGCGCGGCAGCACCGTAACCGACGTCGACGGCAATACCTTCATCGACATCATCGGCGGCATCGGCGTGAACGGGCTCGGCCACAGCCATCCGAAGTTCGTGCGCGCGCTTCAAGCTCAGGCCGAAAAGGCCTCGGTCGGAAGTTTCACCTCGGAAGCGCGCGTGGATCTGCTGCACCTTCTCGCAAAGAACCGCCCGGGCCGCGACGTGCACCGCACGCAGCTGTACTCAAGCGGTGCCGAAGCCGTGGAATCGGCCCTGCGACTGGCGAAGTGCCACACCGGAAAAACGGAGTTCGTGAGTTTTTGGGGCGGGTTCCACGGAAAAACCATGGGCGCGCTTTCGCTCATGGGCTCTGATTTCAAGGATGGCCTCGGCCCCATGGTGCCCGGCTCGCACATCGTGCCGTACGCGAACTGTTACCGCTGTCCGGTGAAACTTTCCTACCCGGCGTGTGGAATGGCGTGCATCGAGCTTGCCCGCAGGCAGGCCAAGATGGCGGCGGCGGGAAAAGTCGCCGCGTTCATCGTGGAGCCGATGCAGGGCACGGCCGGAAACGTGATTCCGCCGAAGGAATTCCTGCCGGCGGTCAAGGAAGTGGCCAAAGAGATGGGAGCGCTCCTGATCGCCGACGAGATGATCACGGGTTTTGGCCGCACCGGTAAATTCTGGGGCACGCAGCACTCGGGCGTTGAAGCCGATATCGTCACGCTTGGAAAGCAATTCGGCGGGGGCTATCCGGTAAGTGCCGTGATGTCGAGCGATGAGATCACGAGCGCGAAACCGTGGGCGAATCCCTCGGGCTCTTCGTCGAGCTACGGCGGAAATCCCCTCGCTTCGGCGGCGGCGGCGGCCGCCATTCGCATCATCGAAGAAGAACGGCTCGTCGATAATTCCCGCCGTGCCGGCGAGTACTTCCTCGGCAGACTTAAACCGTTCCTTGAGCGTTATCCGTTCATCGGCGACGTTCGGGGCGCTGGGCTTTTCTTGGGCATCGAGATGGTGAAAGACAAGAAAACGCGCGAGCCGCTCTCAAAGCCCGTTACACAGCGAATCTTCAACGAGTGTCTTAAACGCGGGCTTCTCACGATGTCGTACGCCGCGAGCTTTCGCATTCAGCCGGCACTCACGATCGACGAAGGCACGATCGACAACGCCGTGGCGATCCTTAGCGAAGTCTATGACCTTATTGAGAAGGAAGGGATCTGCAAGCGTTAGCGCAAGCGCGACCCGGCGCTGCCGGTTCCCACGCGTTTAAAGATCACGTAAACCAGCACCGTATACGCCGAGCCCCAGAGGATATCGAGCACGTAGTGGTGGTTCAGATAAACCGCCGAGAAACACATCATGAGAAAGAAAAAAATCGAGAAGATCCTCGCCGCGCCGAACTCGAACGCGAAAAGCACCGCGAGCAGCGGATACGCCACGTGCAGCGACGGGATCGCGCCGAAAACGTCGGCGGAGCGCCCGTACATCCCCGTGAAAAAATGCGTGCCGAGAAGCGCGTCGAAACGGAGGCATCCTGCCGCGTTCGCGGCCACGTCCATTTTCGCCGGCCCCAGGCCGTGCATCGCGACGTACCAGGGCGGTGCCGCCGGATACCAGTAATACGTCGTGTAGCCGAGGACATTGAGCCAGAAAAAGGCCCACATCGGCACACGCGACCGAAGGGAGCGATTACAGGCGCGAAGCGCGATCGACGAATTTTCAGAGCGACTTTTTCGAGTGTGCCAAAACCGAAAATATGCGGCAATCAGAACGAAAATTGCGACAAATGTTAAATAGAAAAACCCCGTCACGAAATCCAACACCGGATGCGCATGCAACTGCCACCACTCGTTCGGCGTCAGCGTGCCCGCGGCCGTGGGAATTCCGAAAAACGTCTTGTCGAAAAGATACGGTTCGCTTACGCGAACCTGCGCGCGAAGGTAATCGGAGTAAAAACGCTGGCTGTCATAAACGATGCCGGTCAGAATCAGAGGCAGTAAGAATCCCAGAAAAACGCGCGCTTGCCTGCCCCCATAAGATAACGAAAGAGCAAGAACGCCCACGAACGCGTGGTCTGGCCGAAATCCGCCAAGCGCCTTAAGCGATAACCAGTAGACCGCGACACTTGCGGCGGGAAAAGTCTTTTGGAACACCGAAAGGCCGCGCCACCATTCGACGTAACCGGCGACCGCGCGTTCGAGAATTCCGGTATCGGGGGCTTCTACGCCCGCCCCAGGCGGCAGCGCCAGCTCGGAAGTGCTTCTTGCGCGCGCATTTTCGGTCAGATCCTGAGCCATTCAAAGCCATTATCACGCCGAGTCGAAAAATACCACACGGCCTCATTTTTTGAGTTAACTTGCGGATATGTTCGTGATCGCCGCCACGTTGCTCTTTGGCGCCGTTGCCCATGCGGCGCAGCCCGGCTTAACCTTGGCCCCATACGGGGCAGTTTCAGCACTTGCGCCACAGGACGGCACGCCGGCGTTTCAATTCCACTCCGAAGACCCGGTTTTAAACATCACGCGCATCCAAAAAACAAAAATGCCAACACTTGCGGCCTGCGAAAAGGCCGTGCGTGCGCTCCAAAACCTTCCGCTGGGCAGCGTGTTTTCGGGCGGCTCCGTCAGGGCATTCAAGGATTGGGGACCCTGGAACGAGGACGACCGCGACGCCGCCGAAGGCTGCGACGACTTCCCCTGCAAAGTGAAACTTGACGCGAACGAGGTGGCCCGGATGAAGAAATCCCCGCCCCCGTCGCGCATCGAAACGCTAGCCTCGCTCGCTCAGGCGCGAGCCGCGCGCTACCTCAAGACGGGGATACGCGCCGAGTACGAGTTTCCTGGTGCTCCGACCGACCCATGGAAGTGGTTTGACGACAACGGCTTCAAAACACTCACCCGCCCCGCGGCACCCGTGTTGCGCGCGCGAAAGCTCGACCTGGTTCCGGGAAAGATGCGACCGCTGCGCCAGATCCTCGACTGCCGTTACGCTTTCGTGAAAAAGGCCGTCCCCAAAGGTGCCGCCGCGAAAGGTGGCGCCAAGACAAATGGCGATGGAATCGAGGCGGCGCTCTGGATCCGCGACGTCTACACGGCTCACTATTTCGACAGTTGGGGCGAATGGTACGGCGTGAGCTGCGATCCAAAAACGCTGATGCTCGTGACGGTCGCGTCTCTGCACGCGGAGTTCGATCTCCTCAAAAAAAACGATCTCATCTCACGGATCAGCCGCCCGAAAATGCGCGGTGCGATCAAGGAAAACGGTTCGCACTACCTCGAAGGCCAAATGAAAACGCTCAACATCCCATCCAAATGAGAATATAGTCGCGGCATCTATGCCACCACTCCGACAATTAAATGGCGCGGTCATCGGTTACGGTTTCATTTCGGGTCAGGGGCACATCCCCGCCTACCTCGATCGCGTGAAAAGTCGCGGCGGCGACGTGCGCATCGCCGCGGTGGCCGACGTTTGCGAAGCCCGGCGCGAAGCCGCGCGTAAAGCGCTTCCTGAGGCGCGGATCTATTCCGATTATGTTTCGCTTTTGGAAGCGGAGGCACAGCGCCTCGACTTCGTCGACATTTCCACGCCTCCTTGCGATCACGCCCAGGTCGCGCACGCCGCGTTTGACCGGAGCTTGCACGTGCTTTGCGAAAAACCTTTGACGACGACGCTTGAAGACGCGCGCGCGATGCTCGAGCACGCCGCGCGGGCCAAGCGCGTTTTATTTCCTTGTCACAATTACAAACACGCTCCCGTCGTGAAAACAATCCGTGAAATCATCGCGAGCGGCCGCATCGGTACGGTGCGGTCGCTCACGCTCAACACTTATCGCAACACGCACGCCAAAGGTGTCGGCGAGTGGAAGCGCGACTGGCGCCGCGAGATGAAATACAGCGGCGGCGGCATCGCGATGGATCACGGCAGCCACACGTTCTATCTGACGTTTGACTGGCTGGGCTCTTATCCGACGGCGGTCACGGCGAAGATGTCGAATCTTGAGCCCGGGAAATACGACACCGAGGATAATTTCACGGCGGTGCTCACCTTCCCGACCGGCGTCGCGCACGCGCATCTCACGTGGACGGCCGGCGTGCGCAAGGTGATCTACACCGTGCAAGGCACCCGCGGCGCGATCACGGTCGATGACGACGATTTACAGCTTGCGGTGATGAAGAAGACCTCAGGCCCCGACGTCGCGCAAGGTGCCGTGGAGTGGGAAGTCGAAAAGCGCCGCATCGAATCGGACTGGATGGACGCCAGCCACGTCGGCTGGTTCAACTCGATGTTCGATCAGTTCAAGACGGCGATCGCCGAAGGTGACTACGTTGGGAAGGAAGCACGCGAGTCTTATCTCTGCATTCAGCTCATCACGACCGCCTACGAATCCGCGCGCACCGGCTGTAGGGAATTACCGCTAAAAGGTGGCTGCTAACTAACGGCAAAGCACCGCGTTAGACGCACCGCTTTGCCGTTAGTTAGCAGCCACCTTTTTTTCATGACCACAATAGCGCTAAACCCGACACCGTCAGCATCACAAACACGAACGTGCGGAACGCGTGCTGCGAGACGCGATGGTGGGCGTAGTCGCCGATCCACAATCCCAGAACCAGTGAAGGCGCGAGCCACGCGCTCGTCGCGAACGTCGCTGCTGTGATGCGGCCCGATTGCAGAAAACTCACGAGCATCGCGGTATTGAGCACCGTCCAAAGAGTCGAGAGCGTGCTGCGGAATACTTCCTTGTCGTGAATCGTCTTCGACGCATACGAAACCACCATCGGCCCGCCCGAGGCGTAGATTCCCTGAAGCGCGCCGCCCGAGATAAGAAAAAGCGCGGATTTCCAGTGCGGCAGCTTCCTGCGCTGTGACTCGACCGCGTCCTCGCCTCTGCGTCTGCGCAAGGTGCGCATCAGTTCCTGCGCGAGCTCCCAAACCGCGAAATACAATACGAAGACTCCAAAAATAATTTTGAGCGCGCGCCCGTGGATGTGCGGCGAGACAAACATCCCCGCGAGAAGCCCCACCGCCGTGAACGGAAGGATTTTGCCGGCGAAAATCCTCCAGTCGGTGGCGTGCGAATGCCGTAACGCGATGTACGTGCTCGAAAGCAGATTCACCGGCACGATCACCGGCACCATCGCCTCGATCGGATACAGATGCGCGCCGAGTGTCAGGCAAATCACCGCGCTCCCAAAGCCCGCGACGCTGCCGACGGCGTTGGAGAGCAGGAACAACATGCTGAACAAGAAGAGTTTCAGGTCCACGATATTATTAAAGCATAAGAGTGATTCAACTTACGAGATAGGAACATTTTCGCCGCCACCGTAAAAAGCAGGCCGGCACATTTACATTTAGCGACGGTCGGTCACCAAACAGCGTCCCCGTAATGCCTTCTGACCGATGAATCCTTGGTGAGCAGTGGCGCATTCATCAGCTTGGCGTGACTGGCGATCAACCTGTCGAACGGATCGCGGGTCCAGTGTTCCGACAGGGCGATGATCACCACGTCCAGGAATTTCTCGGTTAAGACGTCGATGTCGATACGGGTTTTAAGCTCCGTGAAAATCTGTTGCGCCGGAACGGTGATCTTTTCAATCTCGAACAGATATTGCAATTCGAGCAGAACAGCCGGAGAAATCGAAAGTCTGCTTTCTTCGATGCGGGAAGCGGCCTTTTTGGAGAACCTTTCCCTTGCGCCCTCATAAAGCCAGAGAACGCAATGCGTATCGAGGTGAACCATCATCTGGCCCGCCACTGCTCGAGCCAATCGATCCGGAAGATCTCGTCAGGATCCCCCTTGAAAATCCTGCGCCGGGCGAGCCGTGAGAATTTGCTTACTTTCTCCGCGGGTTCGATCCTGACCGTTCTGCCCCTGCGCTCGATTTCAACCGGTTTGCCGGTTTCCAAAACCGAGTCGATGATCTTGTATATATCCTGCCGCAGCGCCGAAGCCGTGAGCTTGAGGTTCTTCATACCATGATTCTAGCATAGCGTACGTACGAGTCAATGTTATAAAGACGTACGATTGCTGGCGCGGCTCGTGGATCTCCAGCCCTTTGCTCTCGCGGGTTAAACCGCTCGGCCGCCTTGGCTTAGATACCCGACTCTTGTGGCCTACTTTTTACAGCGTCACGCGTCAATTTTGACGCAGCTCTCAGCCATTAGTTAGCAGCCACCTTTTGGAAATTATGGGATGATGGCGTCACGATGAATGAAGCCATGCACTGCCCCGCCGGAAGCCCCTGGAGCGGTTACGCCGCTGCAACAATGAAATACTGCGAAGCGAATCTCTGCGGCTGGATCGCGCAGCCGGCCAATACGTTTTCGAACCTGGGTATTGTCATCGTGGGGATTTGGCTCGCAGTCTTGAGTTCGCGCCGCACGGACGCACGCCCTCTCAAACTCATCGGACCGATCGCGATCGCGCTCGGAATCACGTCGCTCGCCTATCACGCCTCCTACACTTTTTTTTGGCAGTTCTTTGACCTGTCTTCGATGTTCCTTTTTTCCACGCTTCTACTCGTACTCAACCTGCAGCGTCTGGGCGCGCTTTCGCAGCGAGCGATTGTGCCCACGTACGTGATTCTCAACGTCGTTTCGATGGCGCTGCTCTGGGCGATCAAAGGAAAGATCGGGATGGTCATCTTCGGATTGCAGCTTTTGGCGGCCGTCGCGGTTGAAGTCATGGTTTCAAGAGTCGCCGTAACTCGCGTGAATTACAAAGATCTCTGGCGCACGCTCGTGACCTTTCTCGCGGCGTACACGTTTTGGATTTTGGATTACACGGGAGCGGTCTGCAATCCCGGCAATCACGTTTTGCAAGGCCACGCCGCCTGGCATCTCGTGAATTCCTTTTGCTTTATATTCATGTATCGGTTTTACCGGCAGTTCGATTGGGAAAAAATCAATGCGCCCCAGGGCGTGCAGGAGAGCCTTGTATGACCGAAAAGAAAATCAAGTTCCCCCAGAAAGGCACCGATCGCGCCGAGGTGCTCGCACGGATGCAATCCTACCGCGACAAAGACGCGAACTGGCACGACGGACGCACGTGGAGTCTCGTTTACCACGCGGGCGACGAGCATTACGAGTTTCTCAAAAAAGCGCACAACATGTTTTTCTCGGAAAACGGCCTCAACCCCGGCGCGTTTCCGAGCCTGAAGCGCTTTGAAGCCGAGGTCGTTTCGATGGCATGCGACCTTTTGGGCGGAGATGCCGATGCGGTCGGCAACATGACGAGCGGCGGAACCGAAAGCATTCTCATGGCCGTGAAAACCTATCGCGACCGCGCGCGCGCGCAACGGCCCGAGATCAAACAGCCCGAAGCAATCCTGCCGATGACGGTGCACCCGGCGTTCGAAAAAGCGATGCACTACTTCGACGTGAAGCCCGTGCACGTCGCCGTCCGCGAAGATTTTCGCGTCGACGTCGAGGCCGCGAAAAAAGCCATCACCAAGAACACGATCCTGATCGTGGGTTCGGCGCCGCAGTACCCGCACGGCGTGATCGATCCGATCGCCGAGCTCGCGGCGGTAGCACTTACCAACGGCATCGGAATGCACGTCGACTCGTGCGTCGGCGGATTTCTTCTTCCCTTCGTACGAAAGCTCGGCGCGAAACTCCCCGACTTCGATTTCCGCGTGCCCGGCGTGACGTCGATGTCCGCCGATTTGCATAAGTACGGCTTTACGGCCAAGGGCGCGTCGGTCGTGCTGTATCGAAACCGAGATCTCAGGCGCTTTCAGTATTTTCAATACACCGACTGGCCGGGCGGGCTTTTCGGATCGCCGAGCATGTGCGGCACGCGGCCCGGCGGCCCGATCGCGGCGGCATGGGCCACGTTCAACGCCATCGGCATCGAGGGCTACATCGAGATCGCGAAACGCATCATGGAGAACACGAAAAAACTTCAGGACGGCATCCGCGCGATTCCAGGACTGTACGTTTTAGGCGAACCCGTGATGAGCGTGTTCGCGTTCGCATCCGAAAACGCGGATATTTTCGCCGTCGCCGACCAGATGGAAGCGCGCGGGTGGCACATCGACCGCCAGCAGAATCCGGCGTGCTTGCATCTGATGGTCACGCCCGCGCACACGCCGATTCTCGATCAGTATCTTTCTGATTTGCGTGAGTCGGTGGCGTACGTGGCAGCCAATCCGAACGCGGCGACTCAAGGCGCGGCCGCGATGTACGGCATGATGGCCAAGATTCCCGATCGCACGCAGGTGCGGGCGTTCATCCAGCAATATATGGATACGCTGTATGACGTCTAGTGCAAGTGGCCCGCATTATCGCCCAAGGAAGTCTTTCGAAGTGAACTTGAAATTGAACGAGAACTTGTAGTGAGCGTCCTCCCCAGTTTTGTTCCTCGGGTTTGAAATCTCAGTCAGGGTCTCACGGTACTTCGTTTCCGCCGAATTCTTCGCGATGGCTGTATTCAAGTCGTCGATCGCGCCTTGGCGGTTCCCATCCTTCCATTCCGTATAGGAAAGGTAGTACTCACCCATCCCACTTTCGGGATGCAACCGAACCAGCTCCTCCGCCGAGTCTCTGATGCGTTTTGGATCGAGTCCCTTACTTCGGGAAAAAAGCTCGAGCTCGTCGAGATCCCGATCGTCTGGGTCCAGCCCACGCGCACGGTCCGCCGCGCGCATGACTGCATCCCAGTCCGCTACCTTCCCATTTTGCAAACCACTCAGCGCGAGCACGGTTTTAACTGTCAACGAGACCTTCGCCGCTCCGTAAAGATGAGGATCAAGTTCAAGCATTCTTTCAGCGACTTCATCGACACGGCTGAACGGAGCCTCGACATTGCTGTTTACCGCATCGGCAAACTCGGATGCCATCAGGTCGGCAAGAATTCTGAGATCGGAGATGTCAGAAAGCTTCTTTCCCTGCACTTGAATCATTTTTTTAGTGGCGCCCGCTCGCGCAAAAAAAACCGCGGCAAGACACGCGTCCATCTGTTTATCCCACTCCTCTTTCGAGGGAGGAACGTCGATACGATCAAACGTTTTGGAGCACTTCTCGCGGTACTGCCGAAGCCAACCCGTCTCGGCAGTTTGACATCCTTCCGGGATGGAAGGGAGGCGCTCGATTTTGGGCGGAAATTCCAGGGCGTCGAAATCCAATTCCATCAGTGTCCCAAGAAGAGGAGCACATGGGTCGGCACTCGCCGCGGCCGAAAAAACACCGTCTTTTCTCGGTTTGCGATAAAGTTCATGAAAAGTGGAACCCTTCGCGGATGGACTCTGGCGCCCCGATTCGCCGACCGACACGGAGAGTGGCGTTGAACGCGGACCGGCCTTCTTCCAGAAAAAGAGAACGGCCGCGAGAGCGACCGCCACGATTAAAATCAGAAATCTTTGAGACGGCTTTTTCATGTCAAAAAACCACGACTCTCTTTATATTTTGCGGACCGCTGTAAAAAGCAGGTGGGCACCTCTCGGCTCCTTTGCCTAAAGTAAGGATCAAGTACGAACGAGAGTTCTTCGCACGTAGGAATCCTCCCTATGAATTTCCCGTACCATGAACCGGCCGTGCCTTAGCATGAATTTTCTCGGGCCCGCGTCAGTCATCAACTCGAGGCCTTCACCTTCAAATTCGTTTTTCGTGAGGTACTCGCGAGTTCCGATGAGGTCGCGCCCCCATTCGACGACTCGGCTGAAGGCAAGGTGATCCCAGAACTTGCCGAAGGGACGCCCTTTAACGCGCGGCGATCGTGCGGAGAAAATTCCTGAAGCCGTCGCGTGTTTTCGCTCGGGTCAGCAGATGCAAGTGATTGCCGACGTTGGCGAATTGCTCGACCTTAACGTGATTCCTTAGTGCCGCCCTGGCGATGAGCGCTCGAATGTGCTCCGCATGGGCGTTTGAGAGCATTGACGTTCGGCCCGTCGCTATGGAAGCTCTCAACGTCAAATGCATGGGCTTCTTTGTCGTGATTGGCCGCGCGACTTTGCGCTTTCCGCGGGTACGTTCCCCTCCATGGCGGGTCGGCGCTTTTCCAAACATTTCGAGCTGACGGGTTCCGGCTCCTCGAGTTGTCTGTTTTAACGCCGTCTGCTTTAACTTGGATTTTAAAGCTCGATTGTCCACTGGACATGTTGTATTCAGGTCGTTCCGGTTTGTAAAGGGGCAATATCATTTTTCGATGATAAACCCGATCCATGTTAGAAGCGCCTTTTTTGTAACGCACTTAGGATTTGAACTCGCCTGGTATAAATACAAGCGTATTGGGACCAGCTATCCGTATCCGGGTAATATTCCGGCATCGAAAATAGCGCCAAATCACGAAATCTCGTCAGGAAATTCAAAATTTTGAATGCGAAATATAAATATTGTGTGATCTGGGGTGCGGCATTCGGCGTACGGAATTCAGATTTCGGAACGGATTAAGGATTTCCGGGAACGGTCCCCGGCGGCGGGGTGTCGGAGCCCGCGACGATCGGAAGGATGTCGTAAATCGATCCGCGGGTAGCATCGATTTTCCAGAGCGGCCTCCAGGACTTCCACCAGAGAAAATGCGCGATGCCGCCGATCGATTTCGTCTCGGGCGGTTTGCCGAATTTCACGGTGTACGTGAACGCCGCGCGCAGAGTCGCATCGTCTTCGGGATCGACCTTGTCGTCGAGCTTGGCCAAGATCATCTTGAAGTTCGGATACGCGGTGAGCGCCTCGTGCACGTCGAGTTTCTGGTCGCGAACGCCCTTGTCATACCGCATGAAAAGAGTCTCGATGTAGTGCATGACCGCCGGAAAACTCACGTTATCCACGCCGCCGATCGGAAGCTCGGTATATCCGTAGCGGCGCGCGGCTTTTTCGAGCGAAATATGCATCCGCTCCCGCAGATCCTCGGGCATCGTGTCGTAGTACTCGACCATCAGCGGAAAATGATCCCAGAAAATCTTCGAGCGGCTGAAAAACTCGCGGCGCCAGCACGCCGGATCCATCCAGCGCCAGTCGAGCGGATCGAGGCTCGAACCGCCGCACAAGGGTTCGATGACCTTGCGGATCCGGCCCGACATGACTCCCGACGACACCATGACCGCGAGGTAGTACGTCACCTCGTCCTCGTCGAGAAGCCCATCGCCGTTGCTCGAGAACATGAACATGTCAGCCTCGCGCGCGCGCTTGATGTGAACGTCTTTTAGCGTCGGGTCAAGAAATTTGATCGCGACCATCGCCGGCCTGAAATCCTCGATGATGTGGTGGACGTCATCCACCGTGGCCTTGCTCTTTGCGGCAAGCGACGCATACGACTGCAGCAGATGGCGCGAGGCGAGATTCATCCAGTGGAATTTCGTGAGGTTCCCGAGCGAGTTGCGGATCGTCGGCGAGAACGTGATCTCGCTGTCGTTGCCCAGGAACATCGGCTGGTACTTGCGCGCGATCGTGATGAGCCGGTCGACGTCTTCTTTTCCGAGAGCATCGAGGTCTTTTTTGTAGTCACTCGCGGCGCCGGCGAACTGCGTCTCGCTCACCCCGCCCGGATCGAACTTGTACTGCTCGAAGATCCGCTCCAGATGCGTCTGTCCGCGGTTCCAGGTCTCGGCGAGCGCATACGCGATATTGAGCGACTTGCGATCGACACCCGTCATCACCGAGCTCCACAGGAGTTTGCGCACGGCCGGGCGGATGCCTTTTTTGACGCCGTCGCGGTTCTTCACGAGCCAGACGAGGCCGCTTTCGGGATCGGTCGGCGTCGGAATCGCGTCGAGGAACTGATCGATCTTCGAAAACGCGATCACGCCTTCGTTGGTATCGACGGCGGCCTCGAGAACCTTCTTCACCTTCGCGCCCATCCGCACGAGAAAACCGCCGTACTCGTTGGGGCCTTTCATCTTGTCGGGCTTAGCACTTGCCGCGGCGACGGCCGCTCCGCCTAACGCCCCGATCGCGCGAAAAAACTGCGGCCAGAGGCGCCCTTCGATGCGGTCTTGAGCGCCGGCCATGAGCAGAACTTTCCCCGACATGACGGGCCCGGTCCAATCGCGCGAGACCGGCCAGCCGTAAAGCAGTGCGAGCTCATCGAGCATCCTCTGGGCGTCAGACTGCATGAGCGGCTCGTTCTCGGTGGTGTAAGTGAACGCCTCGGCGATCACGCTTCCGAATTTCTCGATCGCGTCGCTGAGTTCGGCGAGGTTTTTGGCGCCGGGATTCTTCGCGCGATTTCTTAGATGCGGAATCAGCTCGGTCGAGGCCTTCTTGCTGAGCTTCAGAAGCTCGACGAAGCGCTTGAGTTCGGCGCGGGCAAGCAACCCGCGATTGCCGCCGAAGAGCGAAGCCTTGAGCGCGAACGATGCCGAGATCAGCTCGCGCGAGACCGGCTTGTCGGTCACCAGAAAGCGGCTCACGAAGTTGTGGATGTCTTCTTGCGAATAGCCTTCTTCGGTGGAACCCTTGACGAACTGCTGGAAAAGATCGAGCGAATCAAGCGTGCAGTCCCAGGACTTCGTCCAGGCGTCCTCGCTGATCGTGCCCTCCATGAATTTCCGCACGTTCGGACCGAATTCGTTCAAGCAGCCGGCGGAATCGGATTTGTATTCCAGGAGCCTTTGAACATCGTCTTTCTGCCCAAGCACGCCGCACGCTCCTAGCGAACCAGCAAGAACCAGTACAGCGAGAAAGCGTCTAGAATACATATGAAACGCCTCCGCGAACCCTATCGTCTCCGTTATACTGGCCTATCACACCCTTCCCCGTCGACGACGCGATCATGTCGGCGCCGAGGTTGAAGGTCCATTTTTCGTTTCGATAGAGTTTCGTGCGCCATCTCGGGTGATGCTTAAGCTCAAGAGAGAACAGATTGCTCTGATTCGTGCTGTCGTTGGTCCAACGCACGCCATAGGTGGTCGGCGAACCGCGGTTCCAATCCCCGGAAATGACGAGCGCGCGGCGATAGCTGAAGCGGTCGGGCAGCGTCAAATCCATCGTGCCCGCGATCGGCGGCCCGGTGAGCCCGCGATTCTTTTCCAGCACGAACAGATACGAGGTCGAAAGAGTGAGCCCCTCCTGCCACACGAGCGATCCGCCCGCGGCCGAAAGAAGTGCTGGCCCCGTGGAATTGGAGATCCAGCCCGGCTCGGTCGCGACGGTAAGCGGCTGTTCGCCACTCACTGACGTCCACAGCGACCAAAAACGGCCGTGATAGCCCGACTCCGCCGTCAGCAAATGGTGCATTGGAAAGCGCGGGTAGATGTTCGTGTCCATCTGCGCCGGTGTCGCTCCGAGGTTAAGCGACGCGTCCACCGCGAGATCCATCTGGTGGATGGGCATCACGCCGTAACCCACCGAAACCCAGTAGCCCTGCTCGCGCCCGTACTTCGCTTGAAGCGCGCCGGCGGGCCGGAAAAGCACGTCGCGATATTCGGGCGTGTGGATCATGTACTTGATGTCGACCGTCGCGCGAAGCATGGAAACCCGGTCGTACCTCGGGATGAAGTACGGGCTCGAAGACGAAAGCTTTCCACCGACATTTCTCACGGGATAGCTGCGTTCGGGAATGGAGATCGGCGAGGCATAAGCGAGAATCCGCCAGACCGAGGAGTGGTGTTCGTAGAACGCGCCGGTCAGGCCGATCTGCTCGGGCCTGAGCGGATCCCAGAGAAAGCGCGGCTCCCAAAAACCGAGTTTCCAATAATCGTCCACCACGCTCCAGTCGTACTGCCGCCGGCCAACGGTCAGCTGGTGGCGCGCCATCCAGTCGCGGCTGGTCGCGACGTAGGCGTTATGCGACTCCATCGTGAGCGAAGACGTATCCGAAAGATAGGTCATTGCCTTGAGATCGAACTTTCCTTCGATCACCTTTCCCTTGGCTTCGAACTCAGGCCCGACCGTGAAAATGTAGGAGGAACTCGGACGATCGACCGAATCTCTTAAGAACCCATCTGATTCAAGACGCAAGAGTCCGGCGGCATGAGCTGGCGGAAGAATCATGCAGAAGAAAATCGCAACGAACTTCAAAAATCCTAAGGACTTGCCCATTATCCTCCGGACGAGTTTCTTTGACTTCCTGCCATACGACGTATGACAAGCTACCTATCCAGGATAGGAACAAAGACCGGGGCGCTCAAGCGCCTTCTTGCACGCTGCAAAATACTGCTAGGCAACACTTGACAGACACGGAAAAACTCGTGGTTAGCGACGTGCGTCAACCGACCCTTTGAAGCGCCCGAAAAATGAACGCGCTTTTAAGCGAAAGCGATCGATATACGTGAACGCCGCGGGGACGACAAAGAGCGTTAAAAGTGTTGAGCTGATCAAGCCGCCGATGATCGCGACTCCCATACTGGAGCGTTGGCGCGAAGCCTCGCTTAAACCCATCGCCACCGGCGAGGTTCCGGCGATCAGCGCCATCGTCGTCATCAGAATGGGACGCAACCGGATCTTCCCCGATTGAATCAGCGCCGTGGCCCGATCATGCCCTTCGCGAATGAGACGGTTGGCGTAATCCACGAGCAGGATCGAGTTCTTGGTCGCAACCCCCAAGAGCATGATCGTGCCGATCATGGAAAAAATATTCAGCGACTGACGCGCGATGAAAAGCGCGACGAAAGATCCTACGATCGCAAGCGGCAGCGCCAGCATGATCGTAAACGGAACGACGAACGACTCGTAAAGACTTGCGAGCACGAGGTAGATGAAAAGAATCCCCAGGCCCATCGCGATCGCGACGCTTTCGCCGAGCTCCTTGTAGTTTTCGGCCTGCCCCACGAAGACGTAGCGCATGCCCTGCGGAAGTTTGTACTCCGTCTCGAAGATGCGCGTGAGGTCGTTCATGATGTTGCCAAGACCCGCCCCCGGCGCGATGTCAGCGCTGATTTGCACGTAACGGCCGCGGTCCTGGCGCGTGATCTTGGCCGGCCCCACGGTCTCGACGGCACGCGCGACATCGCTCACGCGGATGAGCGAGCCGTTCAAATTGGGCACGAAGGTTTTCGAAAAGGCTTCCTTGAGACGGCGCTGATCTTCCTTGAGGCGAACGCGGACGTCGTATTCCCTTCCCTCCTCGCGAAACTTCGCGGCAACCGCGCCTTCGACCTGCGTGCGAAGCTCCTGGCCGATGAGCCGGCTTGAGATTCCGAAGCGGCTGGCGCGATCCTTGTCGGTCGCGACCTGGAACTCGGGTTTGCCCGGCCTGTAGTTGATGTCGACGTCCTTCAAACCCGGATGTTTTTTCACGCGATCGAAGACCTCGTAGCCGATTTTCTCAAGCTCCTTGATGTCGGTACCCACGATGTTCAGATTGAACGGGCGCCAGCCCGCGGCCACCATGTCGTAATCCTTCACCTTGGGATTGGCGCGCGCGAACGCTTTAAGCTCGTCGCGGATTTTTTCCTTAACGCCGCTCGTATTGAGCGCACGCTCTCCGGCGGGGATGAGCTTGACGTAGAACTCGGCGACGTTGGACTCGCCTTCGCGGTTTCCGACGGTAAGCGCCGAGATCGCGACCTCTTTATTGGAGCGCAGGATCGCGTCGATCTTAAGCGCGGTGTCGCTCATGGCTTCGAGGTTCGTTCCGGGCGGAAGGTCGACGGCCACCATGAACTCGCCGGCATCCTGCGGCGGGAGAAACGTTTTCGGAACGAAGCGCACGGCTGCACAGCTTCCGAGAAAAAGCAGGCCGCTTGCGGCGAGAACAACGAGAGGCCGTCTCAACGTGAAGTGCAGGCTTTTTACATAAGAGTTCTCAAGCCACACGTGAAACCGCTCGAACGCCCTGACCGACCGGCCGATCGTGCGGTCCCAGAACTTCGAAATCCCGGAGAGAATCGTACCGAATAAACCGCGTGGGCCCGCGGCCCTTGCCGCGCCACGCCCGACACCCGCGAAATAAGCCGAAAGCATCGGCGCGATCGTAAGCGCGTCGAAAAGACTGATCGCCATGACAAAACAAACCGTAAGACCGAACTGCTTGAAGATCTGGCCGGTAACGCCTTTCAAGAATCCGATGGGGCCGAAGACGGCGATGATGCAAAGAGTGGTCGCGATGACGGCCATACGCACTTCGGCCGTCCCCTCCAAAGCCGCCTGCTTAGGCGTTTTGCCGAGCATCATATGCCGGAAAATATTTTCGCGCACGACGATCGCGTCGTCGATGAGAAGGCCCACGCTGAGGCTTAACGCGAGAAGCGTCATGACGTTGATCGTGAATCCCGCGGCGGCGATGAGGATGAATCCGCCCAGCAGGGAGTTCGGAATCGCAAGGCCGGTGATGATCGTCGAGCGCCCGCTCCCCAGAAAATAAAACACGACGATGACGGCGAGCAGGATCCCGATCAGGATCGAGTCTTTGACGTCTTCGATGTTGATCCGCACCCATGAGGCGGCGTCGCGCACGATCTCAAGGCGCGGATGACCCTCTAGACCCGTGAGCTGGCGGTTGATCTCGTCCACGCGCGCGTGGACGGCGTCGCCCACGGCCACGGTATTGGCGCCGGTCTGGCGAAAAACGTAGAGAAAGAGCGACTGCTCTCCGTTTAAGTAGGAGCGCGATTTTTCGTCGGCGAGCGTGTCGACGACTCTGCCCATGTCGCGTACGCGAACCGGCACGTCGTTTCCGAAAAAATTCACGATCGAGCGCTCGATG
This sequence comes from Deltaproteobacteria bacterium, assembly GCA_016186905.1. Taxonomy (GTDB): domain Bacteria; phylum Bdellovibrionota; class UBA1018; order UBA1018; family UBA923; genus JACPKS01. The sequence continues at coordinate 31,775 of JACPKS010000040.1, forward strand.
TCGTCCAGATTCGAAAACTGTCCGAGCGCGCGGTAGACGACTTCCTTCCCGTCTTCCTTGACCGAACCCAGGGGAATGTCTTCGCCGGTCGCGGCAAGGCGGCTCGCCACGAGACTTGCCGAAATTTCGCGGTTCTTGAGCTTGTCGCGGTCGAGCTGCACCTGAATTTCGCGCTTCCTGCCGCCGATCACCCCGACGAAACCCACGCGATTGACCTGTTCGATCTTGGGACGAATCCGGTCGTCGGCAAGGTCGAAGAGCTTTCCGGGCGGAAGATCCGCGTGAAGCGCGAGGATGATGATCGGCTGATCCGCCGGATCGATTCGCCGTATCGCCGGCTCATCGATTTCCTTGGGTAGTTTTCTCTTCGCGGCGCCCACCCGGTCGCGGATCTGCTGCTCGGCATATTTCACGTCGGTTTCGAGCGTGAACTCCGCGACGACGATGCTGATTCCTTCCTGATTGATCGAGCTCAGGCGCTTTAAGCCCGAGATGGTGCTGATCTCGTCTTCGAGCGGCTTTGAAACCAGCGTTTCGATTTCGGTAGGTCCCGCGCCGCTGTACGGAGTGGTCACCGTCACGACCGGAAACGTCACGTCCGGAAAGAGATCGACCCCAAGGCGCTGCATGCAGAGATAACCTACGGCAAGCATGAGCAGCACGATGCAGGTGATGAAGGTCGGCCGCCGGATGGAAAGGCTGGCAAGCCCGCCGTTTGAAGTTCCGTTTGAGGGCGCGTCGCCGGTTTCCGGTTTCATGGGCGTCCGCCTTCCGCGTAGAGCTTCATCTGCGCGGCAAGTTGCAACACCTCGGCCTGCGCGCGGATGCGCGAGAGCTGCGCCTGCGCGAAATCCTGTTCGAAAAGCAGCAGCTGGTACGTCGTCGTGCGTCCGCGGCTTAAACGCTCTTTCTCGTGGGCGAGCTTTTCTTTTTGGATCTGTTCGATCCCGCGCGTGAGCTTGAAGCGACGTTTTGCGTCGCCGAAACGAGCGGAAAGATCCTTCCACTCCCGCTGATCGTCAAAGAACCTGCGCTGGAGATTGAGGTCAGCCGCATTGCGCTCTCGCGCGTAGCCCGCCCGCACATCGGAAGCCATTCCAAAATCAAGCGAAGTCGAAAAACGCAGCCCCGCCACCCACGTAGGCTTATCGGCCTTGAGCGCGTCCGTTAAGGCGCCAGACGACGCCGTGTCGCGGCCGTTATAGGCGTAGCCGCCGAAAAGATCGAACGTCGGACGGGCGCGCTCGGCACCCAGACTCGCGCTCAAATCGGCGGCGCGAAGCTGTTCCGCGGCGGCCTCGGTGTCTTCGCGAGGCTTTTCGCCCTTCAAAACCGCGGAAAGCGCTTCCACCTGCTCGGCTTCAGGCGCATCGAGCTCTTCCTCGACCGTTTCGGCGTCGAGTCCGCGCAGAGAATTAAAAGCGCGGCTCGCCGCCGCCAGCTCATCTTGCGCGCCTTGAAGTTCGAGCTTGCGCACTTCGAGCGCCGCCTCGGATTGCAAGAGGTCGGCTTTGTCTCCAAGCTGCGAGCGCACGCGCCGCTCGTTCCAATCCCTGAGCTTCACGCCGCGACCGAGCGCCTCTTTTTGCACCGTCACGGCCTGACGGGCGAAGAAGACGCGCCAGTACGCGATCTCGGCTTCCGACCGCTTCACGCGCGCCTTGTAGGACTCGGCGTGATTCAAGGCCAGCGCGCTGGCTTCGATGAGCCCTTCCTGGGCGCGCGCTTCTCGTCCGAACGCATTTTTCCAAAGCGACTGGGTGAGTTCGATCATCGGTTTGGCGTCGTGAAATTTGCTCGTGGGCACGAAAACCGGGTTCACGCCCACGATGTCGGTGTACATGAGATTGTAGGTAATCTTTCCGGCGAAGCCAAAGCGCGTCTGCTGGCTCAATCCAACGGTATACGTATTGTAGACGGTCTTGCTTCCCATGACCGACGGGCTGATCGTGGGTTTCGCGTCGCTCATGAGCTGGGCGCTCCCGAGAAACATCGGCGTCAACGGCAAGCTCCCCTCTCGCGCCCGGAGAGCGGCCCCCTCTTTGGCTTCAATGGAGGCCAGAACCGCCGCGTGCCCGAGGCGCACCTCTTGAAGATAACGGTCGAGCGGAAGCGTCATTGCCCCGTCCGCCGCCGCATGAGCCTGCACGGCATGGGCAAAGAGAGCAAAAGCGGCAAACTGCAACCGGTGTCGCATGATCGAAAGGGACATATACCTTTTGAATTAAATTCCGCGCTTCATTTTGTCACTCCTAGTTTGCCGCCCGCGTGAAAATAACGTAATTTATGTGCACAATGAGCGATGAACGTCTTTCCACTCAGCCGTACAAGGGCACGCGCGATTTCTATCCGCGGGACATGCGACAGCGCGAGTTCGTGTTCGACCGTATTCGCAACGTGCTCAAAAGTTTCGGTTACGTCGAGTACGGCGGTCCGATGCTCGAACCCCTCGCGCTCTATGCCGCGAAGACGAGCGAGGAAATCGTAAAAGAACAACTTTACTCGCTGACCGATCGCGGAAACCGCGAGCTCGCGATCCGTCCCGAGATGACGCCCACGCTTGCGAGGATGGTGGCCGCCAGACAAAACGAGCTTCCCCGCCCCATCCGGTGGTTTTCGATCCCAAATCTGTGGCGTTACGAGCGCCCCCAGCGCGGGCGCTTGCGCGAGCACTGGCAAGTCAACGTGGATGTTTTTGGGGGCGAGCCACTGGCCGAGGATCTCGAGATCTGCCAGGTCATCGTTGCGATTATGGAGGCATTCGAGCCGGTCGACTCCTCGCAGACCACGACGCCGCCGAAGCGCTACGAAGTTCGGCTCAATCATCGGGGCCTATTGAACTCCGTTTTCCAAACGAAATTAAAACTCTCTCCCGGGAAAATTCCGGCGATCGGCCGGCTGCTCGATGCCGCGCCTAAAATGGGGATGGACGCGTTCGCGGAAAGTCTCGTCACAGAAGGCCTCGACGACGCGCAAATCGGTTTCTTGAAGGACCTCTTTGAAAAAGACGCCACGGATCGGCTTAAACGTGAATTCTCTGGCGAACCCTTCTGGAACGACTTCTCAAACCTTCTAGTTAAGCTCGACGCCTTGAATATCGGCTCGCACTTCCGCTTCGACCCGTCGATCATGCGCGGATTTCTCTACTACACCGGCACGGTGCTCGAGGTGTACGACCTACATCCCGATAACAGCCGAGCGCTCTTCGGCGGCGGCCACTACGACAACCTCGTGGGACTGTTCGGCGGAAAACCATTGCCCGGCGTCGGGTTCGGGATGGGCGACGTCACGTTCATGAATTATCTCGAAACGCACGGTCTTCTTCCGCGCGTGGAAGCGCCTGAAGGAATATTCATCGCGCATCTCGAAGAGTCCCTGCTCATCGAGGCCCAGAAACTCGCGGCCGAGCTGCGTCGCGAGGCCGGCGCGGCAGGCGTGACGATTCCCATCATGACGGCGCTTGAGACCGGCAAGATCAAAAAACACTTCACCGCGGCCGAGAAACTCGGCGCGCGCGCGATCGTCTTCGTCGGCGGAAACGAAGTCGCCACCGGAACATTCCCCATCAAGCACCTCGCCAAAGGCGTGGAACTTCGCGGGGACAAGTCTAAACTCTTAACCCATTACTTGAGCTGGAATTAGCGGCGGTTACTGGAGGCGAAGCTCGCCAGCGAAAACCGCTTCGAGGCCGACATCGTTCGCGTCGTAGGAGCCGAACTCGATTCCGGCCTCGCGCGACTCAAGAGCGGCGACCGGCTTCCACTTGCCGGCGGGCCACACACCCTCGCGCTTGTAAAGCTTCACCCATAAGTCTCCCGTCAAGGTTTCGTAATCACGATAGACCCGCCCTTGCGGGGTCATGAAGGGCAGGAGCATGAACTTTTCCTTCGGGGCATACGCCGAAATCTCGATCTTGTAGCCTTCGAGATTCACGGCCGTGACTTCCCAGACGCCGAACCGCACGTTGACCTTGAAGCGGTCGGCGTCGTTCGGACGGAACGAGTACTCTTTTCCGCCGTACTTCAAGCCAACGGTCATTCCTTCGTACACGGCGACCTGGCCGAAGAGCCTGGGCTTTCCTCCGCCTGCGACGAGCGCGGTGCCCGGAGAGTTCTTGAACCGGTTCGACACGATCCAGGCCCACCACTTCGGAAACGCCCTTCCCCAGTTGCGGTCCTGGTACGCGGGGGCATCGCGAAGCTCGATGCGCTCGCCGTTTTCGTCGATCCACCCGCTCATGCGCGCGCTGGCCTGCGCCGGATACCAGAAAATATCGAGCAGACCCGGCACGCTCATCCCCCATCCCATGGCGTTAAACGACCACTCCGTCTCGAGCGAGAGGTCCCATGCGGCTATTGCGCCGCTCGAATCGGCAAGCCGGCCCACGATGCGGCCGGCGGTCGCGAGATTTTCGCCGATGCGGACGTCGGGTTCATCGTAGGAAGCGTGGAAATCGGCGGCAGGGCGGCTCTCCTCGACGATGCGCCGGCTGCCGAAGTCGCCGAAGCTCAGATGAGCCCTCGAGGCGGGGTTCCGTCCGGTGAGATCCCACGGATTCACGACACCGTAGACGAAAAAAAACGCGCGCTCCGTTTCGGGCTGCACGACCTTGTAATACCACCACTCGTACCACGGGCGCCGGTCGGTCTTGCCGTTCTTCGCGAGCGCGTTGGCGCGGTTCCACTGAAAAGAATTGTACGGGTCGCCGCCAGCCGCGGCGGCCGTGACGGAAAAAACGAGCGTGAGCGCGGCCAAAAGCCGCAAGCCTGAATTGATGGACATGCGTGCTCCTCCTCTCATCCTTTGGGCTCTCACCGGCCTGCACCTCACCGTTTCGGAAACAAGTTCTTGCGGCTGCCGCATTTTCGGTAGATGCGGTTGACGTGCGTCTTAAGCGTGGGACGCGAGATGAACAGCAGCTTGCAGATCTCCTGGTTGGCGTGTCCACGCAGCATCAGCTTCGCGATCTCGTACTCGCGTTCGGTCAGCTTGAACTCGCCGAGTGTGGGCAACTTCTCCGAAAGAACTCCTTTTACGCGATGCATCACGGTCGTAAGACGGTCGTCACCCCTGAAAAAAACGATGTCGTAATAGGCGTTGCGGATTTCGCGCGCCGGCAGAAGAAGTGCGCTTTTCTCCGCGACACTCGTCTTCATCAGGGCCGCAAAGTATTCCATGCAGCCCCCCTTGCAGACTTCGCCCTCCCTATGGTTGCAGACGCCGATGCACGCTTTGTTCTGGTGAACCACGCGTCCCGACAGATCTTTCTCGCAGATCACGATGCGCTCGCTGTCTTCGTTTCGCTCGTCGCGTTTCTCGGGCGTCGAGGGAATGGCGGCGGTCTGTCTCGCTCCGCTGGCGCTCCACAGACCGTCCTGGCTCGTTTTTTTCTTCATTGAGTCAGACACTCAAACCACCGCGTTTCGCGCCTGCCCTGCCGCTTGTAACGCCACGGCCAGAGCGGTTTCCACGCAAGGGTTGGCCCAGTTGTCTTGCTGGGCCAAGAAAATACGGCCGGCAACCGTCCGCGCGGCGAGCTCGAGCGTACCGTCGGCCAGCAGGCCTTGGGCCGCGACCGGCATCGCGTGCGCCATACGCAAGATGCGCAGGCCGGCGACTCGTTTGGGATCCGCATCGAAAGAACGCAGAAGTTTAGGAATTGCCTTTTCAAACCGGGCTCTCGCGATCTGGTACGCATCCGGCTTCGAAAGTTCGAACCGCCCTCCTTTGTACGGAAAGGGCTTGTACAAAGTCAGCACTGACTTCGACGACCCATGCCCGGCGGCCCAGTTCGCGAAAACGACGCTCGTGTACGCACGCTCAGACGCCATTTTGACCGTCTCGTCCGGGCTTTGCGGCACGCGCCCCCGCAAATGGAACATGCCGAAGGATGACGACGGGATTTCTCCGTCGAGCAAAACATTGGCCACGAGAAAAGCCCGGTACTCGAGTCTTGAGATGGCTTCTTGCTGCTCCGATGGCATGCCCGAGATCAATACTTTTGCGATGAATTTGGGCGATGTCACGATGCAGGCTTTGGCATGAATCGATTTCAAGCTGCCATCCGGCGCTTTGTACGTCACTCGAACGCCGCCCCCGCTCGATTGCGGTTCGATGTCGATGACGAAACTGCCGGGCCTTAAGTTCTGTTTCGGCTGCGCTGACTCGAGCCCGCGGTACAGGGCCTCGGCGATCGTGGCGTTTCCGCCCGGAAACGCCACGATACCGTTTAAATCGGCGGTGATGAAGTTGAGCGCCTGAGCGGCTGACACTTCGTCGTAAGCTCCGCCCATCGCATCCCAGCAGTACTCGTGAAACAGCTCTTCGAGGTGCGGGTGAATCGGGCCCAGGTCGCGTCTCACCCACTCGGCGAAACTCATGCGGTCGAGCTCGCGCAGGCGAGCCGCGTCCGCCGCCGTTTTCGCGGGAATCGCGGGATACTCGTTTTCGTAAATCGCAAGCAGCCGGTCGCGCACCCGCGTGAATTCGCGCGCGCGCGCCGGATCGGTCGCGCCCTGCCACAGCGGACGAAACATTTTTCCCCGCACGAGTGTCGCCTCTTCGTCGGGCGGGAATTCCGAGCGCGAACGGCCGAGAAGCCCCAGCTCTTCAAGCATTGTAGCCGTGGCCGAGCCTTTTTCAGGCCGCGAGATATAAGCGGACCCCAAAGCGTATTCAAGATCGCCCCAGCGCTCGGCCTTGGCGTTTCCGCCGAACTGCGAACTTTGCTCAAGAAGCACCGGGTTCAGGTCTCGGAGCGCGTACGCCGCGACCAGCCCCGAAACGCCGCCGCCCACGATGACGACTGAAGCGGATTCGGTTACAGGCGGAATGCCGCCCATGCTCGCGAGATATCTTTTCTTGTCCCAAAGAATGCCGTGACCCGGTGACGGACGGTCGCCAATGAAGCCCGCGCTGTCGTTCGGATGAGCAACACGGCTGAACGGCGAAGGGTCGCTCCCCGCGGGTGTCGCGCCGGCAATCGAGCGCTTCGGGCGCATGCACGGATAAAAAGCGCCGGGAAGCGCCATGCCCGCCGCCACGACGAACGCGGATTTCAAGAATTTTCGACGCGAGATTTCCATGGGCTCCGTTACCGTGATACAAAAACGCTATCCGCTTGATTATTGATTCGCAAGCCCATCGCGAATGAATTTTTCTAAAATGGTATCGCACGCGAGGCCGTCATCGGGCATGCTCAAGATACACCAAATCGCACGGAGGGGGACATGCGCATATCTCAAAGACTCGAATTGCCACTTTATGGTTTGATTACTCTCATCTTGTTCGTCGGCGCCTGCGGCTCACCAGCGGCGTGGGGGGCACCCGCGCGTGCCGCTGGTTTTCCGGTTAAGATCCGCGGCTCCGGCGAAACCTCGTTCACGCCGGTCATCCCCAAAGGAAGCACGGTCACCGACCCCGTCCGCTACGACGCCATCGTCGTCGGCGGAGGCCTGGCGGGAATGACATCGGCCCTTTACCTCACTGACCGCGGAAAGAAGGTGCTGATCCTCGAAAAAGAAGAAGCGCTGGGCGGCCTGGCCTTCGGCGGAAACCTCCCCGACGGCGTGCCCTTCAATCGCGGTGGCTCGTATTGGGCCGCGCCTTACGAGGAAGAAGAGAAGATCCTCGAACACATCGGGCTTGGAAATTTCAGTGAACTTTACACGATCCACGAGCCCATCGACAGTTACCTGTGGAACGGAAAATTCTACCCCGGCATCTGGGAGGAAGAAACGGTCGAGAAACTGCCCGCGAGCTTCGCGCTGTTCAAGCATGAGCTCAAGCTCGCCGACAAGGCAGGCCTCATACCGAACCAGCCGTTCGAGGAGCAAAACCTCGAATTAGACGCGATGAACGCCGCTGAATGGATCCGCAAGATGCCGTCGATCGCGGCCGCGCGCGACGACGATGAGTCGCGAAAGATCCATGAGCGTTTCCGCAAAGACCCGTCGATAAAACCAGCCGATCCCATGGGAGACGTCATTGGCCTCATGGATCTTTTCTGCAGATCAGCGCTCGGCACGACAACCGAACGGGTCTCGGCCACGGCCTTCGCGAATTTCTACATCTCCGAGATCGAACCTCGCTATTCGGGCCCCAAGGGCACCGGGCAGGCTACGAAGCTGCTTGAAAACATCCTGGCTGAGCGCAAACACCTGGCGAAGGTTCGTCTCAAGGCGACCGTGACGAAGATCCGGCAGACGAAACAAGGCGTGAAAGTGGAATACGTTTTTGGGGGAAGGCGCCATGAAGCCTCCGGGGACTACGCGGTCTTCGCGGCTCAGCTCAAGTTCGCGCCTCGGATCATAGACGAGCTTTCGAAAAATGACCCTGATCGCGTCAAAGCGATCGAAGAAACCGACTACGCGCACTACTCGGTCCACGTCGCTTTCGTGAAAGGCCATCCGTTTCGCGCGACCTACGACACGTGGACACGTGCCGCCGACTATTCGCCGCAAGACTTCACCGACGTGATTTTGGGCCGATGGATGGACCCCGCCATCCGCGGCTACGAGGGGATGCGCGATTTCGCGAAATCACCCGCCGACGACCGCGGCATCCTGTTGATCTACCATCCCTTCCATCTCGCGTCGGAGCTCAAGCGGTCGAAGGCCATGACGAAGGAGCATGCGGTTCTCGTCGCGCGGCAGGCGGTCGGTCGCATGCTCGAGATTTACTCTCCGTTTCTCAAGAAAACCTGGGGGACGAAGATCGACGTGACCTCGGTCGAGACGAATACGTGGCCTTATTCGATCCACATCGCCAAGCCCGGCCACTTCACGCGCCTGGCGCGCCTGTTGCGCAAACCCTTCGGCCGCGTGTTTTTCGCGAACAACAATGTCGGCACGCCGTCATTTGAAGAGGCTCTGTTTCGCGGGCATTGCGCGGCCAACAATGTTCTTAAACGCACCGTGGACGGATTTGCGAACGAGGCATGGTCGCGCTGCCCTCTGGAATAGCCTGCTCGCGTCTTTTCGCTTCGCAGGCCGTCCTGGCTCGCGCGATACGGCGTCAGGCTCAAACGCGCGAGACCGATCCGAGCCGCGCGAGGTCGAGGCCGATTCCCCTCAGCAGAAACCGCAGCGTCTCGCGCGCAATCCGCGCCTTGGGCAGCTTGAGCTGCCCGCGAAGCCACGCCTCGTAGGTTTTCTCTATGGCGCCCACGATGCACGTGGCCGCGATTCGCGTATCGAGCGCGGGAATAAGCCCGTATTCCGCCGCCAGCTGCAGGTTTTTTTCCGAAGCTCTGAGGATTTGGCCGTAGAATTCCTGCATCTTCCTTTGGATCGTGCGGCCGGCCGTGGCCCGCATGCGCAGAAAAAGCTCGGCCAACTCGCGGTGCTTCATCAGAATGTCGAGGATTCGCTCGGCCTCGGCCTCGAAAAGCTCCTCGATTGAAGCCGAGCCCGCCACGCGCTCGCCCACCCAGCGAAGCGTCTGGCGGATCTCGCCGAAAAATTTCTCGAGCAGCGCGAGCAGGAGTTCGTCCTTGTCTTTAAAATAAAGGTAGAAGGTGCCTTTGCCCGTGCGGGCTTCGGCCACGATGTCCTCGATGCGCGAGGCGTGGAACCCCATTCTCACGAAGACGCGCAAGGCGGCGTCCATCAGCTGCAAGCGGCGCTCCGCTTCACTTAAGCGCCGCGGGCGCCCGCGCTTTCTCACGGAGACTTCGGCGGCGGACGGCGATTTTACTTCCATGGATTCATTCCCATGCCACGAACTTATCCCAACGCCTTCCTATTGACAATACTGACCAGTCAGTATCATTATTAAGCAAAATGAAACCGAAAGCCGAAAACACAAGCGCGCCCACGGCCTCTGGCACGGGCACCCGCCGCTTCACCCTCGCAATGCGGGGATTTTTCCTGCTTTATCTCGCAGGCGGGCTCGTGTTTCTTTTTCTGCCCGACGTGGTTTCGCGCGTTCTTGGACTGGCGCCCCCGCTCGACCGCTTCTGGGTGGCGCTTTCTGTTTCGATGATGGCGATGCTCGCCTACCTCTCGCGGGAATCGTCGCGCGACCCCGCCAACGCCGCTTGCGTCAAAGCGCATCTTCTTTCGAAAGGCGCGAGTGTCGCTGGTTTTCTTCTGGCCTACCTCGCTCTTGACCGTCCGCTTGCCGCGTACCTCGTCGGGGCCGGCGTGGATTTGGCGATCCTGCTCTCGGTGTGGCGGCTCTGGCGCGGCGTATGAATCCCCTGAATCTTCCGCGCTGGGATGGAACACGCGAGGGTTTCTACGAAGTTTGGTACTTCAAGTTAAACCACGCCGAGGGCGCTCTTTGGCTGCGACTCACCCTTCTTTCCGGGCAAGTGGGGTGGAAGAAGGCCGCCGAGGCGTGGGGAATCTTTTTCAAGCCGCGCGCGGCGGGCGTCGATCACGTTGCCGTGAAACGCACGCTTCCGCTTGAGGAGTTCTCTTTTTCGAACGATCGCGTCGCAGTGGGGAAAAGTTTCTGGTCGGACGGACGCACGGCGGGCGCCATCCGCTCGGGCGCAAACGCAATCGAGTGGGATCTTTCTTTTGAACCCAGCCCACGAAGTTTTGAACACGTGCCACGCGCGCTCCGCGCGCTTAAGCTCAACCGATCGACGGTCGTCACGCCGAACCCCGATCTGCGCTTCCACGGCGTCTTTCGCGTCAACGGCGTCGCTTACGCATGCGACGGCGCGCCCGGCATGCAGGGCCACATCCACGGCTCGAAAAACGCCGACTCTTGGGCCTGGGCGCACTCGAACATTGCCGATGACGGCGCGCCGTTCGTGTTCGAATGCCTGACGGCGCGCTTGCGGATGGGCGGCCTCGCACTTCCCCTGCTTTCCGCGTTCTACCTCGAAAGCGGCGGCCAGGTGTTCGCGCTCAACTCGCTTCGCGACGCGATCGCGATCCGCTCAAGCTGGTCTCTTGACGGTTGGGAATTTCATGCGCGAAAAAACGAGTGGTCGTTTAACGCCGCGATCAGCGCGGCGCGCGCGCAGTTCGCGGGAGTGCGCTACGAAGACACGAACGGGAGCTCCCTCTTTTGCCACAACTCCAAGGTTTCTTCGCTTGATCTTGAGATCCTGCGCGGCGGAAAGCTTGAGCGGCGAATCCGCTGCTCAAACGCGTGCGCCTATGAGGTCGTCTCGCGCGAAAAAGAATCCGATGTGAGGTTTCTCATATGAGCGCGTTCGAGAAGATCGTTCGAAGGTTTTTCCAATGGCTCGCACAACCCGCTCTCGTAAGAGCGGTTAAGGCCCAATGCGCTGGCGACTCAGAGGTGCTGGCGGCAACCGACGTCAAGAGCGCTGCCCTGCGGATCGAGTCGCGGATGGCAGCACTTCGCCTTCCGTATTTTATGGCGACACACTTGATGCTGGCCATGGCTGCGTTGACCGGGTTCCGGCTTCCGTCGCGCGGGATGGCGTTTCTCGCGCTGAGATATCTCGTGCTGACCGGCGTCTATTCCGACCCGCGCCTGCTTTCCATGATCGGCTACGGGCCCGCCATGGCTGAAAGGAGAAACGGCACGTGCATCTCGATGGCTCAAAACTGAAAACTCACGCTGACGTCTCTTGCGACGTCGCGATCATCGGCACCGGCGCGGGAGGCGCCGTGCTCGGAAAAGAGCTTGCCGAACGGGGCTTATCGGTCGTGTTCTGCGAGGAAGGCGCGTGGCACGCGCCGGCATCGCATCGCGATCTCGCCTCGCAGGCCACAGCCCGCCTTTACCGGGACCACGCGATGACTGTCGCGTTCGGTACGCCGCTGATCCCGGTACCGATGGGGAAGGCCGTAGGCGGAACCACGGTGGTCAATAGCGGCACCTGTCTGCGTCCGCGCCCCGAGACACATGAGCGGTGGGCTCGCGGCCACGGCCTTGAGGGCCTCGAATACGAGGAGCTGGTTCCACATTACGAACATGTCGAAAAAGAGCTCGGCGTGCGCGAGGCCGACCCGCGCGTCATCTCGAGATCAAACCTCGTTTTCGGAAAGATTCTCGAGCGCGAGGGATTTCGCGTAAAACCGCTTGCCCGCAACGCCCCCGACTGCCGTGGCTGCGGCATGTGCTGCTACGGCTGCACGAGCGGCGCCAAGCGGTCGATGGAAGTGAGCTACATCCCGAAGGCTCTGAGCGCCGGCGCCAGGCTTTACAGCAGCTGCAGGGCCAAGAAAATAATCATGAAAGGAATGCGGGCAATCGGCGTCGAGGGAGTATTTCTTTCCGAGACCGGGCACCGCACGGGTCAGAGGCTTCGCGTGCGCGCCGACTTGGTGGTGCTTGCGGCAGGCGCGCTCCACACGCCAGCACTCCTCATGGCCAACGGCCTGGTGCAGTCGCCGCAGGTGGGCCGGAACCTTATCCTTCACCCGGCCAGCAAGGTGTTCGCGGAATTCGACACGGAGATCGACGGCTGGAACGGAATCCCCCAGGGCCTCTCCGTCGAAGCCCTGCGCGAGGAAGGCATCGTCTTCGAGGGCGCTTTTCTTCCGCCCGACCTTGGTGCCGTGATGAATCCGCTGCGCGGGCGCGAGGTTCACGCGTTCATGCGCAGGTACCGCTTCACGGCGGTTTTCGGTTTCATGATCCGCGACAGCGCCGCCGGCCGCATCATGCGCATCCCCTTCGTCGGCCCGGTGATGCGCTACGACCTTTCTCCCATCGACGCGCGGAAAATGAAAAAGGCCGCGCTTCTTCTTGCCGAAGCGTGCCTTGAGCACGGCGCCCGGCGCGTGATCCCCATGATTCACGGGCCAGTAAAAGAGTTCCGCGGTCGCGTCGACCTCGATGCGTTCCGCGCGGGCCGCATATCCCCCCGTGACGTGGAAGCCGCCGCGTTTCATCCCCTCTGCACGGCCCGCATGGGTCGAAATCCGGGCGAAGGCGTGGTGGACTCAAATGGGAAGGTGTTCGGGTGCGAAGGGCTCTACGTCTGCGATGGAAGCGCGCTGCCATCGTCGCCCGGCGTGAACCCGCAGCTCGTGATCATGGCGCTTGCGCGGCGGATGGCCCATCAAAACAATTTTTGAAGTGACACCGAAATCATGCCGCGCCCTCATTGGCGGAGACCGCGTCAACTTGTTTACTTCAACGGACAGTCTTTTTTCTCAGGCCCTTCGCCCTTGTCGAGCGTCGGCAGAGTGTTGGCGCCTGAGCAAGCCGTCGCGTCGATCTTCTTCTGCGCGAGCTTGCGGAGGTCGTCGGATTTCTTGAGCGGATCTTCGGGGAGCGCGCCGGTGAGTCCGCACGTCGGCTTCGGCGCGTAATACGCGTTTTCCTTCATGAGATACGTGAGCGCGTCGGCGACGTCTTTCGTCTCGTGAACCACCCCGTTCGCGAGCGTCCACTTGAACACCTCGTCCTGTACCGCGCCGTCGTCTTCTTTGACGCCATCGGGACTCACCGCGCAGGCCGAAGGCACCGGAGGCGTAAACACGCACGTGCCGGCCTTCAGTTTTATTTTTTCAACGAACGGAACCGCATTGATCTGAAACGAGCTCACGTCGGACGCGCCAGAGGTGATTCGATCGAAGAGGTCTTTGCACCGGCATTTGGGGCAATTCGGCACGAGATACACCCGCGCGTCTTTGATTGACCCGAGCGAGAGCCGATTGCCGGGATTCTGATTCAGAAATTCATCGGAGGTGAGCGTCTTGCGAAGCAGCCCGTTGACCTGGCCCGAGCGGTCTTTGAACGCTTTCTTGCCGTCTTTTTCAAAACGCAGCCCGCTACCGCACGCCGTGCACCCAAAGCCGTGCAGGTGCAGGCCGCCCGATGTTTTCAATGTCGGCACATTCTTATCGGCGTAGCGGATCGAAAAATCCATGTCCTTGTCCACCGAAGTGCCATAACTCTTGATCTTGTCGGGATTCGACGCGAAGTCCGATTTGAGCGCGCGCCCCACATCGAAGCAGTCCTGATAGTGCGTTCCTTTGCCGCCCAGTTTGACGTTCTCGCTCTCGGGGTCTGAAGCGAGAATCCTTCGCGCCGCGGGCAGATTGGCGCCGAGCGCTCCGTTGATCATGTCGGAAACGAAATCTTTGTCGTTGGCGTCCTTGATAAACGCATTGGTCTTGTACGTCTTTGAGAGCGATTCCTTGGAGAGGTCTTCAAGCCACGTGGGGTTGCCGAGCGTCACCGTCCATTTGGTTTTGAAATCGCTTTCCGGAATTTTCTTGGACTCCGCCTTGAATGCCGCCTCGTCGTAATCAGCCATGATCGACGCGATGTAGAGGCGAGTCTCGGGAGTGTTGCACCCATGCGGAAGGGCGGATGCGATTTGGTTCACGATCTTAGACTTCGTCTCGTCGTCGAGCCCGCGGCTGTACGTGATTTTCTTTTTCTTCCCCGCGGCGAACTCGCCGCTGAGAAGCTTCGAGAGCACCTGCGCGGAAGTGTCGATCTGCATTTTGCGAAGCAGCTGGCGATCGGCGATCTTAAATCCGGGCACGTAACTTCCCGATGCATCCTGGATCTCGGCCTGGTGTGGGTCGAATTCAATGTCCACGACCACCTTTCTGCGCTGCGGACAATCCGTACTGGCCGATTTTCCGCCGTCCGTTTCCAAATACGGGCTCGAAAGCCCAACGGTCGAGCTGCTCGATTTCATTCCTGGCGGAAGAAATCCGTTCTGAAAGTTTTTCGCGCGTTCCTCGGCGAGCAGGCCGTTGGCCTTGATGCTCTGCTCGAGCTGCGAGCCGCCGCTGACCTTGGAGCGATATTTACCCATGCGGTTCGTTTGTCCGTCGGCCAGCCCGTAGACGGTGACCTTATAACTCTTGGGATTTTGCGTGCCGCCGCCCAGGTACTGTTCGAGGAGACTCATCACTTCCTGCGTGTTTTTCGCGCCTTTTTGAAGCTCGGCCTGTTTTTTCGCATCGAGTGCCTTCGTATCGGCCACGCCTGTCTCGAAATGATCGGTGGAGAGGCCGACGACGAATCCGGGGCGCCCGCCGGGGCCGTCCGCGCCGACGTAATCGATGCACACGCCGGTTCCCGGTCCGGCAAGCCCGCGCTCTTCGAGTTCGAGCATCAAGAGTGCTGCGCCGCGCTCGACTTCGTTCGGACGCGAGTCATCCAGCGTGGGAAGTTTCGGCGAACGCACGTCGGCGGCAAATCCCGCGAGCGCGAAACCGGCGCCAGCGGCGAAGCTCAACGCGCTGAAAGAGAAGAATCTCTTCATGAAACCCGGCCCCATCCTCGAATTAAATATACCACGTCGAAATCATGCGATTCGGACAAGCGGCATTCCTTTCCGCGCTCAAAACGGCGTCCACAAAAGGTGCCGACCTACTTTTCGTGGTGTGGCGCGGCGTAA
>JACPKS010000036.1 GCA_016186905.1 Deltaproteobacteria bacterium
AACGCTTCACACCACGAAAAGTAGGTCGGCACCTTTTATATTGTTCCTAAGAATTTCTCGCGCTTTCGCGACGTCGGCACCGATCTGACGCACGAGCTGATCGACCGAGGCAAATCGCACTTCGTCGCGCAGCCACGTGACCATCCGAACCTCGAGCGTTTCGCCGTAGATGTCGCGGTCGAAATCCAGGATGTGGGTTTCCATTACCACCGGAACCTGCTCGTCTTTGTTGAACGTGGGCTGACGACCGACGCTCGTGACGCTCGCGTAAGTCTTTCCGTCGTCCGATCCCCTGACCGTCGCCCACGTCGCATAGACGCCTTCTTTGACGCTCAAAAGGCTTTCCGTATGAACGTTCGCCGTCGCGAAACCGATCTTCTTTCCGCGGCCTTGTCCCCGCACGACAAGACCCCTGTAAAAGAACTCGCGTCCGAGAAGCGCGTTCGCTTCGCGGATGCGGCCCGCCAGGACATGTTCGCGGATGCTCGTGCTCGAGCAGATCTCGCCGCCGATTTTAAGCGGAGCCAAAACGTTGCACTCAACGCCTTCTTCGCCGCAGAATCCCTTCAGCAGTTCGAGACTTCCGGCGCGGTCTTTTCCAAAAGCGAAATCGTAGCCGACGTAGACGGCCAGCGCCGACAGACGCTTCAGCAAAATATCGCGCAGAAATTTTTCGGGAGCGATCGTCGAAAACTCGCGGCTGAAGGGCTCTTCAATCGCCACGTCCACGCCCATCGCCTCGATCATCTCGAGTTTTTCATCGTAAGTGTTGAGAAGCTGCAGGGCCGATCCGGGACTCAAAGCAATATGCGGATGCGGACGGAACGTGTAGATGATCGACGTCCCGCCTTCGACCCGCGCGCGCCCGATCACCGATTCGATGATCTTACGATGGCCCAGGTGCAAGCCGTCGAAGTTGCCGATCGTCAGCACGGGCTTCGGATAATTCTCGTGGATTTCGTGATGACCGCGGTAAAGTTTCATGTAAATTTGAACCCGCAGGTTTCGACCTCGGAATCGATACGATCAAAGGGGTAATTCCGGCACGAGCCCGGTCTTAGATCCCCATAGATGCGACAGTACGGCAATTGTTGCGAATCGCGCCCGAGGAAGGGACACTTAAAGAGCAATTCGCAACAAAGCCCGCAGCGACGACATTCGCCTTTGCGCTCGGATGCGACGCTTTTCTCGACATAGTTCCCGTGAAAATACGCGAGATAAAACCGCCGCACCTTCCGCAGAAACTGCGAAAAGAAAGTCTTTCGCATGAGGAGCTCCGAAGAAAACCACAGAAATCCCCGAAGCTCCGGACGCGCAATGATCCGCTTCCTTGCTTCTATTTCTTTCTGCATCAAAGCAGCCGCTGAAGCGGCCAGTCGTTTCACGTCCAGTTTGCTCCGAGCTGCCGCGTTCGCGCTAAGAGATAAACAGCATCTCCCGGTATTTCGGCAGCGGCCAGTATTCGTCGCTGACAAGCTCCTCGAGCCTGTCGGCGTCGGATCGGACATCCTGCATCAACGTCACCCCTTCCGACGACAGCAGACGCGCTTTTTCCGATTCGTCCGAAAACCCCGCGATACGCGACATGAGCGCCGCGAGCGCCTGGCGCTTCGAGATGAGCGAGTTGATGCGTCCCGAAATATCCTTGAGGCGTTTCACCTGCTCGGTGACGCTCGCCGACTTGTCGACTTCCTGGAGCGCGCGAATCGAGCTCGCCAGCTCTTGCTGCTCGCGCACCGCCGGTGGGATCACGTAGGTGTCGATCATGCTTCCCAGCATCTCCACCTCAATCGAGAGCATTTTCACGTAGCGCTCGATCATGACGTGATGGCGGGAGCGCACTTCGGCCTCGCTCAAGATCCCGAGGCCGCTGAAAAGTTTCATCGCTGGCGCCGAAACAAGCGCTTCGATCGCCTCGGGGGCCTTGCGCAGGTTCGGCAGCTCCCGGCGCGCGGCTTCTTTCACCCACTCCTCGGCGTAATTATTGCCCTCGAAGCGGACCTTCTTCGTTTCAACAAGCGTCTCGCGCACAAGCTCGAGCACGGCCGAATCGGCCTTCTTTCCGCTCTTGATGCGTTGCTTGAGCGCCTCGGCGAGCTCGCCCATCGCCTCGGCCACCGCGGCGTTGACGACCGTGACCGGAAACGAGATCGGCATGCTCGATCCGACCGCGCGGAACTCGAACTTGTTGCCCGTAAAAGCAAAAGGCGAGGTGCGGTTGCGGTCGGTGTTGTCTTTCGAGATCGACGGGATCTTCGAGACTCCGAGACGGATCACCGCTTCCTCCGGATCTTTCTCGAAGTTCACGCCCGACTCGAGTTTGTCGCAAATCTCGGTGAGCTGCTGGCCCAGGAAGGCCGAGATGATCGCCGGAGGCGCTTCGTTGGCGCCGAGACGATGGTCGTTTCCGGGCATCGCGATCGCCGCGCGCATCAGCGCCGCGTGGCGGTGCACGCCCTTAAGCACCGCCGCGAGCATCATCAGGAAGCGGATGTTCTGGTGCGGCGTCTTTCCCGGCTCGAGCAGATTCGAGTCTTCGACGCCGTCGCCAACGACGGCCATCGACCAATTGCAGTGCTTGCCGCTTCCGTTGATTCCCGCGAACGGCTTTTCGTGGAGGAGCAGCGTGAAGTTATGGCGCGTGGCCACCCTGCGCATGACTTCCATCACGATCTGGTTGTGGTCGGCCGCGACGTTGGCTTCCTCGAAAATCGGCGCCATCTCGAACTGGCTCGGCGCCACTTCGTTGTGACGGGTCTTCGCGGGAACGCCGAGACGATAGAGCTCAAACTCCAATTCCTGCATGAACGAGAGCACGCGCGAAGGAATGCTGCCGAAGTAATGGTCCTCAAGCTGCTGGCCGCGCGGGGGCTGACCGCCGAAAAGCGTGCGGCCCGTCATGATGAGATCGGGGCGAAGTTTGTAGAGCAACCGGTCGACGAGAAAGTACTCCTGCTCGGGCCCGACGGTCGGCACCACGCGCTTGGCGTTCTTGTCTCCCATCGCGTTCAGCAGCTCGATCGCGTTCTTGCTCAAAACTTCCATCGAGCGCAGCAGCGGCGTTTTCTCGTCGAGCGCGTCGCCGTGGTACGAGATGAACACCGACGGAATGCAAAGCGTTTTGCCGTTGGTGCTCTCGATGATGAAAATCGGGCTTGAAGGGTCCCACGCCGTGTAGCCGCGCGCCTCGAACGTCGTGCGCATCCCGCCGCTCGGAAAGCTCGACGCGTCGGGCTCGCTCTGGATGAGCTGCGAGCCGGAGAATTTGTCGATGGCGTGCCCGTGGTCGTCAAACGTCAGGAAGGCATCATGCTTCTCGGCCGTGAGACCCGTCTGAGGCTGAAACCAGTGGCAGAAATGCGTAACGCCTTTTTCGAGAGCCCAGTCCTGCACGACCTGCGCGATCGCGTTCGCGGATTCACGCTCGAGCTTCTTGCCCGTTTCGATCGACACGATCAGTTTCTGATAAACCTCGCGCGGAAGTTTTTCCTTCATCGCCTCGGGGCTAAGCGTGTTGGATCCGAAATATTCAGAGACGCGAAGCGATTGCCCGCGCTCGTTCCTTGGCTGCTCGAACTTTCTCGGGTGTCTTGACTCGATCTGAACGATGGCTTGGAATCTGGGATTCATCGACATTTTCGGCCTCCTTAGTTGGGTTGCTGCGGAAGAATCTAGCAAGAAACGAAGTCGCCGGTAAAGGGCTAAGGCCGTCGACCGGAGCGGCTTCAGTGCCCGCACCGCGGTTTACCCGCGGCCCTGGATTCGGCCATAAATCCGATCGATGAGCGCGATAAGTTCGTCCACAACTTGCCGTGCGGCTTGTGGCTGCGCCCCTCCGGGCACGAACCTGAAATTTTCGCAACGCTCCATGAGAGATTCGAGCTTTTTGCAGATGGAGTCTTCGACCGGCCGCTCCGCGAGTTGCTGTCGGACTTCGGGTCTGGTCAACGAACCGATGGAAACACCATAGCGGGTCTGAACAATCTCGGCCAGGACGGCTTCGGCCTTGGCGAGCACCTCTGAAGGCTCGTGATCGATTCGGATCAGCCCTTGAACGCGCTCGCGATACGCTTTGCCGGATTTGAGTTTTTCAACGCGGCGGCGATCGCCCGCCTCGTTTGGGCGCAGGCGAAGCACGCTGTACGCCGCGAAGAGAAGAGAGGCCGCGGCCGTCGCTTTGGCCGCGGTGGCGCGCGCCGACGCGCCCGCTCCTGGCGTTCCGCCCTCGTCGGAAGCCATCCAATAGCGGATGTCTTCTTTACTCTCGGGCTTTGCTTCGGCGGGTTTTCCCTTCGCGATGTAAACGCTTCCCAATGTGCCTTCCTGAACGTCGATTTCGATGGGCGCCGTTTTCTTGACCTGATAGCGCCCCGATTCCGGATTGAACATCGAAAGCTCGACCGGCGGAATCTGATAGCGGCCCTTCACCTTCGGCACGAGCATGAAATCAAAAATGCGTTCGGAGCGGCCCGTGCGCTGGAACTGCGTCGAGGACTTGTCTTCGTAAAGCTCGAAATCCTTCGGCCAGTCGACGTTCAGGTGCTCGAGGCTTCCGGCGTGGCCGCGCCCTTCCACCTTCACTTTGACGTTCAGCGGTTCGCCTGCTTTTAAACTGTAGCGATCGGCCATGGCCGTGACGTCGAAGTCGCCGACAAGTCCGGTGAAGTTCCGCGGCTGACCCGCCGCCGGAAGCGGCAGCACCTCGATCGACACGCGATCGCTTGAGCGCGTGTCGGTGGATGTTTGCATCGAGTTGAAAAACTGATTGAGCATTCCGAAAGGATCGTCATCGTCGTCTCCGCGGCCCGCGCGCTTCACGCGATAGCTGAACTTGCCGGTGAGCGCGTCGATCGCGAGGTTTCCTTCTCTAAGCGGAAAGACCGCGTACTGCACGAGCACCGCGCGGTTGTACTCGCGCCCCCCAACCACGCTTCTCGAGTATTGCAGCCGGTTCGAGATCTGCGGGTTGTCGAGATCCTCTTTCAGAAATCCCGACACCGAGGGATAGCGCTCGATCTGCACGCCGAGAATCTGAACCTGCGTGTAGAGCGCGTAGGTGAGGATGATCTGCTCGCCCTTATAAGCCTTGAGCTTATCGGGTTCGGTTTTGAGGAAAAAACTCGAGCTGCCGGTTTTCGACGGGCGCACGCCGCTGCCCGGAAGCTTGCCGCCCTGCTGGCCGTATTGAAAGCCGCCTCCGCCTCGCTGGCGGGACGCGGCGCCGGCGGGCGCGACGTCGATCGCGATGTCTGGGGCGTGCACGGGCTTTCCGTTCACGATCACGCGCACGTTTCGGATCGCGAGCTTTCCGGTTTTTCGCGGGTGCAGAACGACCGTCACCCCTTGCGTGCGTTTGACCGTGATCGCCCCGTCGATGAACGAGGATTGGATGCCGGTCATGCCCTGATAAACATTGACCTCGTCGAAATCCGGCGCGTCGAACTGCGGCCGGCTGATCCGCGCATTGTAGTCATCGGTCGAAGTCTTGAATTCGACGCTGACGTTTTCGTCCTCGCCGATCTCGGTGGAGCTCGGCGTAACCTGCAGGTCGGCGGCGGCGTGCGCGACGGTCCACGAACAGAGTGAAAAAAGCGTGGCGACAAATACGGTCTTGCGCAAATTCATTGAAAGATCCCACGATGATTTTAACTCAATTGCCAAAAGGTTGCCAAAAGGTGGCTGCCCACTAATCACGAAGCGCTGCGGCACAAAAAGGTAGCAGCTACCTCATCCGTGAATCGTTCCAGGAGTGAATCGTAATAGCGCCTCATGGTTATAGTTTACGGTTGCCTGAAAATGCCTGTCAAAAACTTCGTTTACGGCTTTTTGCGCCGGGCTGAATCCTCTAAATTGACATGTGCTCATATTACGTCGTAAAATATGCACATGTACATTTCGAGAAAACTTGAGCGCCTTCTGGCTGGATCAAAAAAATCAATTCTCCTCTTGGGGCCAAGGCAGACGGGCAAATCGACGCTTATTCGGCGCCTCAAGCCGGAGCTTACCCTTAATCTGGCGGACGAAGAGACTTTTGTCAGTTTTCTGAAGGATCCCGGCCTGCTTAGACGGCGAATCGGATCCTCAAAATATATCTTTATCGATGAAATTCAAAGAATCCCCTCGCTTCTGAACACCGCTCAAGCTTTGATCGACGAAGATAAAACGAAGCGCTTCTACCTGACGGGATCAAGCGCGAGAAAACTTAAGCGGGGGAAAGCCAATCTTCTTCCCGGCAGAGTGCTTGTTCACCGCCTTGGTCCTCTCAGTCCATCCGAGATCGGGAAAAATTTTAATCTGGAGCGGGCCCTTTCTGTTGGATTGCTGCCCGAGCCCTACCTGAACAAGAATGAGAAGGATTCCGAAAAGCTCCTGCGATCCTATGCGATCACCTATCTGAAAGAAGAAATCCAGGCTGAAGCTTTGACACGCAATTTAGAAGGGTTTTCCCGGTTTTTTGAGATCGCGGCATCGAGAAACGGCGACTTCATTGACTTTTCAAAGTTTGCCTCCCAAGCTTCCATCGAGCGAACTTCAGCGCAACGGTATTTTGAGATTTTGTGCGACACTCTCATTGTTGAGCCGGTCGTCCCTTTCACCAAAAGCGCAAGAAGGCGGTTGATTCAACATCCTAAATATTATTTTTTTGATGTTGGGGTTTTGAATGGCGCACTAGGAAACTTTCTTCCTTCGCTGGATAGAAAGGGACCCTTGTTTGAAACACTTTTCTTGCAATGTGTGTTGTCTGAATTGAGCGGAAGAGATCAGGACTATCGAGTTTCAGTCTATCGAACAGAGGCCGGAGCCGAAGTGGATTTTATTTTTGAAATCGGAAAACGAATCGTTGCCGTTGAAGTTAAAGCGACCAGAAACATCGGCACAAAGGATCTGCGCGGGCTTCGGAGTTTCAGGGAGTTTTTCGGCAAATCCCGCGAACGCATCATTGCCTACCTGGGGGAATATCCCCAGCATTTCGAAGATGACGTAATGGCTCTTCCCTTTCTCGATGCGATTCGGGCTGTTTCGGGTGCTTTTTAGATATAGAAATTGAACTGATCGTTCAACCTTACTCTTATCAGTTCAAGGCGCTCAAAAAAGTGGATGCCGAAACAACGCGCACGCCGGAAGGCGCGATGAAATCGACTCCCTCCGGACGGACGAGCTGAATCCTTGGAACACCCTTCAGAATGGATTCGAACGCTCTCCATGATGTCGAGGGCATGGAATCTGAAAGTTTGCACTCCACGGCCACGACGGGTTTTCTCTCGCATGCAAGCACGAAATCGATCTCTGCCTTTTCCTTGTTCCTCAGGTAATGCAGCTCGAACTCGCCATAGCCGACGTCAGTCCAAAGATGCGCCGATTTCAGCAGATGTGACGCCACCAGATTCTCAAAGCGTCTCGCTTCGTCAGGTATCGAAGCCCAATCCCAGAGATAGAGCTTCTGCTCTTTTTTCAGGCTTCGACTCACGCGCGCCGAGAAGGGTTTGATCCGAAACGTAAAGTAGAGCCGATCGAGAAGATTGAGCCAGCTTGACGCCGTTTCATGATTCACGCCGACTTCCTCGCGCAAAGAGTTGATCGAAAGCGGCGAGCCGATCCGATCCGGCAGAAGAAGAACGAGATGCTCCAAAAGCGAGATCAGTTTAAGGTTCGCAAGATCGCGCACGTCCTCGCGAAGAAGCAGGTTTTTGCGCCGAATCGACCAGCGCTTGTAAAGCTGCGCATCCTCGCTGAGGTAGGGCTCGGGAAAGCCGCTGCGCGATTCAAGGCGCCTGAGAGCCGCGGCCGCCTGCTTGCTTGGGGAACCCAGCTTCAGCCAATCAGCGGGAGGAGCTTTCATCGTGGGATCCGTAACCTCGCCGACGCTGAAGGGATGCACCCGCAGATATTCATACCTCCCCAGAAGGCTGTCGCCTCCCTTCGCATAAACGTCGAGCCGGGCGCTTCCCGTCACGACAAGAGACAGATTCCCGAGATTTCGGTCGTATAGCCCTTTGAGCGCGGCCTTCCATCGGGCGTACTTGTGAATCTCGTCGAGAACGACCCTCGCATGCTTCATGCGCGCGACGTTGGCGGTGAACACGTTCTTCAGGATGGCGGCGCGATCCTCATCGATGTCCCAGTTGAGATAAAGTCCGTCGCTCTCCCGCAGCCAGACTCTCGCGGAAGTAGTCTTTCCGACTTGTCTCGGGCCAGAGAGAAACAGAAATTTTTTCCTGGTGAATCGTTCCAGGAGTGAATCGTAATAGCGCCTCATGGTTATAGTTTACGGGCAACCGTAAAAAAGTCATGACTTTTTTACGGTTGCCTGAAAATGCCTGTCAAAAACTTCGTTTACGGCTTTTTGCGCCGGGTGGCCGCTAACTAATGATGGGGCGCGCGTTATCGAACGATTGACAGAATTAGCTATTTTAGCTATAATTATAGCTAAGGTGGTTATATGAAATCGGTGAACATTGGCGTTCTTAAAAACGAGCTCTCAAAATACCTGAAAATGGCGCGGGCCGGCGAAACGATCGTGGTGATGGATCGCAACGAACCCGTCGCGGAAATCGTGCCCATTCCGCCTGCCAAGCTTGATCCTTACGAGCAGATGGCGAAGGAGGGATTGATTCGGCCACCGCTTCGGAAGGTGAAGGAATTGAGGATCAGCGGCACCGGAAAAAAAATCGATTGGCTCGAGGATTTCTTAAGAGAGCGCGAGGATCGATTTTAAATGGGCGTAAAATCGTATTATCTCGATTCCAGCATCGTCCTTTCCTTTCTTCTGCAAGAGCAAGGCTACCTGTTCAAAGGCGGCACGCTTGAAGGACTTTTCACTTCAAAATTGACCGAAGTTGAAACATGCCGGGTTTTCGACAGGTTGAAGCTCACTGGAAAAACAGACAACGCTCTGCATGCCAACCGTATGCAAGAGGCGGGCTGGTTATTTAGTGCAATAACGTTCGTCAGCCCCAACGACCGCATTCTCAACGTCGCTAAGAGTCCTTGGACCCTCCCCGTAAAAGCGCTCGACGCGATTCATATCGCCACGGCTCTCGAGATTCGCGAGCGGGGACTAGACACGGTCTTCTGCACGCTCGACCGCCAGCAAGGGCTTGCCGCGCAGGCGGTTGGATTCGACGTGGAATCGGAATTCAAACCGTAAGTTATGGTCTTTTCTGCGTCGGGATTTTTTCGGCGACGGCGTTGAGCTTGGCTTTTTGCGCCGGGCTGAATCTCGCCGCGAACGCGGAAGGGTTTTTCTTGGCCTCTTCGATGAGCGTCCGCATTTTCTCGGGATCGCCGCCCGATTCTTTGACGAGATTTTCCATCACGTCGGCGCTCAGGGGGTCTAACGCAAAACACCGTAAAAAGTAGGCTGGCACCTTTTGCATTTATGGCATAAATGAACTATGGTATATAAATGCCAAATCATTGGATTAAAAGAACTATCGAAGGGAGCGTCAAGCCAGAAGCCAAACAGCTCCAGTTGTTTCCGGTTTGGCTTATCCTCGGTCCGCGCGGTAGCGCCAAAATTTCCGTGTCCGGCGGTTTACAGACCGAACGGAGCAAAGAGATATGTTGGACATGGGAATCATCAAAGTGGAAATCAATTTTCCGGAGCTCAGAGAAACACTTG
>JACPKS010000037.1 GCA_016186905.1 Deltaproteobacteria bacterium
AGACTTCACGGTCAGCGGCGCCTGCACCGATAGTTTGTCGGGAGTTACGGGCCGCACGGTCACGCTCAACGCAACCGGCACAACCGGCTCCTCATCCGCTTCCGCAACATGCGACGGATCGACTTACAGTACGACCATCGACCTCTCGAGTCTGGGCGAAGGTTCCGCCACGATCACCGCCGACATCACCGACGCCGCAGGTAACGCCGCCACGCAGGCAAGCGTGAGCGTCACAAAAACAACTTGTCAGGCGTCAACGACCGCGAAAACGGCGGCTGCGTCGTCTTCATTCACGGTCACTTCCAAGTGCATCTTCGTCACCGTGAAAGCGTGGGGTGGCGGCGGCGGCTCAGGCGGCGCCGCGGGAGCGAACGCGAGCGGCGCGGGTGGCGGTTCTGCAAGCGTGATCACGGCGATCTCGACAACGCCCGCGGAATCGCTCACGACCATCGTTGGCGGCGGTGGCGGCAAAGGTCGCGGAGCAGACAACAACCGATCCGCTTCTGGCGGGGGCGGTGGAGCGGCTTCGGCGGTGAAGCGAGGCTCAACATTCCTTCTTGTCGCGGCAGGCGGTGGTGGTGGCGGCGGCTCGGATGCTAGCCCCAACGCCGGTTCCGCCGGCGGAGCGGGCGGCGGCGGCACCCTCGCCAGCGGCTCGGTCGCAGGAGGTTCGACTTCAACTCACGCCGGCAGCGGATCAACTCCCGCCGGTGGTGCGGCGGGCATCAGCACTGGCGCTGCCGGAGGCACCGGAAATGTCACCGGCACCACCGCGGATAACGGCGGAAGCGTCGCCTCAGGCCAAAACGGAAATGGCGGCGCGGGCGGCAACGGCACCGCGGTTGGAGGAACTTCCGTTGCCGGCGGCAGCGCGGGCGGCAGCTCAAGCGCCGGTTTAGACGGCGGCGCGGGCGGAACCGGAGATAGCACGAACGGCAACAACGTCAATGCCGGCGCGGGCGGAGGAGGCGGCGGTTATTACGCCGGAGCCGGCGGAGGCGGCGGCACTGGCGGAGGCGGCGGAGGCGGCGGCGCGAGTTACGGCTCCGGCTCAGCACCGGTCTTCGCTGACGGGAGCGGCGCCACTGCTGGCGGAACCCTTGACGGCAATTGTACGGCTTCGGCCGGAAACGGCGGCGCTTCGGTTAACACGAACGACACCGATGGCAAGACCGGAAAGGCTGGATGCATCGTTCTCTACACGTACTACGACAACTCGGCACCTTCCGATCCCTCGAGTCTCAACATGACCGGCTCCGGCTCGACGAGCGCGACGCCGGCGCTGAGCTGGAGCGCGAGCACGGACTCGGGTACGTCGGGAATGGATCACTACGAGATCGCGATCGGGACGACGTCATTGGGAACGGACATTCTCGCGTTTTCCGGAAGCACGAGCAGTAATGTGGGCAACGTCACCGGCGCGACAGTAACCGGTCTGAGCCTTGCTTCTGGCGTGCAATATTACGTCTCCATCCGAGCCGTGGATCGAAACGGCAACCACTCCGGCGCGGTCTCGTCCGGAAATTTCGTCCCGCCTTGATTTCGAATCTCGGCGGCGCTCAATGGGCGATTTTTTCAGCAGGCGGGGAGGACGCTGGAACGGACGCGGCTTTTTTCCCTACCGGCCAAAAGCAATACGACGGCATTCCGGGCAGCTCGGGGCCTTCCATTTCTTTGCATCCGAGATACTTTCGGATCTGCGGATGCTGCGCGAAGATGCGGTTCACGCGAAAAGCTTCGTTCGGATGTTCCGATGAAAGGCTCTCCGTTTTACCCTCGGTCTTTAGAACGGATATGCCCTCTTCTTTCGATTCCTGCGCGTCCTCCTCGCGTGAATCCTCCTCGCGACAAAGGTCCCGAACGGCGCTGTACACGGCGGTTCGAGTTTGCGCGCGCGTGAACCCGGACGAAGATCTTGCGATGACGTCGGCCACGACATGAGTCGCGACCCAGTCGGCGAAGATCTCGGAGAGCTTGCCCTCCGGCTTGCACTCCGCCGAAAGCTCGGGAACCGGCGTGCCAAAACACTCCGATAACCCGCGATAAGAGAGGATATCGACGTCGTCCGCTTTGAGCTCGCAAGGATCGATCGAGTGCGCGAGCTCGTGCGCGAGCGTGAACGCGAGATTAAAGCGGCTTTTCACGGTAAAAAGCAGCGCACCTCCGACGCGGATCCGGGGGTTTTGCTCGCGTGCGCGCTCGTAAAAAACGTCGTTTCTCGTGAAAAGTCCCGGCTCGTCGGCGTAAACCGACATCGGGGGAGGAAGTTCGAGCCTCACTCTTTCGACGCGGGATTTCAGCAGCTTCTTGTCTTCAATGCTCAACGCCTGAAACGGCTGCGCCTCGATGAAATGCAGAAGCCGTTCCTTCACGTCGGCGAAAAGCTCGCGCACGCGCCCGGTGCGCTCGGGCGTGTAGATTTTCTGAACGAGAAGCTCCTCGATTTTCGTGCGCGTCAGGCGCTTGCCGGAACGGATGATGCTCTCATAGATCCGCAGCGCCTCGACCTCGCCTTCGGAGTCGCGGCGCACATCGCCCGTGGGATCTTTCGTGCGCGAGAGCGCGCAGACATAACTGTAGAGATCGACGCAGCGATTGATGCGGATCCGCGCCTCAAGCTCGTGCGGAGCCGGGGCGTTGACGGGCGTGGACGGCGGCAGCGCCGAAACCACGATCGGAACTTTCTGGGGGCGCGGGCGAAAGACCGTCCACTCAAGCAGCAACGCGCCTACGGCGCCGAAGACCACGGCTCCGATGATGGCGAGAATGTAGGGACCCGAACGGCCGATGTCTTCCTCGCTTCCTCAGCTAAAAAAACGGAATAGAGAAACCCCCATGAATATGAACATAAAGAAAATCGACAGGAATATTCCGATGAAAAAAAGCTCGGGAAAAAACGCCGCGACCGAAGCGCGAAACGTCGTCGTGCGGTACACGTCGCGCAGCCCGATCACCGCCACGACGAAACAGAGGATCAGCGCCGCCAGAACCCCCAAAACCGGAACGATGCAAAAAATAACCGGAGCCCGCGCGAACGCGAGAATTTTCAGAGTGGCCGCGTAGGAATGCGGCCGGTCCGCGTGCTCTTTGAAAAAGAACCGAACCGCTGCATGAACCAGAAGCGCCATGAACCCGAGTTTTACGAGCGTGAGAAACGGCGACAGCAGCAGCGTTCCGGCGCCGAAGAAAAAATCCATCGCGCGCGAACGGATCGCTTCGAGGCTCTGGGCCGCGCCGCCGGAGCCGCCCTGTTTTTCCATCACGTCGCCCGCGATCTGCACGATGCCGGTAAAGTGCCTCTGCAGCACCGAACCCGCGACCGTGCGCCAGATAAAGTGAAAGAACGAAGCAAGCCAGTCGACGATCAGCGCGAAGGCGAGTACCGATGTGATTCCCCCGGGCGCGATGATTGCCGCCGCGCGCGCCGCGAAAAACCGGCTGGGATTGAAGATCAGCTCGCGGATCGTGGCGAAAAAACGAAATGGCAGAAAACCGGATTCCGACGTCAGCTCCGGCGGAGCGCCGGCCGGTTCGCCTGAACCGAATGGCGCGGCTGGGGCAGCGGTCCGACCCGCAACCGTCGTCGCGGAGTTAAATCCGCAGTTCGGGCAATTGCCTCCAGGCAACAAAGGGTACAGCGCGAAATCCAAGTTGCAACGCTCGCAGTTTGTTCGCGCCAGAAAGCCTCCTACCGATACGATGTTATCACTTTTTGGGATTGGAAGCTTGCGCCGCGGAAGAGCCAGAGGCCTGCTTCACGGGTTCCGGCTTGCGAAACGCGCCAAGCGAGGTCGGAAGCGCCGCAGCGGGCGCGCTTTCGAGTTTCGCGATCGCTTCTTTGGCTCCCGCCGCCGCGCCACCCGAAAGCTTCGCGAAATAATTTCCGCTCGTGCCGTGGACCGCAACGGTTCGCAGCAGTTTTCCGTCTTTGTCCTTGAGTTCCCACTCGGAAATCAATGGATTTCCGGGCGGCACAGTCTTGAGAATCGAGTATTCCGCGATCTTCGCGCCGTAAAGCTTCGTGAGCGCTTCGTAAACCGCGTTCGTGTCGAACGACGGCGCCGTTCCGCTCGCGAGTTTCCACGTCCGGCCGTCCTCCGAAACAAATTCGGCGGATTCCTTCATTCCCACTCCGTAGAAACTCGCGCGTACCCGCCGCACGCGCGCGCGATCGGCTTCGGTAAGAAAGTAGCGGTAGCTGAACTCAAGCGGCTTCTTTCCGAACTTGTCGGTTCCAACCCGGTCGAGCTCCACGATGAAGTTTCTATCGCTCAAAACGCCGAAAATCTTAGCGGCGTTCCCGGCCTTGCCTTCGTGGATTTCGAGCGTGGTTTCGGTCGCGCCGGCCATCGCCGCGCCGTCTTTTCCCTCACCGCTCTTTTCAACGCTCTTCGGCGCCGCGATCCGCATCACGAGCTTATACTTGGGCTTCGCCGCGAACTTGAACTTCGCGCGATCCTTCGCCTTGTCGTCTGAGACGTACTCCACGGCGTTCATGAACACGAGGCCCGCGAGAAACGCGTCGATGGTCTCGTTGTCGGCGGGCCGCTTGCCGGGCAGATACCAGTCAGCGCCCTGTTTCGTAAGCTCCGTCGTGCCGCTCGCGTTCGTAAGCCGCATCTTCTCGACCTGGCTCGCGGCGAAACCGAAGAGCCGCTTGGCGCGCCAGTAACTTAAGCCGCGCTCAAGATTGCTCTTCACGTATGAAGGAATCATCCGCACGCGGTCGAGCGCCGAACCGTCGGCCTGCACGCCCGCGTAAAGGCTTCCTTCGACGGCCGCATCGTCGCCGACGTACACCGCAAGCGCGCGCGGCGCCTTGCCGTCGTTCTTGTAGGTGAGCGTAACCTTTCTGCCCTCGCGCCGGTCCTTTCCGAGCCCGAAACCGGCGAGCTTTCCCTCGGCGTCGCCCTCGATCGGGATCGTCTCGCTTACCGCGGCCCCGCCGAGCGACGTCACGAACGCTCCGACGTTTGCCTCGTCGGCTTTGAAACGAATCGGCGAAACGATCTCCCATTTCGCGTTCACGCCGGAAAGCCTGCAGTTCTCGCGGCATTCGATGGCCACGCTATAATCTTTTGCGCCGTGGTCTTTGCCGTCTTTATCGGCGTACTGGATCGCCACTTTCTCAATGGCGCGAGCCGGATCGACGACGAACAGCTTTTTCGAATTCTCCTGCGCGCGCTCCTGCACGGGCTTTTGCTTGACCTCGTACCAGTAAGCGAACGACCCGAGCAAAATCAACGCGAACGCGAGATAGAGATTGGTCCTCATGGATTACAGCCTCCGTCTTCGGATCGCCTGCCCCAATCCCAGGAGCATGATGCCGCCGGGCACGAGAACCATCGTAAAGAGCTGAACGTAACGGCCCTCGGTCTGCGAAAGCGTCGGAGTCGGGGTCGATTCCTGCTTCGGACGAATCGAAATCAGGTTTTCGTCGTCGGTGAGCCAACTGATCGCGTTCAAGAAAAGATCGAGGTTCGCCCCCTGTCGCGCGTATCCGTTGATCGCCACCGCTGAAGTTCCCATCGCGACGATGCGCGCGGGCTTTCCGGCGGGGGGGCTTGCGCCGTCTTTCGCGGCGTCCTTGGCCGGCTCGAGCGTGCCTTCCACCGCGGCCATCAGCGCATGCGGCCCGGGCTGGTCTTTTTTGGGATCGAGCTTCACTTGCCCGCTGGCGATCTCTTTGAAATCGGATTTCGCGAGCGCCTTCGGCGTCGACTTCGCAAGCCACCAGTTCTTAAGCGTCGCCGGCGCGCCGCTCTTGATCTCGACCTGCGAAGCGACCGGAAAAAGCGTGGTGACCTGAAAATCTTTCGTGATCGGATGCTCTTTATTGTAGAGCGCGACGATCGGCACCGCCGCGTCGACGCCAAGCAAGCGGCTCGTGGGATCGATCACGAGGTTGTGTTTCACTTCGATCGACCACTCCGAGAGCAGCGCGGTGAGCTCCGGATGAAAATCCGCGCCACCCTTCACGTTCGGGTCGAGCGCGAAAAGCGCGTGGCCGCCGGCCGCGAGCCAGCTCTTCAGCACGGTGATTTCTTTTTCGAAGAACCCCTTGTTCGGCCCCACCACCGCGAGCATGCTGCAGGATTCGGGAACCTTCCCCTCCTCAAGCAGACTCACGACTTTGGTTTCGTAACTCTGGGCCGTAAGATTCTGCTTCACCTGCGAAAAACCCTCGGCATCGTTTTGATCCAAGCTTTTCTCGCCGTGGCCGCTCAAGAAACAGACCGTGACGTTCTTGTCTTTGAGCGCCTTGATCAGGCCGTTGGTGATTTTCTCCTCGGTCACTTCCTCGATGCGCGTTTCTTTTTTTCCGTATTCGA
Organism: Deltaproteobacteria bacterium; assembly: GCA_016186905.1. Classification (GTDB taxonomy): domain Bacteria; phylum Bdellovibrionota; class UBA1018; order UBA1018; family UBA923; genus JACPKS01. Next base: position 6,333 of record JACPKS010000037.1, read on the forward strand.
TGATGACCGTTCCGTATTTCTTGACTCCGGCGGCCTTGGCGCGCGTGGGATCGCGATCCGGGTCGACGTACTCGGCCTTGAACTTCCCGCCGGCATGGTACGCGTAATTATCGAACAGGCTCTTGGCCTGATCGCGGGCCTGCAGCTTCACGAACGCGGTGACCTTCACGTCCTGCCGCAGTCCCTTCAGGAGCTTGACGGTCTGGTCGCTCAGTCCGTGAATCTGATCCTTCGTGAGATCTTTCTTGTAATAGTGGTTGTAGTTGAGAACGTTCACGACCACCAGAATCGCGAGCACCAGAACCACCGCCACCGCGGCGTTCGCGCCGTAGCGCAGGCTGCGCGTGCGGACGGCGTCTTTAAGCGCCGCCTGATTGACTTTCGCCAGAGCCGCAAGACACACGAGCAGCACGCCGGTGAGCGTATAAATCGCGGTGGGAACTTCCGGATAAACCCAGCCGACGAAAAGCAGCGCCAGCGCGTCGACGCCGGCTACGATCCAAAGCACGGTTTTAAGCATGGACGTGTTTCTCATCACGACCTCCACGTATACGATTCAAGGGCCTTGTAGGCTAAAAACAGCCACATCCCGACGGCGGAAAGATAGAACACGAAATCCTTCGTGCTGAATACGCCGCGCGAAAAATCCTCGAAGTGGTCGATGATCGAGAGGTAGCCCAGGATCTCTCCCCAGGTCGCGCCCGCGTTGTACGCGGCCCATTTTATGATCCAGAAAAACAGCACCGCGCCGAACGTCAGCGCGCCCGCGATGATCTGGTTTTCGGTGAGCGACGAGCAGAGCGTGCCCACCGAGACGTACACGCCGGCCATCAGGACCGTACCGAGATAGCACATCCAGATCACGCCCCAGTCGGGTTTGGTCGCGATGGAAAGCGTCAGCGGATAGGGAAGAGTGAGCAGCAGCAGCACCGTCACGAAGCCGAGCGCGGAGAGGAATTTTCCGAACACGATTTCCGAAAGCCTCACCGGAGCCGTGAACAGAAGCTCGATCGTGTGATTTTTTTTCTCCTCGGCGAAAAGCCGCATCGTGATGAACGGGATGATGAAAAGCAGCACCACGTTCATGTTCCCCCAAATGGGGCGGATGAGGTTCTCGGTGAGGCTCGGCCCCTTGCCCATCCGGAACTGCTCGAACTGCGCGCTCTGCATGACGTAGATGTTAAGGATCGAAAAGAACATATAGCCCATGATGAACGAAAAAACGGCCATCACGATGTAGGCGATCGGCGACGAGAAGTAGGCCTTGAAATCCTTCTTCGCGATCGTCAGCGTGTTCGAAAGCGTCATAACGCCCCCCCGGACGGCTCTCCTGCCTGCGAGCCTGACGGCTCGACGGTCGTAAGCTTCAAGAAAACTTCTTCGAGCGAGAGCGACTCCCTCTTGATCTCAAGCAAGCCGGCGCCGCTCGTCACCGCGATCTCGGAAACCGCGTCGCGGATCTCGCCGCCGTTGGCCGCCGTCACCACGAACCGCGCCGCAGCACCACCGTCAGCCGGCTCTTCGGTCACGTTGGCAACGCCGTTCACCGACCGCAGTTTGCCCATCAGCCCGGTAACGTTGTTCTTCACGAGAAGCGAGATGACGTTGCCTTTCCTCAACTGCGCCGAGATCGCCTCGAGCGTATTGCTCGCCACGATTTTTCCCTCGTTGATGATCAGGACGCGCGAGCAGGTCGTCTGCACTTCCGGCAGGATGTGCGTGCTCAAGACCACCGTGCGCTCGCCCGCGAGGCTCTTGATGAGGCCTCGGATTTCGATGATCTGCTTGGGATCGAGCCCGATCGTCGGCTCGTCCAGGATCAAAACCTGCGGATTGTGAACGATCGCCTGCGCGATGCCCACACGTTGCTGATAGCCCTTCGAAAGATTTCCGATGAGACGCTTGCCGACCTGCGAGAGCCCGCAATTTTCAAGCGCCGAACCCACCGCCTTCTTCGCGTCGGGGCCCTTGATGCCGTGAAGCGCCGCCTTGAACGCGAGAAAATCGGCGACGATCATGTCGTTATATACGGGCGGCGTTTCGGGCAGGTAACCCACGCGCCTCTTCACCTCGAGCGGCTGCTCGAAAACGTCGAAGCCCGCGACCCTGGCCGTGCCAGAGCTTGCCGGCATGAAGCACGTGAGGATTTTCATCGTGGTGGTTTTTCCGGCGCCGTTGGGCCCGAGAAATCCGAGCACCTCGCCCTTTTCCACCGTAAAAGAGATCTCGTCGATGGCTTTGCGTTGACCGTAGAACTTCGAGAGTTTCTGCACTTCGATCATGGTCGGTTCTCCCGCTGATTTCGTACTAAAATTATGAAACTACAATAGGATCAGATTTTTGGATGTCAAGATTTCTGCCCGCAGAGACTGTAAGCCGGGTTCTGTCATAGTCTCGTCGCGCCTAAAGCGCGCCAAAATACCGTGACGGCCATTCCTCTGGGATGCGCGTCGCCGCGCACCTCTAGCGATCTTACCCGGGATCGCGGATGCCGCCGCCGCGATAGCGGCGCCGGCATCGCCGGACCGGGCAGGCCCGAATCGATCCCCTATTTGATCTTGCTCCGGATGGGGTTTGCCATGCGACGCGCGTCGCCGCGCGCCCGGTGGTCTCTTACACCGCCGTTTCACCCTTACCGCTTTCGCGGCGGTTTCTTCTCTGTTGCACTTTCCGTCACGCTCACCGCGATGCGCCTTTCGGCGTACCGCGCGCTCGTGCCTGGCCGTTAGCCAGCATCCTGCCCTATGGAGCCCGGACTTTCCTCCAACCCTCGCGCGCGAGAACTGGCGACCGTCCGTCCCTGCGAGCATACTTTTTCAGCCGCTTCGCGATCAAAATGCGACACCTGTCGCATTTTGCCGCGCTTGCGCTAAGCCGAAGCCGCGGCCGGAGACGCGCCCTGAGCCTGTCCCGCGTCCTTGTAAAAAAGAATGCGTTTGCAGTTCGGGCAAGTGCGAATCTCGTTTAACCGCTGCAGCTCATTGAACATCTGCGGGGGCAGCTTCATGTTGCAACCGCGGCAGCCGCCCGCCGTCGCGATCGCAACGCCGATACCTTGCCTGACCGCGCGGATGCGATCATACGCCGTGAGATAGCGCGCCTCGATGCAGGTCGCGAATTCCTCGCGCTTCGAGCGCAGCGCCGTCAGATTGTCCGCCATCGACTTGGTCTCTTCCGCGATCTTGACCGACTCCGCGTCGTGCTTCACTTTAATCTCGGTGATCGCCGTCTCGAAAGCGTCGAGCTCCACCTTGTGCTTCGCGATCTCGTCTTCAGCCCTCTTCGCGTTTTCGCGGATGATGTCGCTGTTTCTCTTGAGGCTCTCGACTTCTTTCTGCAGCGCCATATACTCTTGGTTCGTCTTGATGTGCTCGAGTTTTTCCTGCGAGCGCTTGGCGCGGTCTTCGTTCAGCTCAAGCGCGCCGATCTGCTGGCGGCGGCCCTTGTCAAGTTCGTCAGTGATCTTTTTCTTTTCCTGGATTTTGAGGCCGATTGCCTTGATTTCGGCGTCGTAAGCGGTGAGCCGGGCGGGAAAATCCGCCTGTTTCTTGAGAATCGCATCGATCTGGAGATCGAGCTCCTGAACCTGTTCGAGCTTAATCAAAGTTTCCCGCAAAGCCTGCCTCCTGTCAGTCGCATCCAAACGTTCAAACAACATCGTGGACCCTCTCGAAAACTTCCGCCACGGCCTCTTTCGAGGCCTCGCGGCACCAACGCGCCACGGTTTCCACGAAAAATCTCTCCGAATAACCGTGCCCAAGCTGAATCAGGTTAAGGCCCCTGGTTCTGGCTTCGAGCATCTGGTGGTAGCCGACCTCTCCACAAACATAGACGTCGACTCCCTTCGAAACCGCGGCACCCACAAACGCCGATCCGGAACCCGGTGAAAACGCGACCTTGGAGATCTTCGCGTCAGGATTTTCCAGCGCCGGCCCCGCTACGGTTATCGTTCGAAGTTGAAAAGTTTCTTTAACACCTTCCGTCAATTTCCGAAAGGTAAAACTGCCCCGTCCGATGAGCCCATAACCCATTTCCGCTGCAGGTTGCGCCAACTCGACGACATCGTACGCCATCTCCTCGTAGGGATGCGCCCGGCGGGCGGCCTCAGTTATTTTATCCTTTAATTTCATTGGGATAACAACTTCCAGGCGCCGTTCTTTCACGCGTTCAAGGCGCCCCGCCTGCCCTCGAGCCGGGCGCGCGCCACGCGCGCCCCAAAAGGTCCCTTCACCCAACCACGAAAACGAGCACTGCGAGTAGCTTCCGATTCGCCCCGCGCCCGCACTGCACACGGCTTGACGAACTTTATCGAGATCGCTTTCCGGAACGTACGTGATGAATTTCGCGAGACGCTGCGAAACCGGAAGCGCGTCTCTGGCGCTTTCTTTGGCTCCTTCTTTGGCGCGAGGCGCGAGAAATCCCTCGTATTTCAGCCCTAGTTTTTCGGCGAGCGCGCGATTGAGTTCCGCCGAAGCGAGATCGAAATTCGTATGGAGCGCGATCACGGCGCAGCCGCGCGAGAGCGCGGCAAAAAGCCACGGAGAGCTTTGCATCGTGACCCGCGAGACCGCTTTGAAGATCGGGGGATGATGACAAACGATGACGTTTGCCTTTCTCTTCCTGGCGGCCTCCAGGGCTTCCGGTCCGAGATTCACCGCGACGACGACGCCGCGAACTTCAGCGGTGGCGTCGCCCGCGATCAGGCCGACATTGTCCCAACCCTCGGCGAGATCAAACGGCGCTTTTTTCGCGAGCGCCGAGGCAAGATCGCCAACGGCGAACGCGCGCGGCGATTTTCGAGCGGGCCTCGCCGGTTTCTTACGGGGCACTCGTCATCACTTTCTTGTATTTCAAAAACGGGCCGAGAAACATCGTGTCGGTATAGACGTGGTTTTTCACCCATGGCTGGATGAGCTGGTTGCCGATGCGGTGAACCATGCTCACGATCGGAAGATCCTCGTCGATCATTTCCTTAAGCTGGCGAATTTTCGCCAATCGCGCGGCACCGTTGGGCATCGCCTCGATCTCGTCGACCAGGCGATCGACGGCGGGATTCTTGTACGAGGCGGCATTGTATCCTGCTTCGATATTTTTTGAATGCAACAGTCCGGTCGCGTCGTCGGCGTCGGGAACCGCCGAAGCGTATCCCAATCCCAGCACCGTGAAATTGTGGCTTCGCGTACGACGCTCAAGCTCAGGCCACGTCATCGCCTCGGACTGCAGCCTGATGCCGACTTCCGCGAGCTGACGCGTGAGCAGCTCATCGAACTGGCGCGAGGTCGTATCGGACGTTGTCGGCATCACGAGCGGCGGAAGGCCTTTCCCGTCGGGATAACCCGCTTTCGCGAGAAGCTCTTTCGCTCTTGCGACGTTGCGCTCGGCCCATCGGCTCTTGTAGTTCGGGTCGAATCCGTACTGAGCGGGATCGATGATCGAATGCGCGCGCGTGGCCTGCCCTGAGTACTGAACCTCGATGATCTTCGGGACGTTGAGCGCCAAAGCAAACGCATGGCGCAGATCCTTGTTTTTTCCCCATACACTGTCCTGCATGTTGAAAATCATCACGGTCACGTCGCCGCGCGCTTCGCGGTAGTGCACCACGCCCCGCTTTTCGAGTTCCGGCGAAAGTTTTCCACCAGGAAGTGCTGTGCCGTAGTTGTCTTTGGGAATGCCGCTCATCTCGAGCTCTCCGGCCATGAACTTGAGCCACATCGGCTGCGACTCGGTAATCACCTCGTATTGTATGCGATCGATGAAGGGAACGTCCTTGCCCATATCGGCCAGCAGGCCCTTCTCTTTATCGCCCCGCGAGCCTTCGCTTGGATAAGTCATCTTGTGATAGCCGGGGTTTCGAACCGCGATGATCTTGTGCCCGAGTTCCACCCTTACCGGCTTGTAGGGACCCGTTCCCACGGGATGCGTCGCGATCTTGTCGCCGTATTTTTCCACGCACTCTTTCGCGAGAATCGACGTCTTCTGATCGGTGAAGTTGTAGACGAAGCGCGGATACGATTTCAGAAGCCGAATCTCGACGGTATTCGCGTCGAGCGCGCGCACGCCGGAAATCGTCTTGGCTTTGCCGGCGTGATACGCGTCGATGCCCTCGATTTTTCCGTCAAACGAGCCATACATCGGCGAGTTCATCTTGGGTGCGGAGATGCGCTCGAGCATGTAAACCGCGTCCTGCGCGACCACCTCGCGGCCCTTGCCGCCTTCAAAACACGGGTCGTCGTGAAAGCGGATACCCCTCTTCAGTTTGATGCGAAGAATTTTTCCGTCTTTGCTGATCTCGGGCAGCGTTTCGGCGAGCAGAGGCTCAAGCTCATACGGGCGCTTCAAGTACTGATATTGGTACAGCGTCTCGTAAAACAACGCCTCCGTTTGTGAGCTGTACACGTCGGTGGAAAGATGCGGGTCAAGCGTCGGGATTTTCGCCTGCACGGCGATGCGGAAAACGTTTTCCTTCGGCGCTTTCACGTCGCGGGGTTTGGGCGTGCATGCGGGCGCCCCCGCAAAAACGAGCGCGACAAGAATTGCGAGAAGCGTAAAGCGTTTCATGATGGGTCTCCGTTCGGCGTAATGTTCTCTTGTCGCCTGAAAGCCTCGTGAAATCAAGGAGGGAACCTCTTGCTCAATGAGGCGGAAACAGATGTCCAAAATGATCCGACCGTCGCGTTTCGTGGAATGCAAGCTCACGGATGCCGGCGCTCAGGTTTCTGGCGGAACTGGGTTGTTCATCATGGTTGACCAAGTTATACACATAAACTGACCAAATATATATTTTATATTGACCAAATATGATATAGTCATACAACTATGGAGTATTTCTGGGAAACCCACGGCTGGGAAAAGGAAGATCCTCACCTCAAAAAAATTTCTTCGATGCCTTTTCAGAGGCCGGTTCCATTTATTCCGAAGGAAGCCGGACTCTATATCATCCGTGGCCCAAGGCAGATCGGAAAAAGCTCGTGGCTCAAGGCGGTCCTGTCTCATTACGCAGGCAAGGAAAAGTGCTTTTACTTAAGCTGCGAGAACATCAGCGACTCACGGGAGCTTGCCGAAATTCTCAAGTCCGTCCGCGACCGCAAAATCGTGCTTTTGGATGAGGTGAGCTTCGTTTCGAACTGGGATCGGGCGGTCAAACACGAGATCGATTCGGGCCATACGCACATTCTCATGGTGACGGGCTCCCACGCATACGACCTGCGCCGCGGAGCCGACCGCATGCCGGGAAGATTCGACGGCGGAGGAGAGTTCCACCTTCTTCCGATGGAATTCGAGGAATTCGAAAATGCCAGGCGCCAGGCGGGGTGGGCATTCGAGGAGCGCGTTGACGAGCTCAGGGCTTACTTCCGGGTCGGCGGTTTTCCGTCCGCGGTTGCCGAGGCGGGGCCGTCGGCGCGCAAACCCTCGCGCGCGATGGCCACGTACCTGCGCTGGCTGCTGGGCGACGCCGCGAAACTCGGCAGGCAGGAGAGCTACCTTAAAGAGCTGCTCGCGCAGCTCGCGCTATGCCTGCAAACCCCGTTGAGCCTGCAGACCCTGGCGAAAAAAACCCGGATCGGGTCGCACAATACGGTGCAAGAATACGTCGCTCTGCTGGAATCGTGTTTTGCCCTACGCCAGCTTCACGCCGTGGATCTCGACACGGGAGCCTTTCGCTTCCGCAAGGATCGGAAATTCTATTTCACCGATCCGCTGCTCTACCGTGTTTCGCTCGAGATCTCCGGCCAAAGCGAACCCGAGGAATACGATGCGGCGATGGCTGAGCTTGCCGCCCACGAAGCGCTCGCGCGCAGATTCCCAAGAATGGGCTACTGGAGCGGAAGGGCGGGTGAAATCGACTTCGTGGCTCCCAAGCGCTGGGCGATCGAAGCCAAGTGGTCGCCGGCGGCGACAAATCTCTCAAAGGCCTACTTGAATCTCGTCATTCCCGAAAAGATCGTTTGGACGCAGCGGAACTTTTTAGCGGAATGGCCCCGATCCACGTGAAAGGTGTTTTATAATCCGACAGAGACCATCGACTGCGCCGTCATCGGCGACGGCGTCATTGGAGCGGCGTTAGCGCAACGGCTCGCCACGAAAGTCCGCATCTACTTGATTTATATTAATAATTAATTTATTTAGACATATAAGAGACATTTAAATATACTGATAATGTCGCAAAGGTGGTGCATTGATGATGAATATAAAGGATACGATCAACTTCAAAACTTTAAGGGAAAGGGGGCCCAATGCCATCGACGTGAAAGACGACGAAGTCGTGCAGGTAATCTCAAAAGGCACCGGGATTAAAGTGGTGCTGACTCAAGAATATTTCCTGTCTCTTCTCGCCGCTTACAACGATATTCTGCGCAGAAGCGGGCACAGGCCTGAAAAGAATATCGAAATTGAGGAGCGGCTTAATTCATTCGAGAAAAAGCTGTCGAAAGTGATAAAAGAAACGGCGCAGGATCAGGAGAAACACGACAAGTGGCGCGCTGGACGGAAGATGGCTGGGAATTATTAGAGACGATCGCGCTCAATGCCGCCTTATTTACAGGTTTTGAGAGTTCCGCTCACAAGGTGATGGAAGACGCGTTACGCGCGTGTACACTCATCGAATCCAATCCTGGGATCGGAAAAAAAATTTTAAACATCTATAACGAAAAACGGTACTGGCATCCCTTTCATGAGGGAAAGGTACTTGTTTGGAAATTGGACTCGAATGGGAATCCTGTCTTCACTGGCGCTTTCTATTCGCTACCTGAGTATTTGACCACATAGAGAATGTCGAAACAGAGGCACGTTTAGAATGACCCAGACCATCGACTGCGCCGTCATCGGAGCCGGAGTGGTCGGAGCGGCCCTCGCGCAGCGGCTCGCGGCCAGCGGCCAGAGTGTGGCGGTGCTGGAGAAATTCGAGCGCGTGGCCGAAGGAGTCACCAGCCGAAACAGCGGCGTGATCCATTCGGGGATTTATTATCCCGTCGATTCTCTGAAGGCGCGCCTTTGCATCCGCGGGAAGGAACTTCTCTACGCCTGGTGCGC
>JACPKS010000044.1 GCA_016186905.1 Deltaproteobacteria bacterium
CGCACCACACCACGAAAAGTAGGTCGGCACCTTTTAGAACTCTTCGCGCGTTGGGGTCAGAAGCTGCTCGCGGCGGCTTTTGCGCGATGCCTTGGCCGCATCGTCGGCCGCGGTCCCACTCAGGGCCGCACGCGCTCCGCGCATTCCAGACGACGAGGCCACCGCGCGGGAAGCGCGGCCCTCAATGCCGCTTGCCGAAGGTTCCGCGACATACGCGGCCACGCGGGCGCGCTGCTCGTTCGTCGTCTCGCGGTTGAGCGCGAGCCTTCGGCCCGGCACCGCGGTCTCGAAATAAGCCTGAAACGTTTCAAGCGAAAATGGCCGCGCCATCTGCGGCGCCTTCATCGGGCTGCGTAAGAGCGCTGTCTCGCCCGCGCCAAGCACGACCCGCGACCGCGCATCACTCAAACCCTCGCGCGTAGCCGCGAAATGCACTTCGCCCTCGAGCACGTGAACCTCGATCTCGAAGCGCTCCTTGACGACCTCGTCTTTTCGCTGGCGCCTGGCCGCAACAAGGTGGCCGCCCTCGGCGCACTCGACGACGAACTCCGTGCCGCGCACGGCGACCACGCCCTGCGGACCCGCGACGAGAAACGGCTCTTCCCGCGAGTAAATCTTGTTCACCGTAAGCCAGACGATGCCGAAATCCAGTTTCAGCGCGCGTACGCGCCTATTGCGGGCGTCGCGGCGGCTCCAGTTGGCGATCTCCAGGCGCGAGCTCGGCCCCAACACGGCGCGCGTGCCGTCGTCGAACTCGGCTGTAAGGCTCTGGCCCGCTACGGTGAAGAGCCGCTCGCCCTCGACGATCGGGCGGCCCTCCGCGGATTGCCGCTCGCCCCAGAGCGTTTTCTGCATGGGATTTTTCGCGCGGAATTCCGTGATCCGGCCGATCGGCTTGCGATGCTCGTTCATCGCGGCGCGAGCCGGAGCCATCCAGGTGGACGCGAGGCAGGCGACAATGATAAATTTTCGGAGTGAGAATGAGCTCAAAACCTGCGATCCTCCGCTTCCAGTTTACAGGAAAACCGACAGCGCTCGCATTGAAGACAGGACTTTTTTGCCTGCTTTTTTCCCTGCTGCCGCTTTCCGCCGTTGCAAAGCAGCCGCAAGGCCCCCTGCGGATTTCCGAAAGCGGATGGTACGACGCACGCCTTCCGGTTCCCGTCCTGCACGTCGAGGGCAGCATCGAAGACGTCGCGCGCGATCACGGCAAACTCGTCAAACTTTACGAGAAGCAGGACGGCCGCGCGACCCTCGATTATTTCTCGTCGATTCTTGAGCGCCACTTGCGCGCGTACCCGCTCGCGATTCGCTTTCCCTGGCTCGGCGATCTTTTTCTGTGGCTTGAGCGGCGTTTCGTCTCGGAGCCGATGGTCGATCACCTGCCCGACGATTACGAGGCGGCATTCAAGGCGATGGCTGCCGAGGTCGGGTTCTCCGAGCAGCAGATGTGGGACGCGCTCACCGTACCCGACGCGGCGCTCTGGCTCCTTTCGCTCTCAAGCTCCCCCGAAAAAGGGCCTGATCTTCCCACTTCGTTCGGGTGCACGTCGGTGATCTGGAACACGGGCACCGACTCGGTTCTGCACGGCCGCAATCTCGACTATGACGGCGTGGGATACTGGGATCGAAAACCGCTGATCCTGCACGTCGTTCCAAAGGAGGGCCTCGCGCACGTCGCGGTGACGAGTCTCGGAGTGCATGCCACCGGCATCACGGCCTTCAACGAGGCGGGGCTCACCCTTGCGGTGCACCAGCTCACGACCGAAGACACGCAAACCGCCGGCACGCCGGTAACGGTGATCAGCGCCGAAGTCATCCGCGGCGCCCGCGGCATCAACGAAGCCGTCTCGATCATCTCGCATTTTCCGCGCACGGCGGGATGGGCTTACGTGCTCTCGCAGGGGCGCGACCGCGCCGTCGTCGAAACGACGGCCTCCGAGCTCGCCGTTCGCCGTTCGTCAGACCCGTTCTTTTTTCAGACCAACCACGTCGGCACGCCACCTCTCGCCAAAAAGCAGATTTTCCGGGGCACGGGCAATTGGATCGACACCTTCGAGCGCGGCGAGCGGCTCGCGGCGTTTTCGGCGCTTAATGAAGCGGCGAGAGCCACGCCTGAAAAAATGGCGCGGATTCTCGGCGATCGCACTCGAGCGCCCGTCGCTGGCGCGCGCGAGCCTTTTGTCGAAGCCGTCGCGGGCGGCACCATCGCCAAGCTCGACAATATCCAATCCGTGATTTTCGACGCTTCCCGGCGCCGCCTTTGGGTCGCCGTCGGAAGCCCGACCCAGGCGCCCAACGAGAGCCGCTACGTCGAATACCGGTGGAGCGATCTTCGCTCGCCCGCAAGACCCGTGCTGACCGGAAACACCGTACGCGCTCCCGGCCCCGAGAACGCGCTCCGGCGGCTTCTTCGCCAGGTCAACATCCGCCGCGCCCAAGCCGGATCCGGCGACGAGGCCGCTGCGGAACTGCGCGAAACACGAAAAAAACTTCTGACCGAATACGTAACCCGCGCCGCGGCAGCGGCGGCGAATCAGACCCGCTGGCCGGGCCTTTACCTTTATGTCTGGTCGGAGATGAAAAACCGCGCGCTCACGAAGGCGGAGCCGAAAGACGCGGCCGAACTTCTCAACATCCTCGACGTGGCGCTCGCCGACGCCGATCTCGCCCGCGATACAGCCTACGCGCGGCACCGCAAGAGCATCGGGCTTCTCACGCGGGCGCGCCTGCTCGATCTCACCGGCGACCGCGAGGCCGCGATCGCGACCTACCGCCTGACCGAAGCTACTGCGCCGTTTGAGCAAACGCGTAAATCCGCCAAGAGCGGCCTTGGAAACGCCTATACGTGGAAAGGCGCGCGGAAACTCGGCATCGACTGGGCAGTAATTGACCTCCACTCGATTTGACAGAGTTCGAGACAGGTATAGAATTTTAATTGTGATCGGGATTCCTCCTTGAATCCCGGGTTCGAATCCGAGCGCGGCCCGAAACCGCCGAAGAGGAAGGCCCACTTCATCAACCGAAGAACAAGGAGGTTCCAATGAGACGTTCCACGCTCTCGAAATTCTACGTTACCGCTATCGCGCTCGGCGCGCTCTCTTCGCCGGTATTGGCCGGCTCCGAACCCGTTCTCTCCAATCGCGTGATCCGCGCCGAAACACCGGCGGCGGAAATCACCCAGACGGCGGAACCGGGTATCTCCACCGAGATCGCCGGAACGGTCGCCATTCCGTCCGAGACGGTCACGAGCCGGCGCCCGTACCACCACGAAGGTTTGATCCTGAGCAAGATGCAATAGACGCGCGGGCGGCCCCCGCGCTATCATCGAGGGATGAAGAAGATTCTCCCTCAAGGGCTCGAGCCGCGCGACGCTTACCGTCTTCTTTTGAGCGCGATCGCGCCACGTCCGATCGCGTTCGTCTCGACGGTGAACAAGAAGGGCGTGCCTAACGCGGCTCCCTTCTGCTTTTTCATGGGTGTTACGCCGTCGCCGCCGACGATCGCGTTCAGCGTGCTCAGGCGCGGCGACCAGAAAAAAGACACTCTTCGCAACCTCGAGAGCACGCGCGACTTCGTCGTCAACATCGTCGACGAAGCGCTTGCGCAGGCGATGAACATCGCGAGCGGAAGCTACCCGCCCGACATGAGCGAGTTCGACGTCGCGGGCCTCACCCCCACTCCGAGCGAAATCGTCACGGCTCCGCGCATCGCCGAAAGCCCGGTACACCTGGAGTGCAAAGTGCGGACGATTCTTGAATTGGGCGATCTGCCGGCCGCGATCGTCGTGGGCGAGATCCTTTGCTTCCACGTGCATGAAGAATTCGTCAAAGACGGCATCATCGACGTGCGCAAACTCAAACCGCTCGGACGCGCCGGCGAGAACCTCTACGCGCGTTTTTCCGATATTTTTGAAATGGACATGCCGGCCTAGGAGGGTTGAAGCCGCTGAAGCCTGTTGAAAAAACGGCGTTTTTTCAGTATCTTATCAAATCATGACCCATCCCTACGAACCCGACGGCTACGATTACGCGCAACTGCGCGAAAAGTTTCTTACGATCGCCCGAAAGCAGGGCATGCACGCCGCCATCTCAGCTCTTCACAACGAAATCGGCGTCCTGGAGGCGAGGATTTACGAAGGCGGCTTCGACAAAGAACGGCTCGCCGTGGTTCAGAGGCTTCGCGAGCTCTCGCGCGACATCTGGAGCACGCAGTTCATCGAGAACGGCGAAAAATGAACTTCGCGGTCCTCAAGGAAACGGAACCCGGCGAGTCGCGCGTAGCCCTCGTTCCCGAAGCCGCCAAACAGCTCCTCGCCAAAGGACACAAGGTTTCAGTCGAAGCGGGGGCAGGCCGTTCGGCTTTCATCCCCGATTCGGCGTACGAGCAGGCGGGATGCGTGCTGCGCGCGAATGCTGACGCCGCGATGAGCGCCACCGACTGCGTCTTGAAAGTGCGCGCGCCCTCGATCAGCGAAGCGGAACGGCTGCCGGGCGGCACCGCGCTGGTCTCTTATCTCTGGGCCGCGCGAAACCCGCAGCTCGTCCTGAAACTCAAGGATCGCAAGGTCGCGTCGTTTGCCATGGACGCGATCCCGCGCATCTCGCGCGCGCAGAGCATGGACGCGCTCTCGTCGATGGCCACGATCGCGGGATACAAGGCCGTGCTGCTCGCGGCGGCGAAACTCGGAAAATTCATGCCGATGCTCACGACCGCCGCGGGAACGATCCGGCCCGCGCGAGGCTTCATCATCGGCGCCGGAGTCGCGGGTCTGCAAGCCATCGCGACCGCGCGAAGGCTCGGAGCCGTCGTCGAGGCATTCGACACGCGCCCGGCGGTGAAAGAACAGGTCGAGAGCCTGGGGGCCAAGTTCGCGGCGTTCGTTCACGAAGAGGCTCACGCGGAATCCGAAGACAAAGGCGGCTACGCGAAAGAAAAGTCCGCGAGCTTTCTCGCGAAGGAAACGCAGTTTCTGGCCGAAAAAATCAAGGCCGCGGATTTCGTGGTCACGACCGCGCAAATTCCCGGAAAAAAAGCGCCGGTGCTCATCACGCGCGCGATGGTTCAGGCGATGGCGCCCGGTTCGGTGATCATCGATCTCGCCGCGGAGTCGGGCGGAAACTGCGAGTGCACGCGCGCCGACGAAACCGCCGTCGAAAACGACGTGACGATCATGGGCCCCACGAATCTTCCCTCCTCGCTTCCGCTCGACGCGAGCCGCATGTACGCGCGCAACGTGCTCTCGTTTCTTTTGCAGATCGTGAAGGACCCGTCCAAGGGAAGCGACGGCTTGACACTCGACTGGGACGACGAGATCTTCCGCGAGACCTGCATCACGATGGGCGGCGAGATCAAACACCCGAAATTGAGGCAATAAGATGGAAATGTCCACGCTCGCCATGACATACATTTTCATCCTCGCGATCTTGGCGGGGATCGAAGTGATCGGCCGGGTTCCGACGGTTCTGCACACTCCGCTGATGTCGGGCGCGAACGCCATCCACGGCATCGTGCTCGTCGGAGGAATCTACATCCTCGGCACCGCGGGCGGCGACGTAACGCTCAAGATCATCGGCTTCGCGGCCGTCGTGCTCGGCACGCTCAACGTCGTGGGCGGTTTCGTCGTCACCGACCGCATGCTCGAGATGTTCAAAGCCAAAAAGAAGGCGGATACAAAATGACGGAGCTGCTGAAGAGTTTTCCGCAGCTCTGCTATCTCGCGGCCTCCGTGCTTTTCGTGTTGGGGCTGAAGCGCTTGAGCTCGCCGAAAACCGCGCGCTCGGGCAACGGTCTTGCCGCGCTCGGCATGGCGCTCGCGGTGGGCGGAACGATGTTTCTTCCCGGCATCGAAAACTTCGCGTGGATCGCGGCTGCGGTCGCGATCGGCACGATTCCGGGCTGGAAAGCGGCGCGCTCGGTGCCGATGACCGCGATGCCGCAGATGGTTTCGATTTTCAACGGGATGGGGGGGGCCTGCGCGCTCTTCATCTCGGTGGCCGAGTTCTTAAAGCACGGCGCGGAGTCGTCGGATGCCGCGCTCTTCGGAATTCTTCTGGGAACCGCCTTTGGCGCCGTAAGCTTCACCGGAAGCATCATCGCGTACGGAAAACTTCAAGGGATCGTCAGCGAAAAGCAGGTGCGCATCCCATTTCAGAGCCTCGTCGGCGCGCTTCTCGCGGGCACGCTGCTCTTCTGCTCGGCTTACGTGCTCGCCTCCGGCGATCCGCAGGCCGCGAGCCCGGCGTTCTACGCGGTCGCCGCGATCGCGCTCGTACTCGGCGTGCTGCAGGTTCTTCCGATCGGGGGCGCCGACATGCCGGTCGTGATCTCGGTGCTGAACTCGTGCACCGGAATGGCCGCCGCCGTGACGGGCTTTTCGATGCGCAATATGTCGATGATCATCGCGGGAACGCTCGTGGGTGCTGCGGGATCTTTTCTGACGCTTCTCATGTGCAAGGCGATGAACCGCTCGCTCGCCAACGTTTTGTTCGGAAGTTTCGGCTCTAAAAATATCGGGGCCTCTGGCCCCGTGGGCGCCGGCGGCGGAATCCAGCGCGAGATCAACGCCTCCGAAACCGCGGTGCTCATGGCGTACTCCAGGCGCGTGATCATCATTCCGGGCTACGGGCTGGCGGTGGCGCAAGGCCAGCACCTCGTTCACGAGCTCGATCAGCTTCTCGAAAAGAAAGGCGTCGATGTGAAGTACGCGATTCATCCCGTGGCGGGCCGCATGCCCGGCCATATGAACGTGCTGCTCGCCGAGTCCAACGTCCCCTATCCGAAGCTCATCGACTTGGACGAGATCAACCCCGAATTCAAGCAAGCCGACGTCGCGCTCGTCATCGGCGCCAACGACGTCGTCAATCCCGCGGCGCGCACCGACCGCGCGAGCCCGATCTTCGGGATGCCGATTCTCGACGCCGACCATGCCCAGCACATCATCGTCATGAAGCGCGGCCGCGGCGTGGGCTTCGCCGGCATCGATAACGGGCTTTTCTACGACGCGAAAACCCGCATGCTTTTCGGCGACGCGAAGGCCACGCTCAAGGAACTCGTGAGCGAGCTCAAGGCGCTGTAAGCTTTCTTTCGTGCGTCTTTTCCCCGCCATCCTTTTTTTCGCGGTTTCGCTCTTCGCCGCAGGCGACCCCGCTTACGTCGCGCGCGGAAAAGAAGTCGAGGGCTACTACCGCCAATACACCGCGCGGTTCGGAAAGGTGTTCGACGATCTCAAAAGCGCGCTCAAACAGCACGCGCCCGAGCTTGCCGGCCGCCTCAAAGTGCTGCCGCCGGCGCCCGTGAAACAGGGCTATCAGGTTCTTCCGAAAATCACCGAGGATCCCGCGCTGACCGTCAGCCTCGTGCCCGAAACACCCAAGCCACCCTCGTCGGTGCCTTACAGCTGGAAGCGCTCGCGCATGTTCATCGACAAGGAAATCCCGCGCATCGAGGAACAAGAAGAGAAGCTGCACGTCCTTTCAAGGCTCGGACCGCGGGAACGCAAGAACGTGCTCGAACGGATGGTCGAGGAATATCCGATTCTTGAAGACAACCAGCGCCTGATCGACCACCACATCCAGTACAATCGGTTCTGGCAGAAATCGATCCACGACGACCGCGCGCGCTTTGACCGGCTGACCCTGCTTCACGACGCGGTCGTCGAGCGCGAGGAGCTTCTGGCCCGCGAAAAACTAAACGGCTCCAATCCCGTGACGAGCGGACGCATCCGCGAGCTCAGCGCGCAGATCCGGGCCGAAGGCATCGAAAAACTCAAACTCCCGGGCTTCGCGCGCATGCGCCATCCGAAAAAGAATCTCTGGATTCTCGAGATCCCGGTTTTCACCGACATCCGCGACGACGCGTTCATCCGGCGATTCAAAACTGAAGTCGAGCGCATCTGGCATTACCGCGAGAAGGGAGGCATCGCGCGACACGCGATGCAAAGCGCGGCGCCGAATCCGCCCGAATTCCAGATACGACTCGAAATCAAAAAAATAGACGCGCGACGGCTCTATCCCAAGACGAAACCCGCCCCGAAGCCGGGCGACGAGATCGACGTCGAGTTTCACGCCGGGCTCTTTCCGAAAAACGGAGCGCTGCTCACGACGGGTGCTAACTCAACGTATGCGATCCCGAACCGCTACGTGGCGCTCGGACCGCAAGATCTTTCCTCGCGCACGGCCGCGCACGAATTCGGGCACGTGATCGGATTCATCGACGGGTATTTCCGCGGTTATCGCGACCGCGGCGACGAGGGTTACGAGGTGCTCGAGATCGTGCCCGACGCGACCGACATCATGAACAACCCCGTCACGGGAACGGTGAAGCTCGAGCACTTCGAGAAAATTCTGGAATCGCGAAGCAGGCGTTCGGCCGGTGTCTCGAGTTTTTTGGAGGCGTTGCAAGCTCGGCAGGCCGGCACGACGTTTCCGCGCGTGCTCGTGCCCCCGCGCGCGACGGGCACAATGTGATCCATTGTCAGCTCCGCCGCTTTGAATGCTTTCTGGCAGTAATGGCAGACCCCCGCGGCGAGTCTTGCCTGCCACCAGCCGGACTTGCGCAGCTTGCGCGCGCGCTCGCGCTCTCGCGCGACGCGCTTGGGATCGGCTTCGAGGTGATACCACTGCCGCGGCATAGGGGCGCACTTTACTCAATAATAACCCACGTGGCAATTTGCCCGCTCGCACTTCGCGGGGTCTTGCTGTTACTTTACAGGTGTACAGTATTTAGACGCAGTGCTGTGTATAATTTTTACATCTGGACAGGCGACATTCACCCTGACAAGTCCCTATCTTATTGGTTTTACATAATTTTTACTATAAATCCCGCCGCTTGCGCGGCGTGTTTCGCTTCGCGTGTGCTGGCACCGGCATTGCAACTCCCCTAGTCATAGCCTGGATGGCATTTGAAGAGAGAACCCCGGGCCTGAGAAACCCGGATAAAGGGAAAAAGGAGAGAGAGTATGAAATTCAATTCGAAACACACGGCCATGATCATGGTCCTTCCGGTGGCGGTCCTTTTGGCAAGCTGCGGGAAGAAAACAGCGGCACCGGAAACACCGGCACGAGCAACAGCTGCAACCACCCGATCGTGTCGTACACGACGCCGTTCACCTACAGCCTTTCCGGCAACGGCAGCACGGGGAAGTCCACTCCGAGCGGCGTCATCCACGCCGACCAGGACCTTCGCGTGCAGGTCGTTCCCGGCTCGGCGATCGTGAACTCGACCGGCAGCGGCACCAAGCAGTACACCAAGATGGGCGTGACGGTGACCCTCCTGAAGAACGGCTCGGAAGTTCCGGGCGCTTCAGTGACGATCCCCGGCGGAACGAGTGCCACGGGCTATCGCAACGGGCTTGCGGTCGGTGCGAAGTCGCAAATCGTGGACTTCAGCACGTATCTCAGCTCGGGCAACAACACGTATTCGGTCAAGGTCTCGAACATCATGAGCGACTACACCTGCAAGACGTACTGCACCGAGAACAACCCGCAGTACTGGCTCTGGAACGGGTACTACTACTACCCGGACTGGCAGATGATCAACGCGTGCAAAGCTCTTCAGTGCGACGTCGGCTCGGTCGACAACGTCGCGGGCTGGTCGATGACCGTGCAAGTCGAAACCGACAACACGCCCTGCCTCACTCAGTGAGAAAACGATCCAACAAAATTTGAGGAGAGAGAGATCTCTCCTCAACCCTGGACCGAAGATGGTCCAGCTTCCCTGAAAACCTCTTCAAAATCAGAAGGGAGCCCGCAAGGCTCCCTTCTGTGTTTACGGAGTCGTCCAAAGATCCGCCCGCCTTGCGATACAGCTTCTCGAAAAGATCCTGATGATCCTCATACGTCAGATGCGCGAGCAGCGCGGCGTTGTTCATAAATTCCGCCGCGAACTTTCCCGCGATCCATTTCTTCCATCCCGAACTCTTCCACTCGGTACGCCTGGGATCGGCCATCTCCTCACGGAACGCGGCGAATGCCGCAGCCTTGCGCTCCCGCCTGCCCTCTTCGGGCTCGGACGCCGTATCGGCGTAAAGTTTTTTCAGACGATCCGCGAACGCGCGAAGACGCGCGCCAAAAAGTCTCCGATCGGCGTGCTCGTCGTTCCAGTTTTCGAGCTCGGGACACGGTGAAGACGCGCACATTTTCTTGCGAATCCAAAGCCGCTCGCCGTAGTCGCCGATAAAGCTCGCGATCTGCTCGTTGAACGCGCCTTCCCCTTTGATGTAGACCTGCGAGTGCGTCGTCTCGTGAAAGAGAAGATTCACGAGATCGGTTTTTTTGGATGTGAGCATCGTCGAAAGCAGCGGGTCGCGAAGGTAGCCGATCGTGGAGTATGCCGTAACACCGCGCACGTGCGTGTCGCGACCGAGTAAGCGCTCGCGCGCTTCCCAATCGCGCGCCGTGTTTTCTTTGAAAAATCCCAGATACGGAAACGAACCGACGATGGGGAACGACCATTCTTTCAGTTTCAGTTCGTACGGCTCGGCACTCGTGAGCGACCACACGACGAAGGGGCGTTTGAGGTCAACGTACGTCGTGTAGTTCGACGTCGACTTCACGCCGAGCTCGCGTTCGACGAATGCGCGGATTTCGGGAATCCACGCGAGCCGCTGGCGCGTGACGGAAGAGACATGAGGATCGGAGACGACTTCCGCGACCGCACGCTCGTGATTGTAGATCGCCCATTGCCCCATCCCGGCTTGATAGAGATAAGCGACGTGCGAGCAGCCGCTAAGAAATGAGGCGAGAAACGGAAGCGCCATGGGCGGGGGCCGGCGTTTCGTCATCTCAAAAGTGCCACGAAAGCCCGCCCTCGAACGCGATGTTGTTCTTGCCCTCCGGCCACTTGAGGTCGGGGAAGTACGTGATGAACTCGGCGTTGAACGAAAAGTTCCTCATGAAGAACACGCGGGCACCTGCCCCCAGAACAAAGCTCGGGCTCTTGGTGTAAACTTCGCGCGTGGGAATGCCGTTGACGCTGCCGTTTTGGCGGCGGTTGTACTGCGCGGCCCCTCCCTTGACGTAGGGCTGGAAGTACCAATCCGGCGGCACGAGCGTTTGCACGAGCGAAGCGCTGAGCGTCTGCTCTTCGACCGTCACGCTTTGCACGTCGGCCTGCCTGAAGTATCGGTTCACTGTCGTATAGGCGACCTCGACCTGCGTGAGAAGCGTGAGGTTATAGCCAAGTGAGGCGGTGTAACGCTTGGAGGTCGCGTAAGAGTCAGCCCCATACGTCGTCTTGGAGTAACTGCCAAGAAGCGACATTTCGCCCAGGTGGCTTTGCGCCTGCGCCGCAAGCGGCACAAGCATCGCGACCAGCGCCACAAAAGGTGGCAGCCTACTCATTACGAAACGATGCGTTGTTTTTAATTCTTCAGTACGTTTCGAGTCCATTCTTCACGTCCTATTAAACCGCGCGGCTCGAAGTCGAGCGCGCTCACTGCCCGTGCTTTTGCGGAACGAGCTTCCTTAAGAGCTCCGCCTCCTCAACACCCATCTTTCCCTTCTTCATCACCAGAATCGAGGGCCGGCCCCTTGAACCTCCCGAAGCGGTCTCTCGTCCGATCTCCATGCCGTCGAACTCTTCCGGATCCATTCCCGAAATGCGCGCTTTCAGATGCTCAAGCACCGCTTCGTCACGAGGCTCCACCAGGCGCGCCGGCACCCGCTCTTTTTTCTCAGGCGATTTTTCTTTCGGAACGGATGCGATCGCGCGCTCGGCTCGTTTGACGCCGGTCCAGGGTACGGCGCCTTCCCCGAACGCCGCGAGCAGCTCCTTTGCGTGAGCTTCCTCGACGGCCTGCGGATTGCGGGGCTGCAGAAACGAAAACGTCGGCGAGCTCTCGGTGAACCATCCCGCCTCGACCGTCACGACGTCGCGCTCAAGCCGCGGATGCCACGCGCGCACGGCGCCTTCGACCGCCAGCACCTGCACGAGTTTATCCGATACCCAAAACGCCGCGACGCCATTGCCCGCGATCTCGCCTGCCATGTAATCGGTTTCGAAATGAAAGGGAGCGCCGGAAGAGCGCAGGCTCACCGTGCCGTTTCTCACGCGCACGATTCCGCGCGAAGGAAATTCCACGACCGCCGGCCCCGCGAGCCGAATAACCGCGCCTTCGGCGCTCGTGACCTCCAGGCGCGAGCCGGTCTCGACCCAAATGAGTTGGCCCATCGTGATTCCTTCCGCGAGCTTGAGCGCGGAAGATTCTTTTTTATCGGAGGATTTCGAAAATGCGGCGCCCTGAAGATGAGTGACGATGCCGACGGTGACAGGTCCGTCGGATCGGCTCGCGCGTCGCGCTTCGCCTTTCCCAACGGTGCTGTACCCAGCCGCCGCCGGCATCGCACCCAGGATACCGCTTGCCAAACCGATCCCTGCCATCATCCGCGCCGCAGCCTTACCGAAAATTTTCATTTCGGTTCAACCTCCGCGCCTCTCTTGACTTGGGATACTTCTGGATCAGCTCGTGAACGGCCTGTCTCGCACCCGCCTGATCCCCCACCCGGGCCAGACAGAGCGCGCGCCACGCCATTCCTCGCGGTACATAGCCCAAATGCGAGACCTCGCCGCTTCCGGCGGGTGCCCGCGCTTGAGCTAACTTCATCGACTTTTCAAAGAACCTTTCAGCGCTCTTGTAATTACCGACGTAATACAAACTGACAGCCGCCAGGTAATTCACCTGGGCGGTGTTGAACGCGTCATTTTCTTCGTTATCGGCCAGCTGCACAAAAGCTTTTGCCGAGGTCTCGTAATCACCGGCATGAAATGCCTTGAGCGCGCCGTCGAAGACCGCTTTCGGGGGCTTGGAAAGAAGCCCGGGCTCGAAAACCTCGAGCGAAGAGATCGTGCGCGCGTGCTCAACGCCGCCCTCGGCTTTGGCTTCGCTTTTGATGCGTTCGGCGCGATGCTCTTCGGCGCGCGAGGCGGCTATTTTTTTAAGTTCCGCGTTTTCGACCGCGAGATCGGCGACCTTCTTCTTGAGCATCGACGTGTTTTCGTCGAGTTCCTGAAGCTCGTGGAGCTTGGCGAGGAACGGGCCAAATACGCGGCCAGCCATCGTCGCGAACCATCCGGGCTTTTGAGCTTTGGGAACAACCGCCTCGGCCGCCTGATGTGATTCGTGCGCTGCTTTTTGCGCGCCTTCGTGCGCAACTTCGTTGGCAAGCGTGCACACCGAGCGCGCCGCAAGCGTGAGCGCGACGGCGGTGAGCAACGCCACGAAAGCCATATGAAAGATGCGCGCACGAGTGGACACTCCACCCTCCTCTATAAGGCGGTTCGTCTTTGCCTGGCCTAAGCTGAATGGGTATTTTTTGTCCGCACGACAATGTCGCGATTATCGGCGCTGCGGCTCGGCAGTTTTTGCCCGACTCAAAGCTTCAAATACGGCTGCATCTTATCGGCGCCGAACTCTTCAATCGCCGCGAGTGTGTTGTGTGCCTTGCAATAGTGGCGAAGATTTTCAAACCTGCCCGCGCCTCCTTTCGAAAAAGGCATGATGTGATCGAATTGCAGGCCCGATCTGCTCTCACACCGTCGTTTCGTCGCTGGATCAACAAATTCACAACGACCTTCAGACCGGATTTTCACGTTTGTGCGATCTTTTACCGGAATGTATCTCGACTCCGAATTCCGCTCAGCCGGTGTCAAAGTGACTTCGGGCGCCCGAAGTGCAGTGCGTGATTTTTTAATTCTGATCGGCGTCCGTCCGCTTGTTCTCGTTTAGAGGAGTACTTCCGAGCATTTGCCCACCCGCTCAATTCTTGCTACTAAGGATCCATGCTTTTCGACCTAATCCAAAACAAGATCTCCGACGCAATTGGCGAGGAATTAAACATTCGCCTCAACAAGAATTTTTCATCGGAATACTCCAACCCTCAATTGAGTGAGTTTTTTAATATAGAGCTACCACCGGGATTTGACTTGGGAGACTTCGCAATTCCCGCGTTTCGGGCCGCGAAGCCATATAAAAAAGCACCTCCACTCATCGCACAAGAACTCGCCAAGTATTTTCAGGAAGGTGAGGTCTCTAAGTATTGTGATGTTTCGACCGCCGGCCCGTACGTAAATTTCAAAGTTAAACGTGAGATATTAATCGGCCCCGTCCTCGAATCGCTGCTGCTCTCCGGCGACGCGCTCGCCGAGAAAAATCCCAAACACCGCCCCAACGTCGTGCTCGAGTTCTCGTCGCCGAACGTCGCCAAGGCGTTCAACATCTATCACCTGCGCTCGACGATGATCGGCAACTCGCTCTACCGCATCTTCAGAGCGCGCGGATTCAATCCCGTCGCGATCAATCACCTGGGCGACTGGGGCACGCAGTACGGCACTCTGGCTTTGGCGTTCGAAAAATACGGCGACCACTTCGAGCTCGAAAAACGCGGAATCCCCTATCTCGTCGAGCTCTACGTCCGTATCAACAAGGAGATCGAAGCCGATCCGTCCTTGGGCGACAAGGCGCGCGCCTATTTCGCGCGCCTCGAAAAGGGCGACGCCGAAATCAGGAAGCTTTGGGAAAAATTCGTTTCGCTTTCGATCAAGGAGTTCGAGCGAACCTACGAGCGTCTCGGCGTGCATTTCGACCATTACTGGGGCGAATCGTTCTACGTTCCGCGGATTCCGGCGCTTGAAAAAGCACTCGCCGAGAAAAAGCTTCTCGTCGAGTCGGAAGGCGCGCAGGTCGTGATGCTGGACCGATTCAACATGCCGCCGTGTCTCATCCGCAAGCAGGATGGCAGCACGATCTACGCCACGCGCGATCTCGCGGCCGCGATTTACCGGCATGCGAAATTCGCCTTTGAGCGAATGATCTACGTCGTGGGCGCCGAACAAAAACTGCACTTCGCGCAGGTTTTCAAGACACTCGAGCTCATGGGATACGACTGGGCCAAGCGCTGCGCGCACGTCGATTTCGGCCTCTACAAGTTCGCCGGCGACGAAGGCGCGGCCCAGAAAATGAGCACGCGCAAAGGGCGATTCGTGACTCTCGAAGCCGTGCTCGACGAGGCCGTCGCGCGCGTTCTGCGGATCATGCGCGCGAGAACCGCGGATAAAACCGCGGGAATGTCCGACGTGGAGCTCGGCGAAGCCGCCGAGATCATCGGAACGGGCGCCATCGTCTTCAACGATCTCCGCACCGACCGCAACGGCGACGTGCATTTCGATCTTGAGCGGGTGTGTGATTTCGAAGGCGAAACCGGACCCTATATTCAGTACGCGCACACGCGATGTCTCGGCATCGTTCGGAACGCGCCGGCGGCACTCGCCGCCACGGACGCCGCGGCACTCTGGAAGGCTGCGCAGTCACGCCTGACCGAGCCGGAAGAGCTCGATCTCATCCGCACGCTCGCGCGCCTGCCGCTGATTCTCGATCACGTTTTGGAAACGTATCGCCCAAGCGCGCTCGCGGGTTTCTTGATCGACATCACGAAGACTTTCAACGCGTTCTACCGCGCGCATAAAGTATTGGTTGAAGACGCCGAGCTCGCGCGCGCGCGGCTGGCTCTGGTTCTTGCGACACAGCGAACGCTTCAAAAGGGCCTCACGCTTCTTGGGATGAAGACGCCGGAGAGAATGTAGGAAAAGCTCGGGCTCTCAACAGCGGCGACTCGGTAACAGCAATCCAGCAAGCTAAATCCTGGCGCTCCTCCTTGCTCGTTAAAATGTTTGCTACGCACAGGATCGGACTCGCAGCCACAATGCGGAATCGGAATTAAGACTTCGCCACGTCTTCCGTCTTCGGTGCCGCAACCGGCGTTACGTTTGGTTTTACGTTCGGCGTAACATTCGGCTTCACTGCCGGCTGCGGTGGAACCGCTGGCTTCGGAGAAACCGCTGGCTTCAAAGAAACCGCCGGGTTCGGAGTCACGGAGGGCTTTACGCTGATCGCGGGCTTCGGATTCGCGCCGGCCTGAATCGCGGGGCGATCGCCACCTTCCCTGCGTGGGCCACGTCCCGGTCTTCCGCCTGGACGGCCGCCGCCGCCACCTTCACGTCCGCCTCCACCGCCTTCTCTGCCGCCGCCTGGCCCGCCGCGCCCGCGGTCGCGATCACGGTCGCGCCCACCGCGGCCCTTGCCGCCGCCGCGTCCTTTGCCCCCTTTTCCAAAACGTTTGCCCTCGCGCCGATCATCGCGCCTCGGCTGCGGAACGAAAAAGTGCTCGAGCAGGTAATATTTCCCGTCTTTTTCGGCAACACCCTCGGGAGCTTTCTCCCCTTCGTTCAGCGTGTATACGACCACGCGCTTGAGGTGCTGGGGACGGCGCTTCGCGATGTCGATGGCGTTCATGAACATCGCAAGCTTGTCACCCTCGAGTTTGAACGCTTCGCCGATGGCCGCCGCGAGATCGAACGCGGGAGCCGTGGGCGCTGTCGCCTCAGACGGAATCGGCTCCGTTGCTGCTTCGGCAGCTGGTGGCTCGGCCGTTGGAGTCACAGCCTCAGTCGTTACAGTTTCGGTCGCCGGAGTTTCGACGGCTGGCGTTTCAACGCTTGTCGGAGGTTTCTGGCCCTTAGGCCCTTTCGGATGCCTGGCGGCCGACTTTTCCGCCTTTTGGAGCCGCGTGTCGCGCGGCTCGACTTTCACGGGTTTGGGCGTCAATTCCGCCACCTTCTTAAGCGCATCGGCCAATACAAACCCTGAAAATTCCGTGATTGTTTTCATGGAAGTATTTATGCTTTATCCGGCGCGAAAAATCAATTCGGCCGGGCTTAAAATTGGGCTAAAGACCCCAAGCCACGTTTCCGATCCCATATATGTATGTTCCGCAGGATGAAGACCAAGGCCTACTTCGTTGCCGGCATTTTGCATGTCGGCATCGGGATGCTCGTATACGGGCTTTCTCAACTCGCCGGTGATCCCCATGTTCCCCAGGACGCCGTACGCCTTCTGGCGCTCGGCACTTTGGCGACCTACGGAAGCGTTGTGATCGCCGTGGCTTTCGTTTACGTGCCGCTTGCCCCTTGGATTCGCCGGGCAAGTGCCGTCGCGAACTGGCGCCGCATCCTCTGGAAGGAATTGCCGACCATCCTGGCGCTCGTCCCCATCGTCATGGGCCTCTACAAAATCCTGAAAAAAGCCTGGACTGAGATCAAGGCCGGTCACACCAACGGCCATCTCGATCTTGAAAAAGTGTCGGCCGTCGTCACGCAGGTCGCGGCCGATACGGAATCGCTTCTCAAAGAACGGCCCGTGAACCAAAAGGCGGCCTAGAGAATTGCTCGAACTCGGTCGGATCGTGCGCGCAGAACAGCCGCACCTCGCTGCCGTGGCTCGACAGCAGCTCGCGCAACCGCTCCGCGCTCTCGATACGCGCCTCGTGATCGCAACACGCCACGCGCTGATGCAACTCGAGACCCGCGGTGCAACGAGGACGTTTAAGATCCATCTCCGCCCAGTAAAAGAACGCATCGCCCGCGTGAAGAAGCCAGCCCTTGCCGTCTCGCACTGCAACGCCGGCGTGGCCCGCGGAATGACCCTTGAGCGACACGAGCACGACGCCGTCCGACAAGCCCTCGAGCGCGCCCGCGCAATCCAGTCCAAACCACTTGCCCGCCGGCTCGTATAATTTCCAGCTCACTTCCAGTCTTCGAAGACGGTGCCCGTACCGCAGCCGATCTTTAGCGGTCGCAAGAGCCACGGCAGCGCGGTGCTCGTCAGCGAAGACATGAACCGCCGCGCGCGGAAAATCAGCGATGCCGCCGGCGTGATCGACATCGAGATGCGTGAGCGCGATGTGCCGCACGTCCGCGGGATTGAATCCAAGACGATTCACTTGAGCCAACGCGGTCTCCGCGGGATCCAACACGGGGCGCGTGAGCTTGCGGAACGCCGCGGGCAAACGAGTGGCATCCTCGATGTCACGCGCTCCCAGCCCGGTATCGACGAGAACGAGTCCGGCGTTTGTCTCCAATAGCAGGCAGTGGCACACCATGCGCGCCGGAGGACCGTTGATCAGCAGCCCTCCGACGGGGCAAAGGGTCGCGCAATTGAGGTGATGGATCTTGCGGATTACTTGGTTCTGAACCATGATTTGAAATTCGTATGGATGCAAGACTGGCAACCGCGCTGTCTCACGTCGCGCACGACATCCTCTCGTCCAACAGCACCATTAAAAGCCTCGCCGCGCAACTCAAAGGCATCGAGGCATCCGACGTCATTCTTGACGCCTCCTCTAAAATCCATCGCCTCGCCGGCCGGCTTCAACGGCTTGCGACCGCGCACAAGCTGCTTGAACCTCCTTCTTCCGTCTCAATCACTGATCTTGCGGCGATCGCGTCGCATCGTTTCGGAATCACGTGCCACTTCGATAGGCGTTGCGCGCCGGTGGACTGCGCCGTAATCCATCCACTCAAGCTTCAACAGGTCCTTGAGCTCCTCCGCGAATTATTGGAATCCGCCCGCATGCGCGTCAAAAAACTCGAACTCCGCGGGAACGGCGGAGGCGCGAAGGAAGAAAACGACGCCGGTGGCGGCGCGCGAGGATTCATCCTCGTTCTGGAATTCGAAAGCGGCGACATGCTCGAGGACTCTCTCTCGCTGCTTCTTTGCGAAGCACTGACGGCGTCAATGCGCGGCAAACTTCTGCTCGGCACAGGACAAATTGAGCTTTTCATGCCCGGAAACGCCCGTTAGACTTCGGGCATGAAACGAAATCTCCTTGTTCTGCTGGCCGGGGTTGTACTCGCATCGTCTCAAGCAAATGCCGCGCTCGCTTCCTTTGCGAGCGTATCGCTCGACGCGCCGTATCCGCCCTTCAGCGACGACACCGACCTCACGGGCCGCCCTTACGTGCACAAACGCGACGTTCCGCTCGATCTCGTGCCCGATCGCATCGATGTTCTCGACTCTCCGGGCGCGGAAATCCGCGTCGCGCGCGAAGACCACGGTAAAGTCTTCGACATCGACGGCCTGCGCTTTACCGTCGCGCAAAAAGGCGACCATTGCATCGGAACCGCGCCGCTCGCCAACCGCTTCTTCGCGGTCGGAAACGGCTCCGAAGCGTATCGTCTGCGCTTTGAGGCGCCTTGCGGAAAATCGCTCGTGCTCTTTTTTCGTCAAGAAACGGATGGCGGGCAAGCGCTCGGCATCTGGCGCATCGGCTTTCTCGCACAGAAAAAACTTGAAGCCGCGGTCGGACTCGACTTCTGGAAAAGCCAGATCCGTTTTGTGTGGCCGGCCGAAGGCGATTACTACCAATGGAACACCGTGCACATCACCGGCGGCCACAAATGGGACGTCGTCGGCCACGAGCTCGGCCATGCGATTTATGATCAAGCCGACATCGGCGTCTTCGGCGGCGGACAGCACTACATCGACCGCTGCTATTCCGGCGCGCTCGCGCTTTCCGAAGGCTGGGCCTCGTTTTTCTCGGCCTGGCTCTCGGTGGATCTCGCCGACCCGGACGCGAAATTCGAATACATGGTTCCTAGGCGCGCGCCGATCCGCTTCGAGAACGTACCCGCCGACGTTTGCATGGGGCCGACGAGCGAGTGGCGCGTGACTGCTTATTTCTGGGATCTGATCGACCTCAACCGCGACGGCGAAGCGCTCACGGAGCCGTTCGCGCGCCTCTGGGCGGCGTCACGCAACGCACGCTTCCGCGACATGGGTGAAGTCGCGCGCGCGTACGAGCGGGCGGGTCTTGATCCCGTGCTGCTTAAAACCGTGTGGAATCTGAACTTCGCGGGCGGATTTCGGCGCAGATAGCCGTTACCTTGAACGATCGGCCGGCTTGACCGACCGCGCCGAACTCGATACATAAACGCACAGCAACATGGCAAACACCGACACACCGCTGATGCGGCAGTACCTTGAAGTCAAATCCCGCATTCCCGACGCCCTGCTCTTTTTTCGCCTCGGCGACTTCTACGAACTTTTTTTCGAGGATGCGCGCACGGCCGCGCGCGAACTCGAGATCACGCTCACCTCGCGCAACAAGAACGATCCCGACCCCACCCCGATGTGCGGAGTGCCGTTTCACTCGGCGGCAGGTTACATCAATCGCCTCGTCGCAAGCGGCCACAAGGTCGCCATCTGCGAACAGCTTGAAAATCCAGCCGAAAAAAATGGGCCAGAAAAAGGGGCAGAGACCAAGAGCCTCGTCAAGCGCGACATCGTGCGGGTCGTTTCCCCCGGTACGCAGCTCGACCCCGATGCGCTCAACGCCAAAGCGCCGAACTGCACGCATGCGGCATGTTCATCCGCGGGCGGAAAGATTCTCTGGGCCACCTGCGATTTCACGACCGGAAAATTCCGGTTCGGGTCGGCGGCGGATCTTGAGAGCTGGCTTGCCACGCTGCAATCGCAGGGCATCGCGGAGCTTCTCTTTCCGGAAAACGACGCCGGCTCAAAGCTTTTGGATGAAATCCGCGCGCGCGCCCCGCGTGCGTTCGCGCAGACCGTCCCCGAGTTTTACTTCGACTCCGAATACGCGGCCAGCCGCATGCGCGAGCAGTTCGCCGCGCAGTCGCTTGCCGCCGTTCATCCCGAGCTCTCCGAATGCGTGCGCCCCGCCGGCGCGCTCGTGAAATATTTCCAGGAATCGCAGCGCGCGCCGCGAATTCCATCCGTGAATCGAATCGAAGCATGGGGCTGTAATGGCCGCATGGAGCTCGACCCGGCCACCGTGCGCGCACTCGAGCTTCTGCCCCGGCGCGAGCCAGGCGCAGGCGCGGCCGCGCGCGACGCAAGCCTTCTGACGTGGATCGACCGCACGAAAACCGCGATGGGCGGACGCCTGCTTCGCGACTGGATTCTTCGCCCTCTCACTGACGTCGAGAAAATCGACGCGCGGCTCGGCGAGGTCGCCTCAATACTGGAGGCCGGTACGGAGGCTTCCGGCAAAAACCTTCTCGCTCGGCTCACGCAGCCGCTTTCGGAAATTTACGATCTCGAACGGCTATCCTCGCGAATCTCGCTTGGGATGGCGGGCGCGCGCGACCTCAGAGCCACTGCTGGTTCGATTCTCATGGCGCGCGAGCTCTGCGAGCGCCTCGGCTCGCTTGAGCTCGGATCGCTCTTAAAGGGCGCGCTTGATTCCAAGCTCGTGGCGCTCTCGGAAGAAACCCTGCGGGCCACCGTCGAAAATCCGCCGCTTGCCGTGCGCGAGGGCGGGATGTT
Organism: Deltaproteobacteria bacterium; assembly: GCA_016186905.1. GTDB lineage: Bacteria > Bdellovibrionota > UBA1018 > UBA1018 > UBA923 > JACPKS01. Next base: position 21,122 of record JACPKS010000044.1, read on the forward strand.
CGCGCGCGGGTTTCACGCCGATCTCGACGAGCTCATCGGCCTCACCACGAACGGCGAAGCGTGGCTTGCCGAATACGAAGCGGCCGAGCGCAAAAGCACCGCGATCAACTCGCTCAAGGTGCGCTTTAACCGCGTGTTCGGTTATTACATCGAGATCACGAAGGCCAACCTCGCGTCGGTTCCCGCGCACTACGTCCGCAAACAAACCACCGTCGGCGGCGAACGCTTCATCACCGAGGAGCTCAAGCGTTTCGAGGAAAAGATCCTCACCGCCGAGAAAAAGCGCAACGACCTCGAGTACGCGCTTTTCCGCGAGTTCTGTGCCCGCTTCACGGCGAAAGCCGCGGCGGTTTCCGAGCTCGCGCGCCAGGTCGCGCACGTCGACATCATCGCGGGGTTCGCTGCCCTTGCCTCTCGCGAGGGCTACGTAAGGCCCGCGATCGACGATGGAACGCTGCTCGAAATCGCCCACGGACGCCATCCCACCGTGGCGGCGTTCATGGAAGGCTTCGTTCCCAATTCGATCGCGCTCGGCGGAAGCGCGGGTTTTTTTCTCATCACCGGCCCCAACATGGGCGGTAAGAGCACCGTCATGCGCCAGACCGCACTCATCACGCTCCTCGCGCAGATCGGCTGCTTCGTGCCGGCCAGGTCCGCGCGCATCGGGGTGGTCGACCGGATTTTCACGCGCATCGGCGCAAGCGACAACATCGCCGAGGGCTCCTCGACGTTCATGGTGGAAATGAGCGAGATGAGCTTCATCCTGCGCAACGCGACGGCTAGGAGCCTCATCCTGCTCGATGAAATCGGCCGCGGCACCAGCACGTTCGACGGAATGAGCCTGGCAATGGCGCTGGCCTCCGACATCGCCGGGCGCATCGGGGCGCGCACGCTCTTCGCCACGCACTACCACGAGCTCACCGCGCTCGCCGATCGTTATCCCCGCGTGTCCAACCACCGCATGGCGGTTTCAGTCGGCGAGGACCGCGCGGGACACGCCATCGTCCGCTTTCTCTATCGCCTCGAACCAGGAGCCGCCGAGCGGTCGTACGGAATCCTCGTCGCACGCCTTGCCGGCTTGCCGGAGCATGTGCTCAAACACGCGCAGCAGATACTCGAGACGATCGAACACACCGCCCGCGACCGAAACGGCAGCGCCCACCGCGAAACACCTCAACTCGATCTCTTCGGCAATGCATAACAAAAAGGTGCCGACCTACTTTTCGTGGTGTGGCGCTTCACGAAAAGTAGGTCGGCACCTTTTCGTATTCTGCGCATATTTTCTTCTTTTCGCACACGTTACGCGCGCGAGCCCTCTTGTCGTTCTCGACCCCGGCCACGGCGGAAGCGACACGGGCGCGATCCATCGGCTGGGCGCCCAAACGGTCGCGGAAAAAGACATCACGCTGGCCCTGGCGCGCAAAGCGGCCACAGCGCTCAGAGCGCGCGGCATCCAGGCGGTTTTGACTCGCGACCATGATTTCGTCGTCGCGCTCGATCATCGCGCGGCGATCGCGAACTCGGCCGCACGCCATGCCGACGCGGTTCTTCTTTCGATCCACGTCAACTCGGCGCGCGACCCGTACAGCAGCGGCATCGAAACCTATGTTTTCAATGCCACGAACAACGAAGCCTCGCGCCGCCTCTCCGAAATTGAAAACGGCAGCCACCGCGTCGAACCCAAAGGCATCGTAAACCTCATCCTCTCGGATCTTTCGGCCACGGCGAACTACGCCGAATCCGTCTCGATGGCATGCGGCGTACACTCCCAGCTCGTTTCGGGGATGAGTACTGCCGGAAACACGATCAGAGACCGAGGCGTGCGCCCCGGGCTTTTCTACGTGCTCATGGGCGCGCGCGTTCCCGCCGTATTGATCGAGGCCGGATTCGCGAGTAACCCGCGCGAGCTCGCCAACCTTGTCAATCCCGTTTACCAGGAACGCTTCGCCCGTGCGCTTGCCGAAGGCATCGCAAACTGGCGTTGGATCAGGGGCAGACCCTTAGCCCTTTCCGGCATTCGAAAAAAAGGGCCTAAACTCGCGCGGGCCCGAGACGCCGCGTCGCTTTGCCGCTGACCGAAATCCCAAGGCTTTAACTTTACCCCAAAGCTATTGGGAACAGCTTTACAGGCGTACAGTATTTAGACAATTCGCTGTATATAATCTTTACAGTCGGATAGGCGGCATTCACCCTGACAAGTTCCTATCTTATTGGTTTTATATAATTTTTTCTATAAATCCCGCCGCTTACGCGGCGTGTGCTGCGATGCGCGTGCTGGCACCGCCATTGCACTACTATCTTGCAAGTACAACTCTATTGAGGAGAGAGATCACTATGAAACGGTTCAAACACTCTGCACTTATGGCGACGCTAATCGGCATCATGGTCGTGGCCAGCGGCTGCGGAAGCAAAAGTTCAAACCCGGCTCCCGGCGCTCCGGGCGCGCCAGGCTACTACGGCGGAACGGTGACCCCACTGCCCGGCGGAGCGGTCGCAATCGCGTTCAGCGGCTCAAACGTTTACAACAGCGGTCAGCGCATCACCGGCGGGCAAGTCACCGGAAGCGGCCAGTGCTACACGCAAGGCTGCTACTGCGGATACTTCTCGGCGAGCGGCAACGTCTGCTGGCAGTTTGCCAACCCCTACACGCAGGGAACTGGCTCCATCGCGGTCGGCGGCAACAGCATGCCGGTCGGACAGCCCGGAACGATCCAGGCGGTTTCGAAGTATGAGCCGAACTCGGGCCTCACACTCGTCGTGACCCCGGGCAGCGATGCTCTGCACTCGAACGTCTCCGGCCTGATCACGCTCTCGCCGCAGTACATGCAGATGAACTTCCCCGGCGGATTGCCCGGAATCGTCGGTGTCGCCTTCGACATCGTCTACTCGGGCGGCCAAGGCTTCGGCGGCGTGCTCTTCTACACGTCGACCGGAACCCCCCCGCACGGCGGGTTCTTGAGAATCTGAAGAACTGAACCCTCGGGAAAGATGGTGATTGAGTTCAGAGGGGCGCCGTGTCCGGCGCCCCTTTCTTTTTGCGCTCGAAGATCTAGAATCATGGCGTATGCAACCCATTCGCATCCTCGATAAATTCGCGCTCCACCTGAGACTCGACCTGGGGTTGAGCCCCAAAAGCGTTGAAGCTTACGTCTCGGACCTGCGCCAGTTTCTCGTCCAACCCCGACATCAGACTGAAGCGGCGACCATCGCCCCGAGTTCGGTGTCCCGCGGCGACATCCAAAAACATCTCGACCGCTTAAAACGCGCGGGAACGGTCAACCGCACGCTCGCGCGCAAAATCTCGGCGCTCCGGCGCTTCTTCCGTTTTTGCGCGGACGAAGGGCTTACGGACCGCGATCCCACCGAAAAACTCGAAACTCCGAAAATCGGCCGCTCTCTTCCCAAAACGCTTTCGCTGGGCGAAGTCGAAACGCTTCTGGCTTCGCCCGAAACCGAAAACGATCGCACGATGATTCGCACGCTCTACGCCACCGGCCTGAGGGTTTCGGAACTTCTGACACTTCCGCCGGAAGGGATTGACCTCGAAGCGGGCTTGGTTCGCGTTCAGGGAAAGGGCGGGAAGATCCGCCTCGTTCCGCTGGATCAGCAAACCGTGCAGATGCTCAAAGAGTACCTGACATCCGTACGACCGCGCCTGTCGAGCCGTCAGGCTCGCAAACGGTTGAAGAATTCTTCCGCGCCAACGCTATTCTTGTCGAGCCACGGACGCCCCTTCACGCGCCAGGGGTTCTGGAAAATGATCCGCCGCGCAGCACTCAAAGCCGGCATCACCTCTAAAGTTTCGCCCCATGTTCTGCGCCACGCCTTTGCCACGCATCTTCTCGAGCGCGGGATGAACCTGCGCTCGCTTCAGATGGTCTTAGGTCACAGCGACATCGCGACGACCGAAATCTACAGCCACGTGACCACCACTCACCTTCACGAAACCGTAAAAAAATACCATCCGCGTTCAAAGGGCGGCTAAAGCCTGCCAGCTATTTCAGGTTTTCCTGAATCCAGCCCAGATCGATGTTGTCGCGTCCTACGATCGCTTGGAACGGCTTCTCGAAGATCTCCATCCCGCTACGCGTTTTGCTGTAGTCGTAATAAAAGAAGTCGTGATCTTTTTCGTCCTTCGCCCATTCAAGCCCGCCAAGATTGGATCGCATCGCATCGGGAAGGTCCGCCAGCCGCACTTGCGAATCAATGCTTCCGCTCAAGAATCCAAAGGGGCCCGCCTGATCCGGCATAACCGGAACGACCATGCCGAAAGCCCCGTCCGCGGCATCCAGGAACTTGTAGACGAGCTCGATCCTTCGCGGAACAAGGCTCAGGAAATCAGCCATCTCGCGGCCGCTAAGCTCAGACCTCGCCTTCAGGCCACCGATGAATCTCGCGCCATTGAGCGACATCGATGTTTTGGTGATGCCCGATCCCAGCGCCGCGCATTCTTGCAACGCCTGGGCGATCGTTTTTTGCCCGCGCGCCGCGTGGTCGAACCGATCCAGGATCGCCAGGAGGTCCTGCAGTGCGGGGCGCTCTCCCGTTGCCTGCACGGCCGCCGCGGCCGAAAGCTCGCTTTCCAGCGTTTCAATCTCCGAAGGACAGAATGTTCTCAGCACCCCATCTTCGGCGCGTACCACGGAATCCTCATACCTTGTCCGGGTCTGAACGGAAGCCGGGCTCACGTCATTGGGAACCGCGATGAGATGGTAGCCCTTCGCATCGAGTGTCGCGACGGGCCTGGCGGCTGCACGACGAAAGACCCCGCTATCCTCTCCCACGGCGTGGTCGTTGCGGATGTAGGCCGTGAGCCAATCGCTGGAGCCCACTCCCAGGGAAAAATCCACATACGAGACGGGCTTTCCGTCAAGCCCCGTTTCGTCTGATTTCACGAGACTTTGTCTGGCCAGAAGGAATCCTGTTTCCGATTCCACCGAGAGCGTTGCGGGAATCAGCCCGCTGAACTCGGACCATTTTTGGTTGAGTTTGATGCGGTTTTTAAGAACCTTGAGGCTTGGCTCATAGACCTCGCCTTTGTTGGCCCTGAACGCGCGCTCAATCGCAGTCAATCGAGCCTCGCGCTCTTCTTTCATCGCGGAATCGAGCGCCCTGATCGAGGCCTTGACCTGATCGAGGGCAACAATTGAATAGTGCACCGTCAAATCAGCGTCACGCACTTTAGAAAGGGAAAGCCCTTTTTGGGGGGCATTGATGACGCATTGAAACTTCTCGCCGGCCTTGAGCAGAAAGCCCTGGCTTGAGGGCCGGGCTGACGAGGACACGACGCGATCACCCGCCTTGCACAGCACGGCGTATGGCCGCTCCTTCAGGTCGGGCCAACGCTTTCGGATGGGAAGAAACGGGATCAGCGCGCGTTTTTCCTTTTCTCCAGCCAGCCCGCTTGCGTCCACTTTCTTCCCGAACAGACCCACGAGGCTTGAACCGGATACCTCATCGATCCGAATCACATGGTCGACAAGAAACGAAGTATCGCCCGTTCCTCCACGCCCAGAAGAAATGGCGCTTCTTTGCAGCACTCCCAAGTGCTCGGCGGCGAGAAAAAACGAGCGATCGTAAATCCCGTCGTTAAGCCGTTGCCGGATCTGCAGGTGATCAACGAGCTTGCGGCGCGCGGCGAGTTCCTCCTCGCTCAAACTGAAGGGAGCCAGCTCGAAGGTGACCGTGAAGGTTTTGGGCGCATCCAGAAGCGCGGTGGGCGAGCAGAAAAGGCTGTCCACATAACCGCCCGTGCCGAAGCGGTCCACCCTGTCTTGCCAGTTCTCCCTCCACCCGCACCGGACGGCGGAATCACCGACTGAAAACTTTGGTTCGGACGGCCACCAATTGGAGCCGAATGCCAAATCGGTGGTCTTGGGGCCAGACACTTTCGTCAGCGAGAACACCTCAATGGAAATTCCGCTCCCCATCCCTTTCGGGAGCGTGTATTCCATGGTCACCGTCTGCTTTTCATTCGGCGAGGGTTCCGTCGCGATCTTGCGGGAGCCCGTCGGATGCGCGCAGCCCAGGATCAGCGATCCCGTGATTACGCCCGTGATTACGAAAGTATTCTTCATGGAGGTCTCCTGTTTTTTGCGACTTGCAGCACTGCAGCCAAATAAAATTTTACAGTTCATCTGAGCCCGCTGCAAGCTGGCTTACCTCCCTGAGCATTCGGCAAGATATGCCTTCGAGCACTGACACAAGCCCCGTGGGGCTGTCCCCGTGAGCTGCTTCCTCAATGTGCAAATGTCACTTTTGTTCGATTTCGAACAATTTTGACATTTGCACATTGGCCGGAAGAGTTCCGGCAGTGCATACCGTGCGATTACTACGAAAAATTCCGCGTTAATACCGCTGTTTTCCATCTGAATACACTTTGTTTTCCACTTTCTTGACGCAAAGCGCATAACGCGTTATAAACCGCGCCATGAAACAAGACCCCGTTCGGAGCGAAGCGATCTTCGCCCACACGAACTACCGCGGCTTTCTAAAGTCGGTTCTCGCCGATCGCGCGGCCAAGAATAAGGCCTACTCGCTGCGCGCGTTTTCAAAGGCGCTCTCGATTTCGCCGGGCGTGCTTTCGATGATCCTCAAAGGCGGGAAAAATCTTTCGCTCGAGCGCGCGCTCACGGTCGCGCGCAAAATCGGATTGAAAGAAAAAGAGACGGAATATTTTCTTCTGCTCGTCCAGCTCGATCGCATCGCGGATCCCGAGCTTCGCGGCACCTTCTTTGACCGCGCGGCCGCGATCCGCCCGTCGGGCAAAGTCTTCGATCTCTCTGTCGATCTTTTTAAGGTCATCGCGGATTGGCATCACCTCGCCATTCTTGAATCGCTCGACGTCGATGGTTTGGAATGGAGCCCGAAATCGATCGCGAAGTTTCTGGGCATCTCTCCGATCGAGGTCGAAGCCGCGATCGAACGTCTCGCGCGACTGGAATTGATCGAGCTTCTCGAAGGCCGAAAACCCACCCGCACGGTGAGCCGGCTTCTTGTCGATTCCAAGATTCCAAGCGAAAGCATCCGCAAATATTATCGCCAGGTTCTGCAAAAGGCCGTCGAAAGCATCGAGACGCAAACGCCAAAGGAAAAAGTCTTCGCCACCGAGGTCTTCGCGTTCGACGCCACGGCGCTTGAGGAAGCCAAGTCCATCACCGACCGCTACCTCGAAGACCTGTTGAAACTCTCGCGCAAATCCAAGAACAGGCGCGACCTCTATCAGGCCGCGGTGCAATTTTTTCGTATAAACATAAACAAAGGGAGAGAATGAATGCGACTTCATAAATCCGTGATCCTCGGAGTGGCGATGCTCAGCGCGCTAGCGCAAGCCGGCGAAAAAACCAACGGCTCGGGCGTGCGCGGCGGAGGCCAGACGATCGACATCGAAGCGCGCCCGCGGCTTCGCGATCTCGTTGATCACACGACGTGCCGATGGGTGAACTCAAAGGACTTCATCGAACGGCTAAGAGGCACGGCGCCCGTACTGAAAGCGCTCGGCGAGACGCACTGGTATCTCGCGCACGCGATCACGCGCGAGGCGAAGAGCTTGAAACTCTGTCTTACCGGCACGCTGAAAACAATTCCGGTCGACGACGAAGACGGCCTGACCGTCGTGCGCCCGTCGAAGAACCGCCAGGCGGCCATTCGGCTCAATGACCTGATCTTCCTCGATGAGGCACTTTTTAAGGAACTCCCGGCGCACGACCGTGCGATGCTTTTGTTGCACGAAGTCTTGCACAGCTTCATTCCGCTTGAAACCTCGCGGCGCAACGACAAGCTTCGAAGCATCGTGAACGCGATCTCTGACAACACCTCGAAGCGGATGAGCGAGGAGGAGTTCGCGCTTCAGATGACGATGAACGATCTCATGCTCGCGAGCACGACGGCGGAGCTCGATCCGATTCGCGCGCGGCTTGAGACTCTCGTCGATCCTGCCGCCGCGAAAACCGCGCGCATCGCGGCTCTGCAAAAAATCGGGATGGCCGCCCTCTACGACTCGGGTCTCTGGCATCGCGATGTGCGCGATATCGAGGAATTCGCGGCGCCGATCTTCCAAGCAGCGAGGGCGGCGATGGAAAACGCCGACTACGCGGCACTTGCCGGCGCGCTTAAAGACGGCATCGAAGTGGATTTTCCGTTCTTCGCGATCGACGAGAAATCCGGCCTTCGCTTGAGCCTGCTTGATCTGAGCGCCAGCGCCGGCGACGAAAACATGGTTCGCTTCCTCGTCGACCACGCGGCAAACGGCGGGGGCTCGACCCTCGATCGCCTGCTCAAGCGCGTGATCGTGGGCGAGCTTAAGACGCTTGAGGTTCCGCGGCTTCTCGCCGCGGGCGCGAATCCCAATTCCAGGAGCGAATTCGGCGCAGCCGGACGCATGACGCTTACGACGGCTGCGCTCGCGTACAATCGGCCCGAGATTTTTCAAGCTCTCGTTCAAAATCCGGCTACGACCATCGACACGCTGCTTGAATCGCTCGGTTACGCGATCTCAACCGCGCCGGTGAATGCGTCGCTTGCGTTCGCGAAGATGCTTTTCGCGACCGGAAAACTTTCGGCGGATATCGCGTTGCTTGACGGCCGCGCCGCCGTTCTCGCGGCGCTTACGAGTTCCCGGCTCGACGTGTTCCGATACTTGCTCTCGATTGGAGCCGACCCCAATCGCGCGCGGGACGCAAACTCGAACGGCTTGCTCGCGATCGCCGTTTCGACGTCTCCTTCCGCGTTCGTGGAAGCGCTGCTTAAGGATTCGCGAACCGATCTCAACGCTAAAAACGTCGACGGCTTGACGGCTTTTGATCTTGCCATGGACGCGAACAACGCAAACGCCATCGCGCTACTCATCGCGGATTCGCGCTTTCAGATGCCGGACTTCGGATCGCCGCGGTACGCCGCCGCCGAAAAACTTCCGTGGTTATTGAACCACCTGGCGCTGCAGGATTGCGTCGCGGGAATTCAGGCGGTGCTTAAGGCGCATCGCTTCGAGTGGAACGAGCTCTACTTCGCCGCCGAACTCGCGCGGCAGGCTGGAAAAGACAGCGCCTACGCGACGATTCACGCCGCGATGGGCCAGTGAAAGGGGGACGACGAGGATGAAAACGCGGATTAAAACGAGCATTCAAAATTTTGAATACCGGGGCAAGGCGTGGATGGCCACGGCGGTGACTTCAGGTATTGTCGCGGTAGTCGCGTCTCTCCCCCTTAGCGCCCACGCGAATACGGGATGGAAATGCGAAGCCCAGTGCGTGGCCGTGGATGTCGCGAAACAGACCGTGCAGCATCTTGGCTCCGTCGTAAGCTCTACGGCCCCCGATCGCTTCGAGGCATGGACAAGCCTTGACCGCCGCTGCCGCAAGGTCGCAAAGAAAAACGGCTTCGACGAGACAGCCACACCGCTGTTGCTTTCCGGCGTACAAATTGAAACGGATGCCAAAGACACTCAGACCCAGACCGGCTCGCACAGCTCGTCAAGCTCGGTTTCGCAGGCCGGAGCGGCCTCGAAGTTCCAGCGCGGCAGGCGCGTTCGTTACGCTTCGGCGGCAGGCGCGCAATCGGCGTCGTCAAGTGCAAGCGGAGCGTATTTTCATACGTTCACCACCGAAGACCATTTTCGGATCGAGCTTCGGTATGCGAATCCCAGCGAGGCTTGCGGAAGTGTGGAGATCGACCCAAATGCAGTTCCACAATACGAAGGCGATGAGCCGGTTCTTGGATAAATGTTTAGTCAAGGAGTAATGAACATGAAAACGAATAAGATGAAAAACCCGGTTCTCAAGGCGATGGCGGCGATGCTGCTCTTTTCGAGCATGGCGCTTGCCCAGCAGACGGCACCGACGCCTGGCTCGATCAACCCTGATCTCCAGGTGCCCCCCGCGGCGTACGGCCCCGAGGTGATCGCCGAGATCAACCGCCAGATCGAGAAAATGAAATCGGACGTGCCACAGGCTTCAACCGTGCACATCCCCGACTACAAATACGCGTACCAGATCCTGCAGTCGCGCATCGCGTTTGCCATCACGAACTATTTGAAATCGCTCGACCAGATCAACGGGCTCATGTCGCAGTTTCTTTCCGACATCAACGGAATGCAAAAAGACGATCCGTACATCCAGGCGTTGATCCCGGAAGAGCTGCAAAAGCGCGTGCCCAAGCTCAACGCGCAAATGAACGCGATCTACACGAGCGCGATCCGGCAGCTTTACCTTCTGGACGACAACAGCCTGTCATTCCAGATCGGCAAAAAATGGAAGAAGACCCCGAATCAGCTCAAGAACGACGTTTCTAACCCGGCACCGACGGCTCTTGCGATTTGCCAGACTTCAGCGTGCGTAAAAAAACTTACCGACGACATCGCGGCTTATAATCTTTTCGTCGAACAGTTCAACCAGGAGATCGATTTCACGAACTTCGACGAGCGCTCGTTTTTAAAACTTGGCCGCTCGGGAACGGTTCCGGTTGTTTCGACCGCGATGGCGGACGCCGCTGAAAAGCTCATGAAGGGTGTTGAAGCCAACCGCTGGTACTCGATCGCGGCCCTTCTCGGCGCGTTGATCAAGCAGCCCGCGGGCATGGCCGTGGCTCTCGCTTCAGCACCCGCGTACGCGTTCGAAAAGATCGCGCAGTTCGGGCGACAGGTCGTGGGATTGCAGTACCTGCACGTCGACCTCAAGCTGAACGAAATCGCGGCGTACTCAGCGCAGGACGTGAACAAATCCCTCGCGCAAGCCTCGGAAACCCATCGCATGAAACTGCCGACGGTCGTGTTCGACCAGGCCGGCCGCGAAAAAATGGAAGCGGATCTCAAGGCGAAAACAGCGGCATCGCTTGCCGAGCTGAACGATAAGTACGAGGCCCTGCTTTCGCTTCCTAAGCCCAAGACAGAAACGAAAACGCCGGCGCCCGCCGCCGGTCGGGTCGCCCTTCCTGGTTCATCCTTCACCTATGAGTCGGTGACCGAAATCAAACCGGGCGTTTTTCGCTACGCTCTTCCGATGGTTCTGCAAGGAACGGAAGAGTATCCGCTCGCGGTCGGCGGGGCCGAAGGCTTCTGTAGGGCCGCCGGTTTTCTGCCGGGCACGCGATATGCGCTCAAGCCGTTCGGAAGCGCTCTTGAAAGCACTGGATCCGCGGCGCCAAGCGTGAAGAGCTTGACCTGCGTCAATCCCAGTTCCTTGAAGATGGGCTATAGTTCCATCGGCACGTCTTCGGCTCCAGACGGAAGCAAAGTGACCGTGATCGGAACGCCGTTTCTTTTGGTCGGCGGATATAAGGTTTACATCCGTGCGTATGGAACGCCTTCCGATGTCTTGTGTCCGTCGCTTGGATTTTCGAAAGGCTATATTTCGGTGCAATGGACCTCTTCATATCGACCTGGAGCCGAGTACTTTGATAGTGTGGGTCCTTCGGTTGCGCGGATCACATCAACGGGATCCGAAGTAGTGACAGCGGAACGGTATTATAATAGCAAGGACTGCTTCAACGATAGTAATAACGCAATCTACACCGAAATCGCCTGCCAGTAGCCAGAAGGTGCCAGCCTACTTTTCGCGGTGCTGTGCACCGTAAAAAGTAGGCAGGCACCTTTTAGCGTTGTAATCTGATTCCATGTTCGAACGCGTGCATCTCGTATTCCTGCAGCTCATCCCGTTTCTCGCGGCGATCGTGTTTCACGAGGTCGCGCACGGGTTCGTGGCGCGAAGGCACGGCGACCGCACGGCCGAAGAGATGGGGCGGCTGACACTCAACCCGATCCCGCACATCGATCCGATCGGCACGATCCTCTTTCCCGTCCTCAACATGGTCACGGGGATGAATATCATGTTCGGCTGGGCGCGGCCCGTGCCCATCAACTACAACCGCCTGAAACCCTACCGCAGCGGGCTTTTCTTGACCGCGCTCGCGGGCCCGATGGCCAACGTCATCTTCGCGGTGTTCTCGGCGTTCTTCCTGGTACTCTTCGCGGCGTACTGCCCGAGCGATTTTTATCTCTATGAACCTCTCACGGGGATGGCGCTCGTCGCGATCCAGATCAACTACGCGCTTGCGATCTTCAATCTCATTCCGCTTCCGCCGCTCGACGGCTCGAAGATGGTCGAGTCGTTTCTATCGTTTGATAACGCGAGAAAATTCGAACGGCTTTCGATGTACAGTTTGTTCATTCTGATCGGCCTGCTCTGGACGGGCGCGCTCAATGTTCTCTCCTACCCGATCCTCCTCCTGAGCAACGGCTCGATCGCCCTCTGGCGAACGATGTTTCACCTTTAATTTCAGACTTCCCGGCTGCGATATCAACTCAAAATCTCCAGTCATGAGATTCCTGAAATACACCTCAAAATTGGCGAAGGTGTCTCCGGGCACGAAGTTCGTCGAATCGATGGCATAGGTCAGAAATCTTCCGTCCGGCGAGACGGAATACAGCGCCGGGCCCCACTCGCTGTTGCCCTGGATGCCGCCGGGCCCGAGCGACTCCTGCCGGATCTCGCCGCTTAAAAGATCATACGAATAAATATCGCAGGTCTTGTTCGTGTCGCCCGGGGCCAGGTCCTGACAAAACGAGAAGAAGATCTTCCCGCCGCCGAACGCGAAATCCTGCGCGCGAAACGGCCACGACCCGCCGGCGCCGCCCCGTGAAGTGAGAACGCCCATGGTCTGGCCGGTCTCGCGGTCGTAAATCGCGACGTCCGTGATTTCGTTCGTATCCCCCGCGATGATGTTCGAAGCCATGGTGTAGTAAGCGACATACCTTCCGTCAGGGGAGATCAGACCTCCGACAGAATGGCCGTTCCCTGAAACGTCTTCGGAAGTCTTCGACACAAGGTAGGTCTTCGCAAGTTGACGGTCATACAGAAACACGTCATGAAACTCGTTCTTATCGTTCGGGAGGATATTGGAAGCTTCCGAGGAATAAACCACGTAGCGTCCGTCGGCGGAAATCGAGTTGGCTATCGAATGTCTGTTCGTTGCGCCTCCGTCAAAGGCCAGCGATACACGCTCGGTCGTTCCGAGCACGCGGTCGCGCACGTAAACCTGCTCAGTTCCTCGATTGTAATCCTCGTCCCAGTTATTCCATGCGTAGAAGAGCACGAATCTTCCGTCAGGGCTGATTGCCTGCGTAAAGACCATGCTCAAATTGCGCTTTCCCGTCGGCGTGATCGTGACGAGCTCGGTCTTGCCGGTCAGACGGTCGTAAACGTATCCGTCTTGCCAATAGTCGCGATCATGGTTGGGCGGATCGGGCAGGTCGACGAGTCCCCGGGCATAGGTGTCGAACAAAATGTAGCGGCCATCCGACGACATGCCATTGAGGTTACAAGGCTGATCGGCCGGCTTGCCATCCAGGCGGTTCGTAATTCTTCGCGTGGAGCCGCTCTGGCGGTCTCGCAAATAGATATGCTGTTGGGAGTCGCCGTTTCCAGGCACGAGATTGTTCGCATCCGACTCGAAGGCGACCCATCTGCCGTCGGCGGAAACAACGGAGCTGTAGGAGTTCCCATCCGAAAATCCCGCCGCCACCGCCGTGCCCGAAAGCGCGATCCACAAGCCGAAAACGATTTGAAGTTTCATGCGGAAAATCATGGCGAGAAAAACGTAAATGCGCAAGCACCCATGAGTTGCGGGCTGAATCCAGAAGATTGACAGGCGGGCAATCAGCCAAGATACAACGCGAGCGCTTCGGCGATGCGATCGAGCGCGGCTGGGGCCGCCTCGCCGATGACCCGCTGAATTCTCGTTTTTGAAATCTGCCGGATACCTGGAATAACCGCGTACGACAGCTTTCCGCCGGGAACTTTGACCTCAAGCCGAAGCGGCCAGATCTCAGGCGCGCGCGACGATAGCGGAACAACGACGACCGAAGGCAAAACCACGTTCTGTTCCGAGTTCGACACGACGAGCGCCGGTCTGGTTTTTCCGAACTCCCCGCGCGCGGCTGGTTCAAGATCCACCCAGCATAGTGTCCCTCGCTTCATTTGCGAGTCCTTCGCACTGGACGATCGAGGTCGGCCTCTTCCCACTCCCGCAGAAATTCCGCTTCGCTCTCGCTTGCACTCAGGAATTTCGAGTACTCCAGCGCGGCGGCGCGCATCTTGCGCCGCTGGTATTCGGAATGGAGCACGCCCTTCACGAAAGCCGTAAGGCTAGTGGCGGGCGGCCGGATCTCGTCGATCTCCTGGAGTATTTTACCTTCAAGTTTAATGGTAGTTGCTTTCATACTTATATGGTATCTTTTTTCATGCCATTTTGCAACCCCTCCAGGGCGCATTCACCTCATCAGCCGCTTCGCCTTCGCGACGAGTTTCTTGAGCGCAAGCGCCGGCTCGTTTTTCAAATGCGCGCCGATTTGAACGAGAAGCTCCTTTTGAAATTTCAGGATTTCCGCGTGAACGGCTTTCGCGCTTTTTCCGGCGTCGGTGGAAAAATCACAGGCCGATACCGACGGGCTCGTGCCGGCGATACTCAGCATGAGCGACTCGCCCGTGACGCCGGAATCGATGCGAGAGCCCGCCGCGATCAGATCCGCCACCGTTTTATCCGGCGGATTTTCAAACAGCCACATCAGATCATAGAGATCTTTCTCGCCACACCGGCTCACCAGCGTGGCCGCCTTGGTCATGAAAATCGTCTCCAGATCGGCCACGGCGATCGCGTCTTCAAGCACGACGCATTTTCCGACTTGAAACAAATTCGGATCTTCAACGACGTCCGACGTGAACGCATGGCCTGAAAGCGAAACGTTCGCCTTGAAATATTGCCGGGTGTGCATCACCTCCTCGACGCGCGCGCCGATTTTCGCGAGAGACTTGAGCGCGAGAACCGCCGCCTGAAACGAGACCTCGTTCTTCGTGAAAAGATCGATGTCGTCCGACCGGCGGTGGCCGGCGTAAAATCCCGCGAGCGCCGTTCCGCCCACGAGCCATGTGCCGGTGATTCCTTGCGAGAACACGTGCCGAACCGCCTGAAGCAGCGGTTTCGGCAGAACTTTTTCCGCTAACTCGATCCGAGGCTTCGTTGCAGCTCGCATATTTTCCCGCATTCAACCCGTCGCGTGGGATGCATGTGCTTCGCGAATCGTTTGAAATCGCGCCACACCATCTGGCCCACGATTTTTTCCGAGGCGAACATTCCGTAAACCTGCACGAGTCTCGCGACGGCTTTAAGCTCCTGTCTCGCCAGGGCGACGGCGAATTCCTCAAGCGACCCATACGCGCGATCCCAGAGCAGCGCGGTCTCGAATTCGCGTTTTTCGGAAATTTCAGTCGATGAAATCAAGTCATCCGCGCGGATGCCGAGCGCATCCGAAATCCGCCTAAGCGTTTTCGTTTCGATGTTGATCTCGTCTCGACCAGCACTCTTGCCTACCGCGAACCATCGCGAAACCGCCTGGCGCGTGACGTTTGCCAGCCGTGCAAGCTCGGCTTGCGAAAGCCTGCGCGCGGACATGAGGATTTTAAGGGTTTCGATGCTCATAATGCCAGTATACCTTCGTCCCTTTAAATTGACTAAATAATTAATTATATAATAAATATCGAATAGTTATAAATTATAATATTACTTGATCAAATCGCGCAACAATCTCGCAACTTCTCACTCAACCCTGAGATACCGCGCGCAATCAGTCGTCTCCGGCTTCGCGCTCTCAAGATGACGCCGAGACGCTGATCGCAATTTCCCGCTCCGGGAACTCCGCGCGACCTGCGCGAGAACCGGCTCCAGTTCCCTGCTGCCGGTTTGCGCGATGCCGTCGACGATCATCATGCGGAACGCCAGTCGCTCCGCTTCCGAATGCTCCGGAAAATCCCGCTCGAGCATCTTCATCAAAATGCGTTGCAGGCTCGGGTCGCTCAGCGGCATTTGCGCGCCGGCCAGCAGATTCATGGCGACGACGCGGCAGAGACCCATCGGCCCCTCCTTTGCCAGCCGTTCAAGAATCGCCACCCGAACATTCGGATCAAGCCTGGAAACCCATTGCAGAAGATCCGTGATCTCGTACGTCTTCCTGGCTTGGAGCAGCGCTTCCGTCAATGTCTCCGACAAAAGCGCATGACTATCCTTTGGCATGACCTGTATCAACTCGTCGATGACATAACTCCAGTGGTCGCCGTAGTCCGCCCTGAAGAGATTCATGATGATTTGCCGCCTCGTATCCGGCTGCAGATCAACGGATTCCGATTTAAGAAACATTTCGGCGATGCCGCTAGCCAGGCGGAAATCCGGTTTTTTCGCGCTCAAATCAAGAATAAGACGTTGAGCTTCCTCTCGCTCAAGGAGCATCGATTCTCCCTCAAGAACTGACTTCAAGATCCTGAGCGCGCTCATGCGCGTGTTGGCGTGCCCGGCGAGCTGTATGTTTTTGAGCATGGAGGGCGGAAGGTTTGCATTTTTCGAGTAGGCGGCGAAATCCTCTTCAAAACTGACGGCAAACGCGGCATGGACCATTTGACGGACAAGCTCGTTCGGAACCATTTCGACTTGCCTGCCAAGAAGCCAGATATAAGCGGACAGAGCTTCAAGCTCAGTCAAAAAATGCAGCCGATTGCGAAGGGGTTGCGCCGAATCCATGACGATCTCGCGAAGACGGGAGTGCAAATCCACAAATTGGTTCCTGCCCTTGTACCGAATGGCAGCCACATTGCGTACAAGCACGTGATGATGAACGATCACGTCAACCGCGTATTCCTGCGCTAGAAGATCGAAGACGTGCAATCCGGATTTTGAAGCCCGCCGCTGGAGCTTCGTGAAAACCGGGTGATCCTTGTCGCGATCCCAATCGACAATCCTGATATTCGGATCGTTGAGCGCCTCAAGGGTCAGGACGACGCCCTTTTTTCCGGCATAACCCGAGGCCATATCGCGATGCGGAGAGGAATACGCGCCCGGACCATAAGCAGCGAGCCCCTGCCCGTCTTTGCTCATGAAGAGACCCTGTCTCATGATTGCGAATGCGTTCTCGAGCCGCGGAGTGCCGTGGTAGAGTTTTCCCGCGTCGGTGCTTTTGGCGATGAATTGATCGATTGGAACGAGCAGATTTTTCGGGAGCGGCTTTCTTGGCGCCGAGGAAAGCGGACGATAGGCCACGAATTCGGGAATGAGCGCGGATTCCGTTCTTTGTTGCAGCTTTCCGACGAGGTCCATGAAAAGCCGGTCCAGTGAGCCTTCCCGAGCGCGGTAAAATCTGTTGTGAGCGCCCTGAAACCTGGCATTTCTGATCATTTTTCCGATCTGCTTCACTGCCTCAGCCGATACCTCTTTCCCCTGCTCGGCCTTTTTCAGCAGCATGACCAGCTCGCGCCTCAATATCGAGTCGTCCTTTAGTGTCATCCACGGAAGCTCAAGTCTCGGCCGCATTCCACGGATCGTCTGCTTCTCAGGATCGGATATCACTTGTACCGGCGCAGCGTAATCGTAAACGCCCCGCGCGAGATCCTTGGAAATGCCTGGAAACCGATCTGGATTCAGCAACTCGCCCTCATCGGTATCAAAAGCGAGCATGTCGATCGTGGAGCCTCCCTGGCGCGACGCGAGTCCGATCTGTTCGCCGTAGTCTTTGCAGTCGGCGATGTTGAAGAGAAATCTCTGCGCTCCGGAATCCGCCCTGAGTCCGATGGTTTTTTGCTCGACGCTATTCGTGACTCTTGAAAGTTCCTCTTTAAGCTCCCGGATTTTTCCCGACGGCGACTTGATCAGAACGTCAAAATCACTTCCGACACCGCGAACCTCGGTGGCATCGATATCCAGCGCATTGCCGATGATTTGCGCGATCGCTTCGTCCGCGGTTGCAGCGGTTCCGGTTTCCAGGCGCGCGGCGATCTCGTCGTAGACATAGCCGATCGCGGAGCGCACGACTCCACCGCTTGGCATCACCTTTACCTTCGGGTCAATCTTCCCGAGGATGTCCTTCGCAAAACTGAAATATCTGACCCGGACGGGCCGATCACGGCCCTCAAGCATCACTGGAATCGTCAGCCGCTGAAACACCGAATACAGCGCTTGTTCTAATCTCTTGAGCGCGCGATTGGCCTCATGCTCCGGTATCTCATCCCATTTGAGGGCCCGGAATTCCTCTTTGATGAAGTAGTTCGGGAACTCCCTGGAGGCGTCGAAGAAATCCAGCGCAAACAAAGGCGCCGGAAACACCACAAGCAACAACGCAGGCAACAGCAGATTTCGTAATCCGAGCGATAAGACCCTCATCTACTGCTTATCGTCTACGAAACCCAAGCTCTGAAGCACAGCAACTCAAAAAATATATAAACGCCTTAAGTAGTTTATTTTATTTATATTTTCTCATGTACTCCACAATCGCGATACTGCGGCGCGTTGAAATTAAGTAACAAAAAACACATGGAGCTTATTATGAAGTGTCTAGTGAAGCTCAAAACAGCGGTTTTCAGCATGGTCGCCGGGTTCGTGTTTTCGATCGGAGACATGGCGCACATCCATTCGGGAATGGCGCGATATCCGAATTGGCAGGGCCCGTTTTTTTTCAACATTCCCTGGTGGATTCCGCTGGAATTCGCGTGCGCGGCGTTTTTGCTGATTCAGGTCCATCCCATCCAAGAAAAAATATTTCGGCTCACGCCGCCGCGAAACACCGGCTCCGCGGCGCTTGTCGCTTCCCTTTTCTGGACGCTCGCGATCTATCTTGGAACTTCGTTTCTTCCCGAGTCGCATCCGATTCTGAAAAACGCGTCGCTGTTGCTCGCGCTTGCCGCGCAGATCGCCTACTTTGGCATGTCCCACCCCGGATCGCTTCTTGAGATTCTTAGCGTCGCGATCTGCGGCTGCGGATTCGAATTTCTGCTCGGCCAGATGAATTTCTTCACGTATCTCCCCTCGCCGTCACTCGTGGCGACGATACCCGTTTGGCTCTGGTGCGTATACGGAAGTGTCGCCATCACCGCGCGGGTTTATTCGGCGGGCGGATCAGGGTTGCAGTGAATTCTCAGGCAAGAATTCGACCGAATATGCAGGCACCTGCACCAGATCGAATCTGAGCCTGGTTCCGGGATCAATCTTATAAGCAACTCTGTTTATGTCGTGCTCTTGAAAGTTGCTGAGATTAAAATTCACCGCGAGATCGGTCTTATGCGTGCGCACGAACTGGTAGAGTGATTTAAGCGACCCGATTTTTTTAGATTTTACCTCGATCGGCATGATTTCCCCTTTGTGCTGGATCACGAAATCAATCTCGGCTGCGCCCCGCTTCTTGTTGTTCAACCAGAAGTACAGCTCAGGTTCCATGTCCGGGCCTTGAAAATAGGCCAAATGTTGCGCGATGAACTGCTCGCTGACCTTTCCCTTAAACGACTCCATGCGATCGTTCAAAATATCGTCGAAGTCGATTCCGGAAAGGCATGTCATGAGGCCCACATCCAGGAAATAAAGTTTGAAAACGCTTTCGTCCCTTTGAGCCTTGATCGGAAGCTCCGTGGCATTCGTATGATTCGCGCGATGCACGACTCTTGCCTGGCATAAAAGCTCGATCGCTTTTTTTACGTCATTCGTCTTGTCGTCCCTGGAAATCTCGGAATATTTGGCGAGGTTTCCGGCGCACATCGCGGCATATTCCATGACTTTCGGAAGACGCGCGGTTTGCGCCCTGGTCGCGTATTTTGAAAAATCGGCCTTGTACGTGTCGATGATTCCCCGCTGGATCCTTCTCGTCTCCCGCAAGTCACTTGTTTCAAGGTAAGTTTTGATCGCGGCCGGCATCCCGCCGACGAAAAGATACGTTTTATAATATTGCACAGCTTTCGCGTGCAAGGCTTCTGAAGGATTTTTTTTGTGCCCGACCTCGATCCACTCGATGAGTTTTTCCTCTTTGACGGCTTGCAGGTATTCAACAAAAGTCATGGGTCCCAGATGATGGAATTCGACTCTTCCGACCGGCATCGAGAATTCCTGATCGTTCAGGGTGAACTCCAGAAGCGATCCCGCTGCGATCACCGCGATATCGTGATGCTTCTCGTAGAAATACCTAAGGCAGCTCACGGCCTTCGGCTGCTCTTGAATTTCATCGATAAAAAGAAGCGTGTTCGGTTTACCGAGGGAAATTCCGGACAGCGCCTCGATTTCCTTGATGGCTAGACCGATGTCGAAAAAATTTGTCCCAAACTTTTCAAACTGACCGATTTTCGTCAGTTCAAGATTCAGCTCGCAAAGCTCAAGGCCATTGGCCGCGCAAAAATTTCTGACCAGAGTCGATTTTCCAACCTGTCTTGCCCCCCTTAGAATGAGTGGCTTTCTATTATTTTTTGTCCGAAACCATTTGAGAAGGTCTTCCTCAGCAGCTCGCCTCATATCAAGATCTTAGCATAAATCGTATAAATAAGGGTATCTGTTTTAGACTATTATATTACTAATAAGGATGGCTGTTAAGCACCATTCGCGAGGAATCAGAGTTCAAATTTATCTTAAGGCATTGATATTACTTATTTTATCAATCCAGCGACCGCGCAGAATTTCTAGGTCATTTCTGATAACGCAAGGCGCTCAGCCGCTTGGCTTTCGCGACGAGTTTCTTGAGCGGAAGTGGGGGCTCGTTTTTCAAATGCGCCATGAGCTGAACGAGAAGCTCCTTTTGAAATTTCAAGATTTCCGCGTGAACGACTCTCGCGCTTTTGCCGGCGTCGGTGGAAAAATCACAGGCCGATACCGACGGGCTCGTGCCGGCAATACTCAGCATGAGCGTCTACGCGGTGATGACCGTGGCGCGGGAATCAAGGGGATCCGGCATGAGCATGAGCTGCGGGTT
Source organism: Deltaproteobacteria bacterium (assembly GCA_016186905.1). Lineage (GTDB taxonomy): Bacteria > Bdellovibrionota > UBA1018 > UBA1018 > UBA923 > JACPKS01. The sequence goes on from JACPKS010000044.1 coordinate 41,877, forward strand.
CCGCCAGAGCTCCGTCCGCCCTTAATTGGCTCTCTTCTTCCGCAACATCTTCGCGCAACCGGCGTATTTCGTCTGCAGCAGCCGGGCGAACTCGTCCACGCCGTCGATGTAGCCGTTCAGATTCTCGGTCCATTTTACAAAATCGCGTATCAACGGGACCCCCGCCTTCGCGCGAAGAAGCCGCAATTCATCGGCGCTGAAATGATCCGCTCCTCCCATGTTGAGGAGCTCGACATATGCGCGCGCAAGAACCGGCGTGAGGCGGGCCGTCTTGCCGCGATCCATGTCGAGCAGAAGACGGTGCAGCGATTTTTCAAGAATCTCCGGGCTGTCAACCTGAGGTTTACGCGCAAGCTTGACGAGTTTCAAAATCCCCTCTTCGAGCTCCTCGGCGCTCCACTCAGCGCTTATGAGCTCGTCGATGTATTCTTGGCCGTCCCATTTGTTATGTTTCTTGTCGTGAATGACCAGCCAGTCGAACACGACCTTTTTCTCTTCGGGACTCAATCTGGTGGCGAGTCGAGTGATATCAGTTTCGTAGCTGTCGAACACTTGAGAAGCGTTTTGGCCAAACTCTTCAAGCGCCTTGCGCAAAAGCGCGAATTGGGCGGCTTCGTAATCGTGTAATATCGCGCGGAGGATTCTTCCGCGATCGGTGTCCGAGCCGACCTTCGCCGCGGCTTCGATGAGCTTGTCCAGGACGATTGATGCAATGGGACTTGCCGCGATCGCTTCTCGCTTTTGCTGGACGAAACTCGTGAAGGCCTCACGTTTCCCGCTCCTGGCAAGCTCGTCAATAAAAAGAATCAGCCGGGTGGAGTCGTTTAGATCAACGAGCGGCAAATCGTGCTTCATGAACACCCACCTGCTCATGCGCAGGAGCTTCGCGCGCGTTTCCCCGCCGACTTCATCGACGAGCTCGAGGATGGCGCGGTCAATGCTCGTAAGCGCATCCTGATGGCTGCTGAAGTCGAGAAGGCGCGACACAAACGAAGACCGGCTTCCGCGAAGATCCTCGCGAATCCTTGTCTTGAGCTCATCCTTAAGAGCCGCAGACGCTTCATCTCTGAAAAACAAATCATCCGGTTTGATCGGGCCGAGCTGGCCCTTTTGCGCGAGCTGATATGCTTGACGCACATGATTAAACTCCGCGAGCCCGCGGGAAAACTGGTCCGTCGAGACATCTCCGTACTTAAGATAAAGCTCGGCGGTTTTAGGGTTGATGACAAGCATCTTCGCGACGAGATGCTCAGCGCCATGCGGACTCAACTTTCCCGCCTGGATTTTTTTCTCGAGCTCAGGCGCGAACTCGTCGGCGAACGGGAGAGCGATCCAGAACATGAAGCAGTCATCCGCATTGGCCGTTCCGAGCATTCCGCTGAAAATCAATTCCTTAAGTTTCGCCTTGGGTACGAATCGCGCATAAAAAGGGGCAAACGAGTCGATCGGGCTATAAGGGTGGTGCGCGTATTTCGAGAGCGGGTTTTTCGAGAGCAAGAAACTAGTTGAAACGGTTTCTGAAAGCCACGTGACGAATTTTTCGTCCCAGAACACGGCTCCGAGCTCCGTGCGGAATAATGCATCCAGCTCATGCGGGTTGATCCATTTTCCCCGCTCCATCGCGTCGATGAGCCGCGCGCGAAGCCGGGCCTTTTCTTTATCGCTTGCCGCGAGGATCTTCGCGATCGCGGTCTTGCGAAATTCCGGATAAATAGCCCCTCCACCGTGAAACTCGATTCCACCCAGGAAAAGCAGGTCGAACCATTGCACGGCGTTCATGCGCTCCTGAATGAATGGGAACTCAAGAAGCACGCTGACCATCCCATCGGCCGGCACGCCTTTGCTCATGTGCGTGAGTTTGTCGATGAACGCGTCGGCAAACTCGGCCTGATTCTCGGGATTCACGGCCTTTTTCGAAAACCGCTTGAGCAGTTCGTGTGCGAGTTTGTTTTCTTCATCGGAGCTGGACTTCGTGAAGACGATCGCCCTGATTTTTTCGGCGGTGCTGAGCTCAAGGTGTTTGAGTGGATGAGGAAGCGCCAGCCATTCCTCGAGCAGGAATTGCGAGGGCTTGCGCTTGTGAAGCTCCTTTCGCACGATCTCGGAGATCGCGCGATCCTCGTCGTCGGAGAGGTGCGCGACCCTGCTCGTGATGCGCCGCTTGAGTTTCTCGAGAATCCCCCGGTCGCCGTCGTCGAGAAGCCTGCCGCCCTGAAGGAGCGCGAAGAACTCGGCAGGACCGATGTTCAGGCTCTCGGGGATGACTTCAAGAGCGTTGCGATTGAGAAAAATCAGAAAGTCCGTGCCTGCCACAATGAAATCCGCGCCCTCAAGCGCATCGGGTGCGACCTTGTAGCGGATGGTGAGGCCCGTGCCGGCGGCGCCTTGTCTGCCGATCCTCGTGTAATGGCCGTCGCCGAAACTCGCGGCCTCGCCCGCGTAGCCGTCGCGCGAGATCAGCACGTTGGGCCTTCCCGTCGTGTCGCGCGTGATCGATTCGTAGGCGATGAAGTCGGAAGTCTCGTGCGCGACGGCGAACTCATCCCACGGAATGTCCATTTTTTTTGCGACGTCGCGGGCCGTTCTCGCTTTTACGCCTTTCGGAAGTTTCGAACGATCGCCGACACGAAACGAGCGCAGCGGCTCTTTTCCCATCCACCAGGCCACCGATCCTTCGTCGGTGATGTCGCCGATCTTGGCGAGCTTCCGGCGCAGGCCAAGCGTGTCGAGCGTGTCCATCGCGTACTCGATGTTCACGGCGTGTTTGACGAGCTTGGCTGCATTGCCGCGGTCGGCGAGCCAGCCGCGCGCCCAGCCGCTCCAGGAAGGCGGATCGCGAACGGGATCGAAAGCGCCGATGATTCCGCGGATGGGGACGAGGTCTTCGTCGCGCGTCTTGAGCTCGTATTGAAAAGCCTTCGTGAGGTAGCGGATCACCGAGAAAATCGGCGGATTATCGCCCGCCTTGAAGCGCGACGTCGTTTCGTGGCGTTTTGAGAAGTAATAATGCAATTTCCCTTCGGCGGCGTCGCGCAGGAAGAACGGGTCCTTCTGGTTTTTCCAATCCCGCAGATCCCGCACGATCGCTTCGCCGCGCGGAGAATCGGTTAGCTCGATCATTCCGGTCGAGTTCGAATCGGTGTGCTGATCCAAAAAATCCGGATTATTGAGCAGCGCCTGCTTTACTCCCCGGTCCTGCCTGAGCAGGCGCACTTCCCATTCCGACTTCGAACCTTGCAAATGCGCGAGTTTGGATTTGATCAGAGTTTCCAGCTGCTCGGCTTGCTCCGGCGTGCCGTCGACGACAAGATCGGCGTCCTGGGTTGAGCGGTAGATATTCGTGAAGTCGTAATCAAAGCGCGACTCGATGAAGCGCTTGTCGCCGCCTTTGCGCAGCAGATCCCATTTCACGTAGTGCGCGTATCCGGCGGCCGTGCCGCCGAAGAGCCAGACGCGCAGACCGAGCTCGCGCGCGGCTTCGCGGATGATCTTGAATTCGAACACGCGGTCGCGGTTTTTCGCGATTTCGGCCGCGAGCCGCCCGGTCTCGACGGGCGCGTAGCCGGTCTGGGCCGAAGGATTTTTCGCATGCTCAGGAGCTTTCGCGTGCGCTGGCGCTTTCGCGTGCGCGGTGGCGATGATCGCGGCGACGAAAAGAGCAAACCCTGCCGCAAACAGCCTCTTTTTAGCCTGAAAAGAATGGACGATCATGCCTTCTGTATCGTCTTTGCCGGCGCCGATCAGGATGGGCAAAAGATGATCAGCAAGAGTTTCTTTGCGCGCAAACGGGCGTTGCCCGGTTGAACCAATTCAGGGGTTATCGCGACACCGCGCGACACCGGCGGTCACTCGTTCGGCTGGTAGCTTCAGTTCGGAAAACTCTTAAGCAGCGCGGGCAGGCCCTCGAGCCCAGTGTAATATAAGTCCCTCATTCTCCTCGCGGTTTTCTTTCGCGCTCCATTTTCATCCGAGGCCACGACAATGACCGGTGATTGCGGGTACATATCCCGGAACACCGAAACGGAATTTTCGGAGAATTGACGGGACTTCCATTTGCATTCGATGGCGATGGGCCGCGCTCCAGCCATGCCCTGAACGACAAAATCCACCTCATGCGCGGCCTTATCCCTCCAAAAATGTATTTTTTCCGGCGGTACGAGCGAAAGCATTTCATTCAAGACGAAGTGCTCCCACAGAGGCCCGCAGTCGCTTTCAGTCAGACTCGTGCGGCCATGAAAATAATTGATGAACCCGGTATCGAAAAAATAGACTTTGGGAGCCGCGACGATTTCACGCGCGGGATTCGAGGAGAACGGACGCAGGATCACCGCGGCATGCGCGATTTCCAGAGCTCCGAGGTAATTCATGACTGTCTGGCGGGACAGCTCGCATGGAGCGGTCAGCGACTGGGCCTCGAAAAGCCCTCCGCTCTGCAACGCCAGCAGCTCCATGAGCTTCATGAAGCCGTACCTTTTTTCGATCTTGAAGACTTCTTGGATGTCTTTGGCCCAAAAGCCATCGATCCAATCACGATAGGCCGCCTCATCGAAAGCGGGCGACAGCAGAAACGGCGGCAAACCGCCCTTAAGCAGCCGCTCACGAAGGTTTCCATGCCCGAGCGCCGACAGGTCAGCGGCATTGCATGGCGTAAGTTTTACGACCCGCTTGCGGTCCGTGAGCGTGTCGCTGAACTTCGCGGTGGCAGCCAGGGTCGATGACCCAGTGGCGACGATTTTCAAGCGCGGGTAGTGATCCGCGGCGATTTTCAGCACTGCCGACGGATTCGCGATCTTGTGGACCTCGTCGAGCACGATCAAGCGCCCATGACGGCTGTCAAAAAATTCCTCCGGATCGTCGAGAAGCCGTTGGATGCGCGGGAGCTCGCAATCAAAGTAGTCCACGTCTCCGAGCTGGCGGCAGAGGGTGGTCTTACCGGATCTGCGCACCCCCGTGAACCAAACGACGTTTTTTCTCAAAAGCGCCTGATTGATTCTTTCCAGCCAGAAATCTCTTTTAACCACAATTTTAGTTTAGCGTTTAGTCTGACTAAACGCAAGCATGTTTTTAAATGGCTTCTTGCCGATCGGATCCTTGGGACTCGAAAATCGACCCGCGGTCAGTAGATCAAAGGCTGTTCAGGCCGTTTACGAGTCTGCCCTGAAGGGCGACCAGCGCCTGCTCATCGCCATCGTATTCCGCGGCGGATGGGCCCGAAACGATCACGCCCGGCTCAGGCCGAAGCGTGGTTTCCTTTCCTCCGGCCAGCGCGTGGCCCGAGATCAGCTGACGGATGTTCGCGAACAGCACGAGGCCGCCCGGTGTTTTCATCGAACCGTCCAGATTCAAGCTCGGCCCGAACACGCTTCCGACAACTCCCGGCTTACCGGCCGAGTCGCGCAGGAAAATCTGAGTGACCCTGAGATACGGCGGGAAATACTTATAGTCCATGAACGTGAAAATCGCGGCAGCACCCAGCCAGTTGGCGTGGAGCACGTCAACATACGCATAGAGGTCGTATTTCGACGATGCAGGATTAGGATTCTTCACTTCCGCGAGAGCGTAGGGCTTTCCGTCTTTATCCCTTGGAAGGCCGATCGGTGTGCCGTTCGGCAAATTCGTCGTCGGAGTCAACCGAACGTAATCCTGGTCATTGAAGACGGCGGTATTGAGATCGAATCCAAATTCGAAAGGCTGATCCAGGCCGTAAAACGGACTCACAAAAAGAGAACCGTATTGCTTGATGTTGAAGGCCGCGCCGAAATCGGTCTGAATGTCCGGGCTGAACACCAGCGAAATCCGAATCGTCTTCAGATCATCGGATGGTTTAAACGTCACGTGATCGATGAGCTTGTTTTGAAAGCAGCCCGACGCCGTAACCGCCATGAGCAACGCGACAACACACAATAACAAACGATTGAACTTCATTACCGCCCCTCCCAGGTTGGAATTGATACACGCGATTTACATTAGATGGCGCGCCCGGTCAATCGAACTCTAAAATAAACCGTGCGGGCTAGCGCCCGATTGGTCGCGAGCACTTTATTTCTTTGCCGCACCGCTCCTTGCCGGGAGGCGTCGAAACCGGATAAAAAAAGAGAGTCACTCCAGCACGATGGGGCGATAGCGCCAAGAGGCATACGAAAAGATGGAACTTCTTAAGATCCGCACCGAGCAATTCGAAGGCCCTCTCGACCTCCTCCTTTTTCTCATTCAGAAGAACGAGTTCGATATCTCAGCGATCAGCATCCACAAGATCACCGACCAGTACGTCCAATATTGCGAGCTGATTCGCGAACTTAACTTCGATGACGCGAGCGAGTTTCTCGTCATGGCAGCGACACTCATCCACCTGAAATCCAAGCGCCTGCTGCCGGATGAAACGGTGGGTCAGACCGAGCAATCCGCCGACGCAATGCCCACGAGCGAAGAAGAGCTCGTGCGCAGGCTTCTTGAGTACAAACGCTATCAGGAAGCCGGCCGCAAGGTCGCCGAATTCCCGATGCTGGGCCACGACTTTTTCACGCGCCCGAATGTTCCGCCGCCTGAAAAACAAACAGTGTGGAAGGAGCTCGACCTGACGGGTCTGACGCTCGCGTTCCAGGACGCGCTCAAGCGCTCGCGCAAGCGCGGCAAAATCATCATCCGCGAGCCCATCTCGATTCCTGAACGCATCGCGCAGCTTGGCGCGATTCTTAAAGTCGGCGAGATGACCGAATTCGCCGCGATTCTTTCGGAAGACTGCGACCGCGCCGAAATCACGGTCACCTTCATCGCGCTGCTTGAGCTTGCCCGCCTCAAGAAATTGAAAATTTATCAGAACGAGGTTTTCGGGACGATTTATCTTACGCTTTCCGAAAGCCTCTCAAAGTTCGATCCGAAACTCGCGACAGGTTTTGAATACAAGGTGAAGGATCTCAAGAAAAATATCAGCCAGGAGCCGACAGCAAATGGATAAGAACACCGAGCTCGAAGCGGAAGAGGAGGCCCCAAAGGCCGACCAGAGTGCCGAGACCGAGGAAAGCACGGAAGCCTTTGACGAAGAGAAGCTGCTCGAGCTCGCGGCCAAAGAAGGCTTGCTCGATCTCGGCGAAGAAAATGCCGACGCGGAAAACGACGAAGAGGGAGAGCGGAAATGCCAGCTTTCCGAGGAAGACCGTAATTTCATCACCGCTGGGATGGAAACGGTTCTTTTCATGTCGGATCGCCCCGTCACGCTCTCCAGGCTTCGCTCGGTGATCAATCGCGAAATCCCGATGTCGGAGTTCCGCAAGGCGATGCTAAGCCTACGCGAGGAATTCGCGCGCGACCACCGCGGCGTCGAGATCGTCGAGTTCGGCCACGGCTTTCAGCTTCGCACGAAACCTTTGATGGGCGCGGTTCTGCGCAAGATGATCAAGACCCAGCCGCTCAAACTCACGCCGACCTCGATGGAAACGCTTGCCGTGATCGCCTACAAGCAGCCGCTCACGAAAGACGGGATCGATCGCGTCCGCGGCGTGGACAGCGGCTACATGCTGAGAAACCTCATGGAAAAGCGCATGATCCGCATCGCGGGGCGCTCGGAGCTTCCGGGCCGCCCGATGCTCTACTCCACTTCGCGCGAATTTCTCGAGCTCTTCAACCTGAAGAGTGTCGCGGACATGCCGCCGCTGCACGAGATCGAGTCGATGGTGGCGGAAAGCGAGATCGGCGACGTGAACGAGGAAGAACAAGCCCTGCGCGATTTCACGACGCTGGTGATTCAGAACGACAAAGTTCTCTTCGAAGAAGGCGGCCTCGACACTCAGATCGAGGAGCTCCGCAAGGAGATCGCCGCGATTCCGACGTCGACCGACTTCATCGAACAACAGAAACAGCGAGAGAAGCTCGAGGCGCAGCTTGCTGCGCTCGCGACGGCGGATGCCGGCGCCAAAGCAGCAGAGCAGATCGCGGCGATGCAGCAGGGGAACCTCGTGGCGTCGAGCAATCAGGATGCGGCAGTATTATCCTCTGACGCAGCCGAAGAAAGCGCGGCTTCGCGCGCTTGCACTGAGAGCGCGCTTGCGCGCGTGCCCTTGTGACCGAACCCAAAACCGAACGCCTTCAAAAAGTGCTCGCGCGCGCGGGTATCGCCTCGCGCCGCAACGCCGAGATCCTGATCTTGGAAGGCGCGGTCACCGTCAACGGCCACACCGTCACCGAGCTCGGCACGAAGGTCGATCCGGCGAAAGACAAGATCAAAGTCCGCGGCAAGATGATCTACACCGAGATCGAACAGCTTTACGTCGCGTTTTACAAACCTCGCGGGGTGATCTCAGCGCTCTCCGACCCCGAAGGCCGCGCGCACATCGGCGAATACCTCAAGGGTATTCCCGCGCGCGTGACGCCGATCGGGCGTCTTGATTTCAATTCGGAGGGGCTGATTCTTCTCACGAACGACGGCGAGCTTGCCGAGAGGATCTTCAAATCGCGCGACCTGCCCAAAACCTACATGATCAAGGTCAAAGGGCACCCCTCGCCCGAGGATCTCGGATTCTTAAAGAAGGGCTTCTTCACGCGCGAGGGCGTGCTGCGGTTTCTTTCTTACGGCGTGGACAAAGCGCTTCGAAGCAAATCATGGCTCAAACTTCAGGTCGCCGAAGGCTCGAAACTCGACATCCGCGAGCTCTTCAACCGCAAGGGCCTCATGGTCGACGGCATCATCCGCTCGGGGATCGGCCACATCGGCCTCAAAGACATGGAGCCTGGAGAGTTTCGGTTTCTGACGAAGAAAGACTTCGAGCGGCTGGTTAGCCCGAAGCCCGCGCCGCAGGTGGCGCGGCGCCGGAATCGCGGAGTCGATGACCTGCGTCGCCCGGAAAAGCGCGCGGAGAAAGTTCCGCCAGTGCAGCCGCGCGCTCGACCATCCCGCGCAGACTGACCTCCCCCGTGTAATTTCCGAAGAGCACGCGCCCCGGCTTCAAGCAAAAACCGCGTGCAGCCGATTCCAATGCATGAGCGAGCCGTGCATCGTAGCGCGGGATCGCGCGTTCCACGCGATGGATGGCGATTTTCAGGTCATCCGCGCCCGGCCCTCCCCGAAAACCCAGCACCAGAGCGAGATCCGCAGCCACCCGCCGGCGAATCCCGGCGTCGGTTGCGTCGACCGCCCTTGGATCGGTGCTTCCGCCGTACATGAGTGTCAGCGATATCCAGCCCGGTGCCGCTCGCCCCTCGAAAGCACTCGAATTAAAAAGAATGCCGAGGCAATTTGCCTGTTCGCCGGGTGCTAATAACACGCCAACTCCGCAAGGAGTTGGCGAAATGTATTCTGAACGAACAAGCGCCGTGACAGAAATGAGGGCCGAGTATTCAATATTTTGAATAGCGGATGCAGTCTTCGGGTCAACCGCCGCCATCAGCCGCGCGGCCGCGGCGGCCGGCACGCAAAGCACGACGTTCCCTCCTTCAGGCAAACGCTCGAGCGCCTGCGAACACTTGAACGTGACTCGCGTGTTCGCGCGAAGCGATTTCTCGAGTGCGCGAACAAGCTCCCCCATCCCTCCGGCCGGAGCGGCCATGCGGGCACGGGGCGTCCGCGTGAAAATTCTCTTGAGGATGAGACTCGGCAGAATAAATCCCAGAAGCGAAAATCCTACGGGCACGCGGAGCCGTGGAAACGCCGCCGCAACGCAGAGGTCACTGGGTTCGGCGCCGTAAATCCCGCGCGTAAACGGCGTCAGCAGATAGCGCGTGGCCGCCTTGCCCAGAAAATACGTTCCCCACTCTTCCAAGGTCACGCTTTCGCCGCGATGGCGTGACAACGCGGGAAAAAAGGCCGCGTGAAAAAATGCACCAAGCGCTTCGAGCGGACGCAACGGAAAGCGCCGCATTTTTCCGTCGCGGAAAATGTAGCGCGCTCTTGATTTCGGATTGACGTCGAAAAGCGTGACTCCAAGCTCGGCGCACAATTTTTCGACGGCTGGAGTGGCGAGGAGCGAGTGCGCGGCGGTTTCGGTAATACCGATCCACTTTCCATTACTGTCGGTGATTGCGCGGGTTTCTATCAATCCACCGGTTCGATCAGCTTGCTCGATTACGGTTATTTTAAATTCGCGCTCTTCGAGCGCGTGTATTGCATGCCCTGCAAGCAGTCCCGCGACGCCGGCTCCCACGACGGTCACTTCGCGTTGTGCTGGATCGATCCGTCCGATCATTTTCGCCTAGATCGTCTTGCTGAAGAGCTGCGTTTCGGGGGATTTGCGCGTAAGCCTGGCGTCGAAGGCCATGCAGACATTCCTTAAAAAAGCGCGTCCCTCGGGTCTCACGCGGCAAGAGCGACGCGAGAGCTCCAGCAGCCCGTCCCGCGAGAGTTCGGCCAGCCGCTCGCTCACGGTTTCAAGATAGGGAGTGTACGCCTCGTGCGCGGACCAATCGGTCTGAAAACGCGTCATGAGATTCAAAATGTGCCGGCGCAGAATGCGGTCTTCGCCGTCGAGAACGTGTCCGCGGCTCACCGGAAGCGCTCCGCGCTCCACGCGATCGACATAGGTTTCGAGCACTTTTTCGTTTTGCGCGAACGCGCCCCAGGAGTCGCCGATCGACGAAACGCCAAGACCGATCAGCGGCGAAACCTGGCGCGAAGTGTAGCCCATGAAGTTCCGGTGGAGCGTGCCGTCGGTCGACGCGCGATGAAGCGAGTCGCTCTCCAGCGCGAAGTGGTCCATGCCGATCTCGCGATAACCGACTTCCTCGAGCATCGTGCGGCCCAGCTCGTAAAGCGCGCGCTTTTCGTCGCCGACCGGGAGGTCCGCTTCGGTAAATCTGCGCTGGCCGGGCTTGATCCACGGAACGTGCGCGTAAGCGTAAAACGCGATGCGGTCGGGACGCAGCCTGCGCACCGCATCGACCGTGTCGGAGATGCTTTTCGGCGTTTGAAGCGGAAGCCCGTAGATCAGGTCGAAGTTAATGCTCGTAAAACCCTCAGCGCGCGCGGGTTCGATCACGGCCCGAACCTGTTCCTCGCTTTGCACGCGATGAACGATTTCCTGCACGCGCGGATCGAAGTCTTGAATGCCCAGGCTCAAACGGCGAAAACCCAGCTCCGCGAGCGTTTTCAGCTGCTCACGCGTCGTCAGACGCGGATCGGCTTCAACCGAAAATTCCGCGCCCGCGCTCACGCCCGCTCTTTCAAGAATTCCGCCGACGAGGCGCCTGAACTCGTCGGGAGAAAGAAACGTCGGCGAGCCTCCGCCCAGGTGAAGCTCGGTGAGCGTCACCTCTTTGGCGCGCCCGCTTTCCGCCGAAAGGCGATCCAGGTAAATGCCCCACTCCTTTAAAACGGTTCCGATGTACGGATCGCCGGCCTTGCGATTGCGCGTGATGCGCGTGTTGCAGCCGCAGTAGGTGCAAAGACTTTGGCAAAAGGGAATGTGAACGTACAAAGCCGCGCCCACGCCGCCGCGCGAGCCCGCGTCGAGCGCCTCGCCGATCGAGCGCACCCAGTCGGTCTCGCCGGGCGTCACCGCCCAATACGGCACCGTGGGATAGCTCGTGTAGCGCGGTCCCGGAACGTTGTATTTTTTGAGAAGCGCGGTATCCGGTCTCACGTGAACACCTCGCGCTGCAGCTTTAAGAAAAGCTTTACGTTTTCCTCCGGAGTGCCGGGAAGGACTCCATGACCAAGGCCACAGATCCACCCTTTGCGCGCCTGCTGCGGTAGACGTAAAATACCGGTAAAAACATTACGTAGGCGCGTGTGCAGTTCGCGCGCGTCGAGGAAGAGCCACTCCGGATCGACATTGCCTTGAATCGCGAAGCGGCCTCCGAACTCGGTCAGCACGTCCGCGAGCTTGTGATTCCAATCGATGCCGATCCCTTCGATCGGAAGGTCGGCGAGCATCGACCAATGCGCGGGGCCCGTCCCCTTCGAGTAATACACCAGCGGCACGCCCGGACAGCGGCTGCGAAACTCCGCAAGCACCGCTTTAAGCGCCGGCAGCGCGTAATCGCGAAACGCTTCAACGCCAAACTCGCCCGCGCAGGTATCGAGCACCGCTACCGTATCGACACCCGCCTCGGCTTGAAGAGCCATGTTCGCGGCAAGAAGCCCGGTGAGCTTCGTGCAGAAACCCTTGAAACGCCCGTCGCGAAAACCCGCCCGCGCGGAGGCAAGCTTTCCATGGTGCGAGCCTTCGACGGCGTAGCTGTACAGGGTCAACGGTCCGCCGACGAAACCGAGCAAGCCTTTCGACGAATCCAGGCGCTCCCGGATCAGCCGTATCGCCTGGCCCTGAAAATCCAGATCCTTCGCGAGTGCCGCGCCAAAGCCTAGCTTTTTCAGCGCGCTTGGCGCGTCGAGGTGCCAGTCGAGCTTCGGTCCGGGCTCGTAGCGCAGTCCCATTCCCATTGCCTCGAGAGGAAAAAGAAGATCCGAAAACAAGATGGCCGCGTCAAACCCGAAATCCTCGACCGGGCCCATCGTCGCCTCGCAAGCGATCTCAGGTCTCTTGCAAAGGTCCATGAACGAATGCCGCGCGCGAAGTTTTTGATAGTGAGAATGATAGCGGCCCGCCTGGCGCATGAACCAGACCGGCGGGCGGCCGGCGTTGCGACGCGAAAGCGCGTCCCGAAAAAGATTCGCTCCGCTAGCGCTCCGCAGGCCGTCCTGGCTCGCTCCGCTAGCGCTCCGCAGGCCGTCCTGGCTCGCTCCGCTGCTCGCTCCGCTAGCGCTGTTCAGACCGTTCTGGCTCATTTTGCGCCCTCCGCGTCCACCACGAGCTGATAGCCCACGCCACGAATACTGCGGATCACCTGCGGATTTTCCACGTCGTACTCGACGATCCGGCGAAGTCTCAGAATGAAATTATCGACCGTGCGCGGGCTCGGAAAATCATCGTCCGACCAGACCTTATCCAGAATTTCGTCGCGGCTCACGGCCACGCCCCTTTTCTCATACAGAAGTTTCAGGAGCGCGCATTCTTTGTGGGTCAACGGTTGCATCTCGGTCTTGCCCGCCTGCCGCACCTCCGCCGCGAAACTCGCGAAGCGCACGGTCGCGCGACCGATCCGCACCGCGCGCTTCGCTGCGGGACCGCTCGAGAGATCTTTCATGCGACGAAGGATGTTTCGAATCCTCAATAAAAGTTCCTTCACGTGAAAAGGTTTGGTGACATAATCTTCGGCGCCCAGCTCGAGCCCTCGGATGCGGTCTTCGGGGTCTCCATGGGCGGTGAGAAAAACCGCGGCCGTCGCGGGGCTGCGCTTGCGAAGCACGGCCGCGAGCGCGAACCCCGAACCGTCGGGAAGCCCCACGTCGAGCAATGCCATGTCGAACGCGCGCGCGGCGATCGCAGCCTCCGCTTCTTTCACCGAGCAAACCCAGGTCACATCGAAGCCCTCTTGTTTGAGACGCTCGTAAAGCGTTGAGCCGACGTTCCTTTCGTCTTCGACGACGAGGATCGATTCCGCTTCAGACATGCTCAACGGCCTCCTGCAGTCTGAGCCGCGCTTCAAACCCCGCAAGCGTCTTGCCGTCGTTTTTCGCATTTCCGAAGCTCACCGCCCCGTTCATGCGCTCCACGAGAACTTTCACCAGGTAAAGCCCGACACCGGCGCCCTGAGAGGCCGGCCCTTTCGCGAACAGGGTTCCAAGCCTCACGTCGGTTCCGGTAAAGCCGTTTCCGTTATCGCGGAAAAAAAGCTCCACCGAGCCCGGCGCGCGCCGGGCCGTGATCGTCACCACGAGATTCTCGCGCCCGGAGTGACGGAAGGCGTTTTCGACGAGGTTGCGAAAAACAATCTGAAGCGCCACCGGATCCGCCTCGATGGCCACGTCTTCAGGCACATCTTCAAGCTGCACGCGAAGCTCGAGGCGGCGCGCATACGTCTCGGCCCAGCTCCTCGCGATGCGCTCGATCCACGGCTTCAAACGAAGCGGCTGCGTGAAGACCGGCCCTCCGCCCTCGACGCGCGCGAGCTCGAGCGTCTTGTCGACCTGAGATTCAAGCCGCGAGGTGTCCTCGAGAAGCCGCGCGATGAGCGGTTTGGGATCGGACGCGCTCTCGGCGATCGATTCGGCCTGCAGGCGGATGCTGGTAAGCGGGGTCCTGAGCTCATGCGTGAATGCCGCGAAAAAAGAACGCATCGCTCGGGTGCGCTTGAGGTCGCGATAATATACCCACGAAAGAAACGCGGTACTTCCCACAAGCAGCAGCACGTATACCGAAAATTCCCAGTACAGCATCCGTTGCGTGCGCAGAAAATGCATCGTGCTCAGCTCGCGCGAAACTCCAAGCGCGCCCTCAAGCTCGGCGATGCGTTTTCCCTGTCGCAGAAGCAGACTGCCCCACCAGACGCCGAGCACGCACACCAGGAGCTGCCAGAGGGCCAGGATCACCGTAGCCGCCCGCAAGCGGCGCCTTAGAAATGTGGTGATGGTGCCGTTTCCCGTCATGCGCCGAGCGCCCCCTTGAAGGCCGAAAGAAACGCGTCAAGATGCCGGCGCTCGTGCGCGGCCGAAAGAAACGAAACCTCGTATCCGCTGGGCGCGAGATAAATTCCGTGCCCTAGCATCCGGTGAAACGATTTCGCGTAAACCTCTTTTTGCGTGGAGGGGATTTCAGAAACCGCGCGCACAACACCGTCATCGGTTTTCACGTCGCCCATCACGGCCCAAAACATCGAGGAGAATCGCTGGACCTTCACGCGCGCGCCCGCGTGCGCCGCGATTTTTTCCATTTCTGAAGCGAGCCCTTCAGTGGCGTTTTCGAGCGCGTTGTAAAAGTTTCCGTGCTTTAGTTTCTTGAGCATCGCCAGCCCCGCCGCCATCGCGACCGGATTGGCTGAAAGCGTGCCCGCCTGGTAAACGGGCCCCATCGGCGCGATCCGGTCCATCAAGTCGGCGCGTCCGCCGTAGGCGCCGACCGGAAATCCGCCGCCGATCACCTTTCCGTAGGTCACGAGATCCGGCGTGATCCCGGCGCGCGCCGCCATCCCGCCGAAGGCCACGCGAAAACCCGTAATCACCTCGTCGAGGATCAGCAACGCGCCGCTTGCGCGCGCAGCCGAAGCAACGCCTTTCAAAAATTCCTCGGTCTGCGGAAGAAGCCCGTTGTTGGCCGGAACGGGTTCGACGATGACCGCGGCGATCTCGCGCCCGTGGCGCTCAAAGATCGCTTTGACGGCAGGGAGATCGCGTAAAGGAGCCACGAGCGTGTCGGCGGCGGTGGACGCGGTAACGCCTGCGCTGTCGGGTACCGGCATCTCGGCAAGGCCCGAGCCCGCGCGCACGAGCATCGAATCGGCGTGCCCGTGATAGCAGCCTTCGAATTTCAGGATTTTATTCCGTCCCGTCGCCGCGCGCGCGAGCCGAAGCGCCGACATCACGGCCTCCGTGCCTGAATTCACGAAGCGGATTTTTTCCACCCACGGGATTTCCCGCGTGATCAGCTCGGCGAGCTCCAGCGAATACGGCTCGGCCGTTCCGTAAGACCAGCCGCGCCCGATGGCCGCATGCACGGCCGCCGCCACGTCTTCGTCTTGATGGCCGAAAAGAAGCGGTCCCCACGACATGCAGAAATCGACGTAACGGTTGCCGTCAACGTCCTCGAGCTCCGCGCCCTTGGCCGAGCGGATGAAGCGCGGAACGCCGCCCACGCCGCGAAACGCACGCACTGGTGAATGCACTCCGCCAGGACTCACGCGCCGGGCGCGATCGAAAAGCGTTTCGGATTCGTGCGTCTTAAACATTTGAGAGCCACTCCCGCGCATACCGCGCTCCGTACGTAATGATCATCGACGCGCCCGCGCGCGCGAACGCCGTCCAGGCCTCGACGTGCGCGGCCGGGCCGTCCATCAGCCCTTCGCGCGCCATCAGTTCCACCGCCGCGAACTCGCCGCTCACTTCGTAAACGGCCCAGGGTTTCGCGATCTCGCTCGAAAGCCGCGCGAGAACGTCTAAGTACGGAAGGCCGGGCTTCACCATCAGAATATCAGCGCCCTCTTCGGCGTCGCGGAGCGAACTCGCGAGAGCGTCGCGGGCATTTCCCGGATCGATCTGATAGGTCGCGCGATCTTTAAGGCGCGTGCCGCCCTTCGGAGCCGAATCGGCGGCCACGCGAAACGGGCCGTAAAACTTCGAGTGAAACTTGGCCGAGTAGCTCATGATGAGCGTACGCTCGAGGCCCGCTGCATCCAGACCCTCGCGGATCGCGCCCACGCGCCCGTCCATCATGTCGCTCGGCGCCACGCAATCGGCGCCCGCCTGAGCGAACAATGTCGCGGCCTTGGCAAGCTCGGCGACCGTCGCGGAGTTTTCGACGTGATCGCCCTCCGGATTCATGACGCCGCAGTGGCCGTGCGTCGTGGATGAACACAGACACACGTCGACCGCGACAAAAAGATCTTTTCCGAAATTCTTCTTCAAGGATGCGATCTGGGCTGACGTAAAGCCGGCGCTGAAATCCCGCTCCCGCTTGGCTGCCGGAACGCCGAAAAGCAGAATCTTGCGAACACCGCCTTCGAGATCCTTTTCAACCTGACGAACGAGCGTATCGCCGGTCTCGCGATGCACGCCGGTCAGACCCGGAATCGTCTCGCGCCCGCGCAAGCCTTCGACCACGAAATGCGGCTGAATCAGCTGCTCGGCCGACACGCGATGTTGTCGCGCGAGATCGCGCACGAGAGGGCTCTGCCTTAAGCGTCTGAGACTCATGCGGTGATTCCTTTTGAAACTCATTTGGCCTCCAGCCATGTTCTCCACTCCTTCACCGAAGGAAACGCCTTCACCGCGACTCCGGCGCGGCTTAACGCCTCAAGCGTCTTCCCCGCGGGGCAGGCTTGGTGGATTTTTTCTCCTGCATGCTTTTTTAGCGCATGATACTGCGATGCGCTCGACCAAAATACATGGGTTGCGGCCTTGAGTTTTTCGATGTCCTGGGGCGCGTAAAGGGCCTCGTCGGCCGCCGCATAAGTGGCGAGCGCCCGGGTGCCTGCCACCCCCTTCCAGCCCGCCAGCGCGCACTCATGGGTAAGAACGAGAATGGGCTTGGGCAGACCCAAAACCGGCTCGGCCAGAAGCGGTTTTAATCCAGCAAATCCGGTCTCTTCGGCGCATCCTTCGACCCATATCCCGCGCCTTGCCAGGCGCTTCCAGCTTGCGGGGCCGGAGGTCCATACGCGGGAATCGTCTAAGGTTCCCGCGTCATCGGGAAGGGCGCGGGAGTGGGATAAAAACACAGTGTTTCCGGACAGGTCGGGAAGGCTAGATAATACGTCCCTTCTCGGAATTGTACTATTCGCTCGCTCGCGCTCGCGTGTACTTCGCTTACGCTCGCGTACTCCATCCCACCCGCGCACGGCGCCTGCCGGCGGAACCGGCGAATCCCAGCGCACCTCTTCAACGAACAGCCCTTCGGGCCGGAAACCGCGCACGTAGAGCATGCGCCCGAGCTCGGGATGGTGCGCGGACGCGGCGCCGAAGCGTTGATGGCAGCCGCCGCCCCATTCGCGAAGAACCGCCCGCTCGCAGTCGACCTGGTCGAATGAAAGCTCGTGATGCAAAGCCTTCAGCGCCGCGCGCGTGCGGAGGTCTTGCGCGCGGCACTCGACGGCAAGCGCGCCCTGGGCGGGAGCCGCGGGGCTTTCGCGCAGCGGAAAAATCATGAAGCGCGTGCAGCGCAGAAGCGCCGCAAGCTCCTCGCGGGCCGCTTCGTTGGCGTGAAGACGGATGAGCCCGGCAAGGGCCAGCACAACACCGTCGAGCTGCCGCGCCGACGCCGCGGGCTCGCGCAGACGGGAAAGGCGCGTGTTCACGTTTCCGCGCATCTCGACAAGCTCGATTTTCGGCTCTCGCTCAGGGTCAGCCGCCGAGCGCGGAAGAGCCTGCAGCAAAAAGTCTTTGGCGTTCACGAGCCGCCGCGGGGACGACGTGCCGATGCGAACCGTCTCGTCTCTGTTTTTTCCGCCGTTTTTTCCGGCGGGAAGTTTTTCCGCGAAATCCGGCGCCGCGATGAGCACGTCGCGTGGATCGGCGCGCACCGGAACCGCGGCAAGTGTCAGCCACTCCGGACGATCGAGGCTCAGGTCCTTCATGGAGTGCACGGTAAAGTCGACGCGGCCCGATTTCAGGGCCTCATCGAGCTCCGCGACGAAGAAATCTTTTCCTTCAACACTTTGAAGCGGAACGTCCTGAATCCGGTCGCCGCGGGTTTCGATGCCGACGAGCTCGACCTCAAACCCCGGATTGAGACGCTCAACCTCGCGGGCGACCCACGAGCTCTGCGACCATGCGAGCAACGAACGGCGGGTGCCCAATTTTAATTTCATGAGATGAAGTACGCGAGGTCTTCCCAACCGTGCGCGACGTGGAGCGACCCGCCGAGCGCACGAAGTTTCGCGCGCTCCTCGCACGCGTTGCGGGCGCGGCTAATTTGCAGCTGACGAACATTGTCCTGCCGTTTTTGCATCTCGAAAATATCCTCGAGGCAGAAAAAACCTTCGAGCGCCTGCCATTTCGCGCATTCCGCGCGGAAGCCGCCCAAGTGAATCACCGAGCGAGCACCGGGCGCCGCAAGAGCCGGGACGGAAAAACAGTGCCGGTGCGCTGTTTTTATTGGAGCGCCAGCGGAGCGACCCGCGGCGCCAGTAACAGCGGCGTTTTCCGCTCGAAACCACTCGATGCGCTTTTCGTCGCCGGCTGCCGCTACTGGAATGCATACGACGGCATGCGCGGCGTTCTTCCACGCCTGCGCTTCCTCATCGCGCGATTCCAGCACGCGGATGCGGGCTTCGCGATGTTCGCGCCGCAGCTCCTCGGCCAGCGCCCGCGCTTTATCCACGTTGCGATTCGTAATCCAAAGCTCGTGCTCCAAGAGCCATGGCGCGATCGAGACTGCAAGCTTTCCGGCCCCCACGAGCAGAACCGGTTCGGCGCGGCCGGTCGCCTGCGAGCGCTCGCGCAGAAACCTTCGCACGAGGCTTCCGTAGGAAGAGCCGCCCAGACGATCGAGATAACGCGAACGCACTTCCTTCGTGTCTTCGAAAAGCCCCTGCATGAGCGGCGAAAGAGCGGCTTCTTGAGCCGGCGCAATTCCGGCGCGCTGCCGCCAGGCTTCTTTCACCTGTCCGAAGATGTCGGTTTCGCCGGCGATCTCGCTTTCAAGCCCCGCGGCGACGCGCAGAAGAAACGCATAGGCCTCGATTCCGGCATGAACCTCAACGCCTTGATCTTCGCCATGCCGGCCATGATCGAAGTGGGGAAACAGATCGGATGTGTATACCCAGAGTTTTCTAAGACAGGTATCGATGCGCAGCGCACCGGAGAGCGCGCCCGGACATGGAAGCGCAAGCGGTCTGGGAAGCCCCTGCTTGCGAAAATTGATCACTCTTAGCCGGTGAAAGTCTTGCGGATGCATCCGGGTATTTACCTGCCTTGCCTAACCTATAAAATAACCGATCGGGCACCGAAAATTGTCACGGTTTTGTCATGGGGAATACTTTCGTACAGGGCCGGTGACCAACCAGAACCTGACCCTGAAATGAGGGCGTCAAAAACGGTTTCGATGAATTTGACCGATAGGCCGAGCCATGGTATATTAAACACATGAAACGTACAAATCTTGTGTTAGACGAGACTCTACTCAAGACGGCAACCCGCCTCTTGGGCGCGAAAACATACTCGGAAGCCGTTAATCGCTCGCTTGAGGAAGCAATTCGGATCGGCAAGATCCGGGGGCTATTCAATCTTATGGGGCAAGTGGAATGGGAGGGCGAACTATCTGAAATGAGACGGGATCTCCCGAAGCGGCGCCCGGGCAAAAAGCAGCAGTAAAATGAGCCTGATCCTGGTCGATACCTCAATATGGATTCGGATCTTGAGCCGCAAGAACACGGCGCTCTCAGACCCGACCGAGATGGAGCGGTACGCCACCTGCTTGCCCATCATTCAGGAAGTGCTTCAAGGAATCCGATCGGATCTACATCATTCGACGGTTAAGGATGGGCTTCTCGCTCTTCCTTGTTTATCGAACCCTATTGATTCCGACGTTTATATTCAGGCGGCCGACCTCTATCGATCAGGCCGAAGACGAGGTCTGACGATTCGTTCTTCGGTTGATTGCCTCATCGCCGTGATCGCAATCCGCGGGAACATCGAGATTTGGCATCACGACCGGGATTTTGACAAGATCGCGAAATTCACGGATCTCAAAGTTTTTTAAGAAGCACGCGTAACCGCGATATTCAACACCGCTTTCGCCCACTCCTCCCGCGCGTTCACGGCAGGAATGTAAACGAGCTCCTCGCCGCCGCTTGCGCGAAAAATATCGCGGCCGCGAATCGCGATCTCTTCCAGAGTCTCAAGGCAATCTGAGACAAAAGACGGACACAGCACGGCCAACCGCCGAACGGGCCGCGGAGCTCGCGAACCATCGGGCAACTTTCCGGACGCAAGCTCCGTCAGCACCACGTCCGTGAAAGGCCGAATCCACGGCGTGCGCCCGAGCCGCGACTGAAACGAAACACCGTATTCCCCCGCTGGAATTTCCAACCGCGCGGCAAGCCCGCGCGCCGCCGCGAAACACTGCTCGCGATAATCGAAGCCGCTCGTCCGCACCGCTTTTCGAACTTGCCGCTCCGGCAATCCGTGAAAACTGAAAAGCGTGAAATCCGCCCTGGCCGCGGCATGCGCGGCCCGCGACACCGCCGCGACCGCATCCAAAAAAAACGGCGAATCGCAAAAAGGAGGAAGAACATCGACGTCGAGCGACGAGAACTCAAGTTTTGAAAGCACGCGCCGGATCTCGCGCACCGACGATTCGGTCGCCGAAAGCGAATATTGCGGATAAAGCGGCAGCGCGAGGATTTTGCGCAAGCCTTCGTCGCGAAACGCCGCGAGAGCCGATTCGATCGAAGGATTCCCGTATCGCATCGCCATTTTCACGCGATGCCGCCCGGGCGCCGCGGCGTCGGCCTCACGTTGAACGGCCGCCGCGAGCTCGAGCGTGTGGAACAGCAGCGGCGAGCCGCGCGAAGTCCAGATCTTTCGGTAGGCCTCAGCACTCGCACGCGCGCGCCCGCGCAAGATCAAAAAATTCACGAGCGCCCAGCGAAACGGATACGGAATGTCGATGACGTCGGGATCCATCAGGAACTCGCGCAGGTACGCTCCCACCTTTTCGGGCGTGGGCGCGTCAGGCGTGCCCAGATTCACGAGAAGGATGCCGACGGTATTCATGCGCGCACCCAGCATAGAGGAAGTGCCCCCGGTGGACAACGCCGGAGTTCCATCGTAAATTCGGGCGAACCTTAACTGAAACGGAGAATACGATGGCCAACAACAACGCAGTGATGGAATGCCTCAATAAAATTTTTCTCGCCGAGATCAGCGGCATCATCCGCTACCTGCACTACTCGTTCATGATCATGGGGCACAACCGCATCCCGATCCAGAAATGGCTGCGCGACCGCGCGACCGAGAGCATGGATCACGCGACGACGATCGGCGAGAAGATCACCTCGCTCGGCGGCCACCCGCCGGTGATCGCGGCGAAGGTCGAGGAGACGAACGTCCATACCGTCGATCAGATTCTTAAAGAAAGCCTCAAGTTCGAGGAAGAGGCCCTGAACTTCTATAAAGATCTCGTCAAGCTCGCAGGCGACGACGTCGCGCTCGAAGAGCTCGCGCGTGCGTTCGTGCGCGCCGAAACCGAGCACCTCGACGAAGTCCGCAAAATGCTTCGAACCTCTTAAACGCGTCCGGCATGCTCCCGCACGGCGGCGAAGACCACGACGGCTCCGAACATGACGAAACCGAAGGGGGTGTCGCGGTCGAGGCAGCGAAGCCGAAGGTCAAAGAACCGCCAAAATACGCGGTGATTCTTCACAACGACGACTACACGACGATGGAATTCGTCGTGGAAGTTCTCGAGCGCTTTTTCAACAAGACCGGCGACGAGGCGACGCGGATCATGCTGAAGGTCCACCAGACCGGCCGCGGCGTGGCGGGGATTTACAGTCACGAAATCGCCGAAACCAAAGCCGCGCAGGTCGTCGAATACGCGCGCTCCAAGGGCCATCCCCTGCTCGCCACCGCGGAGCCGATGGACTAGAGCCGGTGCACTAAATGGCTGAAAAACGACCGAAACGACGGCGTCATCGCAAAAAAGCCCCTACTCCAAGGGAAGAGCCGATCCCGCTTCGTCCAGTGCATCCTTGGAGGCTGTGCCCTACGGGGCAGTACTTTCGAAGCGCCCATTGGCAGTCGGAGTATGTGACGAAAAATGGAAAAAGAGTCCATGCACAGCTGAAGGATCATTATGTTAATATCTCTATGGAGGACGCGATTGATCCCAATCTAAATATTTGTGCAGGTATCCGCTGGCTGTTTCAGAAAAAACGCTTTGAGCAGAGCTGCAAGAAAGGCGAGAGAATCCGCCTGTGAAAGCCATAATCAAACCGAATGACCCGGTTATTGATTTCGTTGTTTTAAGTGCCAATTCTTCGCCACTCATACGGAGCGTCCGGGTCTTTGGGTCGCGAGCAAAAGAATCCGCTAATGACAAATCAGACTATGACCTCGCGTTCGAGATCGACCCAGCGCTGGAGAAAAATTGGGGTGAGTTCTGCTCACGTCTCCGCGAAGACAATCCGAAGCTCAATACATTGGATCTTGTTCGCATGGACGAGATCAGCGATACGTTCAGAAAGAAAATTCTCAGGGAGGGGAGCGTAATTTATGAAAAAAATTGATCAATACCGCGCGAACCTTTCAAAGGCTTTATGCAGCTTGGAAAAAGCGCTTGCGACTCCTCCAAGCGAAGACCGCGACTACGCGGGTATTATTCAAAATTTTGAATTCGTCTACGAGCTAACCTGGAAAACGCTGAAACTCATTCTTGAAAAGGAAGGAATTGAAGCGCCGTTTCCCCGAGTCGTTTTCGAGGAAGCATTTAAGCGGAACATTCTGGAAGGGAATGAGATCTGGAAAAACATCATCGAATCTCGAAACCTTAGCGCGCATACTTACGATCAGAATCTCGCCAAAAATCTCGTTGAGCGCATCACGAAAGAATATCAGCCGGTTTTCAGAAAAACCTTCGAGCGTATTCAGGCCTATAAAGCTCAATAGCCCAAGTTGACATCCTCCTTTCCAAGCACACCCTTGGATAAAGGAGTAAAATAGGAGCTGAGAGGGCGTCGTATGCTTGGAAAAAGAGCCGAGGAAGTCTTAAACCGCGCGGGGATGCACGCCGTCCGCCGGCACCACGAATACGTGACGGTCGAACACGTGCTCTTGAGCCTGCTTGAAGAGCAGGAAATCTGGGACATCATCGTAGCCCTTGGCGGAGACTTCGAGGCGATCAAAGACGACGTCGAGCGATACCTCGACCACGAAGTTCCGAAGGCACGCAAACTCAAGGATGAGTCCATGCAGGCTTCCGACGAAGACCTGATCGAACCGCCCGCGGCGACCTTGGGCCTGCAGCGGCTTGTTCAGCGCGCGATCTTTCACGTGCAGTCGGCTGGAAAAGAGGAGGTCTGCCCCGAAGATTTTTTCGTCGCGCTCTTTCAGGCCAAAGATTCGCTGGGCCTTCACTCGCTTGAAAAACACGGCATCACCAAACTCAGCACGCTCGAATACTTAAGCCATGGGCGCGAGCTCGACGCCGGCACGCGCCTGCCCGATTCGACGGTCGAAGGCGAGCCGCCCGCGCGAACCGGCGAGAAAAAAAAGAAGGAACCGGGCAGCGATCCGCTTTCGCAGTTCACCGTGGCGCTCCACGAGCTTGCCCGGCGCGGAAAGATCGACCCGCTCGTCGGGCGCGAGCGCGAGATCGAGCGGATGATCCAGACGCTTTGCCGCCGCCGCAAGAACAATCCCATTCTCGTCGGCGAAGCCGGCGTCGGAAAAACCGCGCTCGTCGAGGGCCTGGCCCTTAAAGTCATCAGCGGCGAAATTCCCGCTCTTTTGAAAAATGCCGAGATCTATACGCTCGACATCGGAGCGCTGCTGGCCGGCGCGCGTTTTCGCGGAGACTTCGAGCAGCGCTTGAAGAAAGTCTTGAAAACCCTGATGAACAAGAAAGAAAAAGGAATCCCCGTCATACTCTTCATCGACGAGATCCACACGATCATCGGTGCCGGCGCCGTAAGCGGCGGCGTGCTGGATGCCGCGAATTTGCTCAAGCCCATCCTCTCCCGCGGCGAGCTTCTCTGCATCGGGTCGACCACCTACAACGAATATCGGAATGTTTTTGAAAAAGACCACGCGCTCTCGCGCCGTTTTCAAAAAATCGACGTGCCCGAACCCACGGTTGCCGAAACGATTCAAATCCTCCACGGGTTAAAATCGAAATTTGAAGAGCACCACGAAGTCAACTTCACGCAAGACGCGCTCAAAGCCGCCGCCGATCTTTCGGCGCTGCACTTGAACGACCGCTTTCTTCCGGATAAAGCCATCGACGTCGTCGACGAGTCGGGCGCGCGCGCGCGCCTGGCCGGAAAAAAGGAAGTCGGCGTCAAAGAAATCGAGGAAATCATCTCGCAGATCGCGCGCATTCCGGCGCGCTCGGTGAGCCATGACCAGAAAACGCGCCTGCGCTCGCTCGACCGCGATCTGAAACTCGTGATCTTCGGCCAGGACCACGCCATCGACCAGCTCACCAACGCCATCCGGCTCGCGCGTTCAGGGCTTCGCGCCGGTGACAAACCCGTCGGGTCGTTTCTCTTCTGCGGGCCGACCGGCGTCGGAAAAACCGAGCTCGCCAAACAGCTCGCGCACGCGATGGGCATCCCCTTCCAGCGCTTCGACATGAGCGAGTACATGGAAAAACACACCGTCTCGCGCCTGATCGGCGCGCCTCCGGGGTATGTGGGTTTCGAGCAGGCGGGCCTGCTCACCGAAGCCGTTCGCAAGCAGCCATACTCGGTTATTTTGCTCGACGAGTTCGAGAAGGCGCATCCCGACGTCTACAACATTCTGCTTCAGGTGATGGACTACGGCGCGCTCACCGACAACAACGGCAAGAAGGCCGACTTCCGGAACGCGATCCTCATTCTCACCTCCAACGCCGGCGGCCGCGAACACGAACGCCGGCCGCTCGGGATGAGCGAGAACGCGCCGGCCGCCGACGTCTCGAAGAAAGAGGTGGAACGGATTTTCAACCCCGAGTTTCGCAACCGGCTCGACGCGATCGTGTATTTCAATCCGCTTGATCCGATCACGGTCGCGCAGATCGTCGGCAAACAGCTCGTGGAGCTCGAAGCCCAGCTCCTCGCCAAGAGAGTCGAGCTCGAGGTCGACGCCGACGCGCGCGAGTGGCTCGCCAAGAAAGGTTACGACCGCCAGATGGGCGCTCGCCCGATGGCCAAGCTCATCCAGGAGAAAATCAAAAAGCCGCTCGCCGAGGAGATTCTCTTCGGCAAGCTCGAGCACGGCGGAAACGTGCGCGTAACCATCGACGCAAAAACAGAAGAGCTCGCGTTTGAGTATGAAATCAAAAATGCCGTAGAGCCTGTAACAAGCCGATGACCGATCGTCGGGCAAGCGTAGCGTTCTTGACTCATAGCCCAACCTTCTTCGTCCTGGTCTTCCCCCCGTGTTCCATTAATTTGCGCCCGATCGCGTCGAGCGCGCTTCCATCGACGAGACGTCCGGTAGCGAACTTGTGCAAAACACTGCTCATGAGCGTCTGATACGGAAGCCCCTCTTGCGCCGCAATTTGTTTTATTTGATCTAGAATCTTTGGACTCATCCGGATGTTTACACGCGCCTCTTTCTTCATATGCTCAAGAGCTGTTTGCTTAAGCTCGGCGCCAAGTGCGTCGCGCTCCTCACGAGAAACGGGCTCCCATTCTCCTCGCGCAAGACTTTCTTCCAACTCAAGTTCATCCTGACTTAATTTTGGGTTCAACTTTACTTTGGTAGGCTTGAACTTTTTCATGGTTTCATTCCGTACTTCTTCTGCAATTCGCGCGACGGATACACCGTCCGCAAAAACATCATTGTGCCCACGATTCGGTATGGCACAGCGTGGGCATAACCTTCGATCTCCACCACGAGAATCATCTGGTCGGGGTGATTTCGGTTTCTCAGAGCGTCTCGATATCCGCCCGCGGCCAGGGCCTCAACAACATCATCGAACGACGAGCGATTTGGATCCCTTTTGAGTTCTACATTCTTCTCCGGTTTCCAAACCAAACCGATCATTCAACTGCTCCCATTTTATTACATTGTGTGCCTAATGGCAATAAAGCGGCATGTCCTGGAAAACACACTGATATTCAGCGATCCCGCAGCGCTGTTTCGGGTTATATTTCGCCCACAGAAGAACTGGAAAGCAAACGGCAGGCCAACGCGGCGTTGGAAAGGCACAGATGAAATGCTCGAATACAGCGCCGGGCGGCGTGGTCAGAGCCCGTAAGCCATGCCCAAAGTCATCGTCTTGGAATCGACCTGATTTCCGTCAACGAAGCGGGCATTGCGACCGCTGCCGGGGCAAACACCGCGAGGAAGGCAACCGCTGCGATTCGCGCAAGGAACGACTTTTCGATAAACGGAAGCACTTACCAGATATTGTATTTGGAGTTGAGAAAGGACTCAACCGCCATGTATCATCAACTTAAATGAAAGCCACGTATTGGGGTTTTTCCTGGTTAGTCTTGAGTATCCTGCTTGGCTCACCGTCTCGCGCGGATCAGATACAGGCGTATTTCAATCATCGCGCGGATCACTCCTACCGCGATCCTTACTACGGCCGCGACAGAACGGGCGATGATCTCGAAGCCGTGATTTTAGGCGGGGTGGAGAGCGCGGCGCGAACACTCGATCTCGCGGTGTACGAACTGGACCTTCCTCGCGTCGCGCGCGCGCTGGCCAAGAAACAAGCCGCCGGCGTTCGCGTGAGGATCATGCTCGAAAACAAGCACTCGCATCTTTGGCGGCAGCTCACTCCGGAAGAGCGGGCGAAGCTCAATGAGCACGATCGCGCCAAATACGACGAGTTCGTGAATTTCGCCGATGAAAATCGCGACGGCGTGATGAGCCCCGAAGAAGCGCAGTCGCACGATTCCCTCGCGATTCTTCAACGGGGCGGGGTGAAGTGGCTCGACGATACGTCGGATGGAAGCAAGGGCAGCGGACTCATGCACCATAAGTTCATGGTCGTCGATGGCAAGGCCGTCATCACGGGTTCCGCGAACTTCACCCGCAGCTGCACCCACGGCGACTCGAACAAAGCGCGGAGCATCGGCAACGCCAATGCTTTGTTGCACATCGAGAGCGCGCCACTTGCCCGGCTTTTTACGCAGGAATTCGAATTGATGTGGGTGAACCATCAGTTTGGCCTGAAAAAAACCTATCGCGGGCCCTACGCTCTCAAAATCGGACCGACGCCGGTCACCATTCAGTTCTCGCCAACCTCCAAGCGTCTTGGCTGGGACGCGAGCACGAACGCCTTGATCGCCCGCCAGTTCAAGACGGCCACGAAAAGCGCTGATCTCGCTCTGTTTGTGTTTTCAGATCAGTCGATCGCAAACGCCATGGAAGAAGCTCACGGAAGAGGGATGAAGCCCAGCGTGCTCATTGATCCGAGTTTCGCGACCCGCTACTATAGCGAGCTGCTCGATATATTCGGACTGCAGATGCTCAACCCAAAATGCGCGTTTGAGGCGGGCAACCGCCCGTGGGCACGCCCTGTGATGGATTCCGGATTCACGGTTCTAGACGACGGAGACGTGCTTCACCACAAGTTCGCGGTCGTTGACGGCGAGCGCGCGATCGTGGGTTCGCACAACTGGTCGGCGGCGGCCAATGAGCAAAACGACGAGGCGCTGCTCGTGATCGAGAGCCGGGAACTTTCCCAAGCTTACACCGAGGAGTTCGAAGGGCTTCGCAAAAGGGCGATCCTCGGGCCACAGCCCTGGCTTTACCGAAAAATCGCCGAAGCCCAGGCGAAGTGCCACGCGGTTTTGCCGCGTGCCCGCTGAATCGCTTTTCAACCGCCTGCTCAAAAAAGCCGTAACCGCCGCCGCTGCGTCTTCTTCAGCATGCGCAAAAACCCGTCGCGCGAAACCGCGCGCGCGCCAAGCCGCTCCATGTGCGGCGTGACCATCTGGATGTCGATCCAATGCACGCCGAAGGCGCGAAGGTGATCAATGAGGCGCAGGAGGGCGAGTTTTGAAGCGTTCGGTTCGAGACTGAACATGCTCTCGCCCGAAAAGATGCCGTTAACCTCAACCCCATATAACCCACCGACGAGTTTTTCTTTTTCGCGTTCGCTTTCGCCCGCGCGTGCCCATACCTCAACACTGTGGGCATATCCTTCGCGATGGAAACGCTTGTACGCGGCGAGCATCTCAGGCGTGATCCACGTCGATTCGCGGCCGCCCGCCGCGGACTTTCGCGGAACGCGCGCGCACGCTTCGATCACCGCGTCGAAATCCCCGTCGATCGAAAAGCGGTACGGGTTCTTGCGCTGAAGTTTCGCGAGGCTTTTGGGGATGTGCAGGCGCGCGAACTCGAGAATCCCGCGCTCTTCGGGGCAAAACCACGGGATGAGCGGAAAGTCGTCGACCGGCCAGGGGAAAATCCCCTGGCTGTACGCGAGAAGAAGCGACTTGGGATGAAGATCGCCCCCCACCGCGACGATGCCATTTTCATCTGCGTCTCGTGGATCTGGAAATTCGTGGATGGGCATAGGGCATGCGCCCAAAGGGCGCAAAATAAAGATTTTAAGGCTTCTTCAAAAGACCAGGACAGGAACCGCCGCCTTTAATCCCCTTATCTTTTCCTTTTTCCTTTATGCCGATCAGACCCGATTTCTTGATTTCAAGAAACTCATTTTTCCTGAGGAGCACTTCCTCAAGCGTGCGGGTCGTCATGCTCTTGTACCCGCGGTACATGGCTTTCGCGTGCTTCAGCACTTCCGGATCCTTCCAGATGATCAGCTGTTCCTGGTTCGAGAGCGCGCCTTCGCTGAAATTGAAGGATGTCGCGGCGATGACGTAGTCTCCGACGGCCATCATCTTGTGGTGGGTTTTCGCATTGACCTTCGCGCCGTGGCCGTCCGGATAAGTGTACGAGTGCTCGCCGTAAAATTCCGGTTCCGCGAAAACGTTCTTCCTCATCTTCTCGAGGCCATCCTTTCCAAGAATCTTTTTCCAATCCGAGTCGGGGTCATCAAGATAGCTCCCCGATTTCTCGTCTTGCTTGTAGCCGATCATGCTCATGGGCACGGACCAGTCCATTCCGGCGAATGACCTCTGAAAAACTCCCTCGAAAGGGAGCTTTTTCCCTTCTTTCGCGAGTTTCTTCGCGCACCACTTCAGCGCGTCCTCGATCGTTTTCGACGAAAACGCGAACTGCATCGTGAAGATTTCTTTTCCGCAGAACAGTCTGATCAAACGCGAAATACCGTCGAGGTTGATGTCGCCGATGCCGCCGTTGGGGGAAAACATGACGATCATCCAGGGGTCGACCTTCGGGTCCTTTCCGCTTCCGCCCAAGATCTGCCACGCGCCGCTTAAAGGATACTCCTTTCCGCGCAAGCGGTATTCGGGATTGAGCGTCTTCGTGAGCTCGTGGTTTACGAGGTTGGCAAGAATATCGCTATCCGTCGTGATCATGTGATTGGCGTTCGGAACCGAGAATTTCGGGCGCTCTTTCTCCGGAACATCGGCGAGATCCCCCTCTTTTCCGCTGCAGGACTGCGTGAGATTGCCCGATGACGAAAGAGCCGCCCCCTTGCCGGAAAGCTCCCAGTCCCGCGCGGCGAGCTTTTGGTGATTCAGGCCGACCGGGTCGACCAGGTGGACCATGATGTTCTTGTGTTTCTTCAGTTTCTCGACGATCGCCTGAATCTTCGGATTCGTTTCAGCGCTTGGTTTATGAATTCCGACACGCACGTCAAGACCGGAATCCGCCTTCGCGATGAGCTCATCGGCCACGCGTTCGAGATCGAATTCGAACACGTTCACGACTTCCTGCTTTTCTCCACCGTGAAAAAACTCGATCCAGACCTGCTGCAAGTCATCGGGCGGAATCACGGTACCGTCTTCCATAATCCTGATATGGTTCACGTAGAATTTGACGTTGCGGTAGCCGGGCCCGTTCGGGTCGATCAGGAGCATCGGCTTCGCGGCGTCATTGATCTTTTGGAATTTCCGCCGCACGCCTTTGTCTTCGATCGCCGCGCGGAATTTCTCGCGGAACGCCTTGCGAACCTCTTCCTGCCTGGGGTCGTCCTCTTTGATCTCGGGCACGGCCTTGAGGTACTCGTCGATCATGGGCCAGAGCTTCGGGTTGTTTTGAAGCAGCAGCACGAACTGGCTCTCGGACATTTCCTTGATGGCTTCGGGGTAATTGAACTGCTTCTGCATCTCCGGGCTGATCTTAAGCTCTTCCGCGAAAACGTCTTTAAGGAATTTCCTCACCGGCGCGCGCGTGAGCATCTGGCGCGCGTAGTTCCACATCTTCGGATAATCGTACTGGCTGGGCGACGGCTGCGCGCGCGCAACGGGCGCAGCAGCGAGCAGTAGCGCGGCAACTAGGACGCTCAACGTCAGATTGCACAGACCTTTCACTCTCATCGATAGGCTCATCGGCGTATGGCGCCAGTTCTTCAGCGGCCAGGAAATCGGCGGCCCGGCAAATTATTCCACGTTCACGGTCTTAAGAAGCCTCCCGGTCAGCGCGGCGGAGTCGAATTCGGCCCCGAGCTTTTGTTTTTCGGCCCAGGATTTGAGCACGCCCTCCATGCACGACTGGCGAGCCGATGCATCACTGCCGCAGTTTTTCATATTCGCGGCCCATTTCAAGACCACCTCATTTTCAAACGCCTTGACGATCCCGGCCATCCGCTCGTTTTTAAGAACGTCGGCCGCGAGGCGCTCTGCAGGCGCATCGACCGCGTAGCCTTTTGCCGCCCACCCCTTCTCGAGATTTCGGGTACAGCCCTTCGCGACGGATACTCCCGTCGCGACCTGGACCCATCTCTGCATGATGCCGTCTGACAACTCAACCATATCGGTGTGATAGAAAACTTTTTCCTCGTTCAGGTGAATCACATCGACACCCATTAAACACGCCAGAAGCGTTCGCGCCGGCGTAAACTCCTTCAAGACCGCCGCGGTAAGCCCCGGCGATGCGATGAGATTCAAGATGCGCTCTCCGGCCTGTTTTTGCGCCGTTTCGGGTAAGGCGACAAATTCCGGATTCGCAAGAAGCGCCGCCTTGATCGCGTCTTTTCCGATCGCGCAAGGCCGTGTGAAATCCCTTTTCTCAAAGCACCTTTTCTCGGCCGTCGCCGCCGGTTCCTTCGCGGCGCTCACCGCCGCTTCGAGAATCGAACGCAGCGGCCACATGATTTTTGTTCGGAGCGTATCCTCCACCGCGATCACGCCTCCCCTCCCGCAAAAGGACGGATCGGCTTTGAGCGATGCCGCGATCTCATCCGCCTTTTTATTAAGGCACTGGGTTCGAAGCGCGAACTCCTCGACCGGACGGCTGCGCCAGAACACGGTTCCCCGTTCTTCCGTCAAAATCTCCCGAACGGAAGCCTCGTCGTGCGGTGCGATTTCCGTGAGACTTCCAAAACACTCCTGTATAAGCGCTGGCTCTCCCCCTGCTTCACTCACTGCCCGCTCCAGCGCGGGCCATTTTTCATCGCCATACTCACTTCCGCCAAATACCATGTTCTTCATCAGCGCGTATTTTTCGGGCGCGACCTTTTTCAAGAGCCCGGGCGCGTAGACGTAATAAGCCGCCGTATCGGCCCAGTCTTCCATTGGAGTGGTTCGTGCGTAATCCGTAATGAAATTATCGGTGCGCGCGGAAGCGTAGACCGTTTTATAAACAGGATTTCCGGCCGTATCAGCACCTGCCTGCTTCTTTTGCCCCTCATCCCAACCGCTCAATTTCGCGAAGCCGGTCGACCGATTCAGATTGCCGGCTATGGAGCCGCTGAAATCCAAGTGGTGGGCGAGTTCGTGCAGGACGGCCGGAGCCGCGAACCCCTCATCCGAAAACGTACCCGCGTACACTTCGATGCGGCCCACGCCGCTGCCCCATCCTGAAACGGCCTGCGCGGCGGTATTCGGATCCTCCGCGTTTCGATAGCCGTCATGAACCCTGTAAAAATATTTCATCGTGGAAAGCCTGCGAAAATTTTCCGGCGCCTTCTGGATCACCTCATCGATCGTTCGAATCTCGCTTGCGCGCCAGATCTGCTCAACGCCGGCGGGATTCATGAATTGGCTCGCTGTTATAAAGTAACCCGTGCGATTCGCGACGTTCAGCGCGCGAAGTGCCGACTCCTCGCTGCCGAAGAGTTTGGCAAGCGCGCAAACCACATCCGCGCAATCTTTGGCGATCGAAGGCCACGCCGAGGGCCGGCGACTGCCGGTTGAAGTTCCATCGCCGCCTACGATTTTTTTCGCGAACGCGAGTTGCTCGGCCGTGCCGGTAAGTTTGATGCCATAAACATCGACTTCAGTCTTCACGGCGTCTTCTGGAAATAGCGCCGCGAAATCTTTCTTGGCGCTCGCCAGTCCCGCTTCGTCCGCGGTCGGGCATTCGCCGGCCACCTTCGAAAGCTCCGCGACGTTTTTCTCCTCCTCGGCAAGGCCCGCCGGCGGCGCGCAACATTCCGTCACATTGCTTTGTCTGGAAAACGCGTCCGCCCCC
>JACPKS010000041.1 GCA_016186905.1 Deltaproteobacteria bacterium
ATCGACTCAAAGGACGCATCCAGGCAACAGATATGAAGGAGGTTGACGAGAAGGGGCTCTCGCACTAACAACATATCGCCAAGCCGCAGTGTCGTCGTTCAAGTGGGACGGTACTGTCGTCGGTTCGGTGGGACGCGACAGTCATAGGAGGCCGAAAACAGGACATTCGTATCCATAAGACATCCTAGGCCAGCACCCGGATGCGATTTTACGAATTCAGGAATCTCGCTAAACGTTCCCCTTGCCCCGTTCATCGTCGAACTTAAAGGTCCAGATCGCCGTCGCGTTTTTTCGGCTGTGCCGCGATCTTCTTTTCTTTGATCTCAGAAGGCGTTTCGTTTTCTTTCTTGAAAATCTCACGCAGCTTCTTCGATGCCGGCTGATTTTTAAGTTTGCCGCGTTCTTCTGTGATTTTGGCTACGGCGCCCTTTTGGGGAAACCTGACTGTCTTATTGCTCATAACTAAACCTCGTTTCGCTCACTTCTTATTTATAACATGGAAATTAAGGATCATAAGTATTTGAAAACAAAAGAATTTAATAGTGGACCGTCTTGAGTAGGTGGTCGGGCAAGCGAATAAATTAAACCCAATAAAAATACTCATGGAACACGCCGATTTGGATACGGCGGTCTTTCGTGTGAACGTCGATTTTCCAGCATGGACCGTTTCGCAGCTCGAAAGAGAGTCGACCCGTCTGGGTGTTTCGCGTCAGTCCCTCATCAAGATTTGGGTCACCGAGCGGCTGGATCAGCTCGCCAGGGAGAGAAAAAAAGCGGTCTGAAACTCAGGGATCTTCCCATGATTCTCCCGGCAAGCGCTCTCGCGTCATACAAGAGCGGAGCGCGGAGCAAAAAATAAGATCGGCGCTGTGCCCTCGCGACCCAAAATGGAAAACGGAGAGCCAAGAGCAGCTCTCCGTTTTCGCTTAAAATCAAAAATCGGACTTATTCAGCGGCGACCAAATCAATACAGGAAGTGCACCTTGTGGCACCTCTCGCCACTGCCACCAAGCAGTTCTTGAGCTAGCGACGCACACTGAGGTATCAACCTCTCTCGGATGTTCTGCGTAAACACTCGGAAAGTTGACTTCTCAGTGAGTAATTCAGAACTTCCATTTTCCGTATAAAGCCTCTTACCATCAGTAAGAGCGCATATGATTAGATCCGCCTCCTTGGCGGACAATTTGTCCCTGATTTCCTGCCTAAAATCAGCTATCTTGATGCCGGCCTCACAGCCAACTTCCCTAAACTTAACTAATCCAGCGGAGTCCTTTGTTTCTTCAATCGCATATACACCACTTTCAGCATAAGCCGAAGCTATGGCCGCCAAGCTCATTGCCAACGTTAGTAAACATATTTTCCTCAACATACGTACCTCCTTGTTACTTCAACCAATTAAAACCCTTAAAACACCCCATGAGGGAATTTTAAAGAACCTTTAACTACATCTCGATTACGGATGTTACGCCGCGTTAAACAAAATGCAATATAAATCGGTCAGGTATTGTAATCGCTTGATATTCAACAACAAATTAACACATTCGTCGGCGTCGGTACATCAAGCGCGATCGAAAACCCGAACCCAGAAGCCAAAATGAGCGGCAAAAAATACCGATGAGACAGGTCAGAAATGCCGTACGTCGATGGCTCCCTGAGATGAGCGATAGTCCACCAGCCTATAAAGATTTTCGCCATTTCCACCAATGTCTTGTAAAGGCAATACACAGCAAATGGATGATGCGAAAATGCAATCGAGAAGAAAGCCTATCTGCTGGTCGAGGTGAAATCCGGAAAATCCGAACCGACCCCCGCCATGAGTTATTTCACGGCCGCACTCAAGCCGAAGTTCAGCGTCCAGGTGCCCATCTCTTTAAAAGCACGGATTTTTGGAGCGCCATGGCCCAGAACGGGTCCTCGCGCAAGGCGCCGGAATCCTTCACCGAAAGATCGATCTTACGATCTCCGATTCTCTTCTTGATCGAATTGAGAAGGACGTGAGCTTGCGCGTTCAGGGCCTTTGCCGTGTCCGGTTCTTCGACCTTCAGCAAAAGATCGATGTCTCCGCCTTGAAGAGCCGGGTCGGCGCGGCTGCCGTAGAGCAGCAGCTCAGCCTTGATATCCCCGATTTTTTCGGAAAGCCCCTCAATAATGCCGGCCCTCTCCTCGGCAGTCAGTCTCACCTTCATGAGCGCTTCGCGTTCATAAGAACCTCACGATGCCCAGGACCGCGGGCGCCGCCGACCGAATGGCCACAAAAAGGCCCGAAAGGTCCTCGTCTTCGTAATCATGAGCCTGGCGGTTTCTGAGCTCTTTGAGCTCCAACCACTTCTCGGCGGAATCGACGAACCCGAGTTTTTCAGCGATATTCAGGAAGTCGCGTGTCGAGCCGCGGAAGCCGGGTTCGTGTTTTACGATTTTCAGGCGGAGAAGCTTCGAAACGAACAAATCCACGGTTCTGGCGAAGCGGCTCATGAGACCTTCCCATGCTTCAAGATCGTCATCTGAAAGTTGGGCGGGATTTACTTGGAGTCCGGCCGTTTTCTTTACGCTGGTTTCAAGTCGCCTCAAGGACTTGAGGATCTGTTGTCGAGTCTTCTCGATCTGTTCATCCTGCGCGCCGGTCTTAGTCATTCGGGCTCTTTTCGCGTTATTGCCAGTCCTCTTTTGATGTTACCATGTTTTGGAGAGAGCAAACCAAATCGGACATTCATTTTCTGACCCATCGATACGGCTCGTTGCCTTATAATCTCATCTTGATCGCCACCGATGGCGCTGCTATTCCTTGAATGAGTCTCGCGACATGAATGCAAATCCGGAAAAACTGGACCTCTCTTCGCTTGAAAAAGCCATCCGGAGCCTGGACGACATCCTCAAACAACCGGTGAATCCTTACGTCCGGGACGGGGTCATCCAAAGGTTCGAATACACCGTCGAGCTGTGCTGGAAGTTCCTGCAGCGGCAGCTTAAAATACTGGGTGTCGCCGCCGGCAATCCGAAAGATGTCTTCCGGGAAGCCCAAAAGTCGCGCCTGATCGACGATCCCGCCCCATGGTTCGAGTTCCTGAGATACCGCAACCTCGCGAGCCACGCTTACAATGACGACGTGGCGGCGGAGGTGCATGAGGCCGCCAGGACTTTCCCGCCCTTTGCCAAGAAGGTGCTGGCTTCGCTGAAGACAAGGAATGGATAACAAGCCGCTCGCGGATTTTCTTCCCGCCAAGACCGCCGCGGCCGTCGTGAGAATCCTTGAGAAGAATCTGAGGGGCGCCGGAGCGGTCAAGGTTTACGCGTTCGGCTCGCGGGTGAAGGGCGGGGCAAGAGCCGATTCCGACATCGATCTCGCGATCAAAACGGCAGGCCCGCTGCCGGTCCTGGTCTGGTCCCAGCTCGAAGAGGACTTTCAGGAAAGCGACATCCCCCAGAAGGTGGACGTCGTGGATTTTCACCGCGTCACCGACGGGTTCAGGAAGCTGATCCTCGACCAGGGCTGCTGCGTCTGGGAAACCCCTTAAGGAAGCGCTTCACGGGCCTTAGCGGAGAATTTTCCCGCCAGCCCCGAAACCCTCCTTGAATCTGACCATTATTTGACCTATTATAGGTCTTGAGAGGTCACTTTGTGAAAACCGCCGCGATTTCCGAACTAAAGGCAAAATTGGCCCGGTACATCCGGCTGGTGAAATCCGGCGAGGAAGTCGAGATTCATGAGCGGGGAGTGCCAGTGGCGCGCCTCACGTCGATACGTAAAGAAGCCATTCTCACGATTACTCCGCCGAGAAAAAATCCCGCTTCCCTGGCCAAATACCGGTTTTCGGTAAAGCCCGCCGCGAAATTCGATGTGGTCGATTTTCTCCTGGAAGACCGGGCCAGAAGATGATCGCGTATGTTGACACTTCCGTCATCATGCGGCGTTTGCTTGGTCAACCGAACGCTCTCGCCGAGTTCGCGAGGGTTGATCGTCCGATCGCGAGTAAATTACTGAAAGTCGAGGGATTGAGAACGTTGGATCGATTGCGGACTGGCGGCTTCTTGTCGGAGGCGGAGTTCGTGAGGGCGTCCGAAGAGCTTCGTGACTCGATTGATGCGGTGGAATGG
This sequence comes from Deltaproteobacteria bacterium, assembly GCA_016186905.1. GTDB lineage: Bacteria > Bdellovibrionota > UBA1018 > UBA1018 > UBA923 > JACPKS01. Next base: position 4,093 of record JACPKS010000041.1, read on the forward strand.
ATCGAGATCACGGACGCCATTTTAGATCGAGTGTGCGGCAACTTTGCCATCGCCCTGGGCACTCTCGACGCCATCCATCTCTCGTCGGCGATGCTTTGGAGAGAGCAAACCAAATTGGACATTCATTTTCTTACCCATGACGAAACGCTCGGCCGGGCAGCTCGTTCCCTGGGATTTCAGATTTTAGGCTGCCTTGAAAAGTAATCTTGTACTGAACCGCCTTCGTCCGGCTTGCCTGACTTGCATGGCGAGAACCGATGTAATCTCCGCCACCTGACCCCATGGTCAGCATTTGTTCAAATTCCATCGTAAAATGAACACATGTACATTAAAGCGCGGTTAGCGCGTTATCTTACGAAAACCGGTAAGTCGATCCTGCTTCTCGGGCCGAGACAGTGCGGCAAATCGACCCTTATCCGAACCCTCAATCCGAATCTCGAGATTAATCTGGCGGACGAAGAACAGTACGTCCGATTCCTGATTGAAACGGTTTTTCCGTGAACAAAATTTAGTCGATCTGCAGGCTGTTTTTCAGGATCAGTTCCCGGAATTCCCCGTCCACGGCGTTCAAATCCACGAGATCCACCAGGAACGGAAGATCGCTTTCCGAGAGCGCCTCTTTGATCCTCGCGATGTCTTTCCGCTCGATGATCCCGCGGTTGTCGAGGGCCAGGTCGAGATCAGAGTACTTGCGCGCGCCGCCGGTCACTCTGGAGCCGAACGCGAGAATCCCGGCCTTCGGCAGGATGTTTCGGATCAGCTCCGCGATGGTCTTGAGCTGCGAAGCGCCGATGCCATCGATTTTGCCGCTCATGCTTCGTACTTCAAGAGCTTTTCCAGAAGGCTCTTGGCTTCCATCTCGAATTTAACGGCGGATTCATAGACCCGTTCCGCGGTGTTCAAGTCATAGGTGTGGGATGTGAGGTTGCGCGAATCGAGGTAACCGAACCAGTCCTCGACGGACCGGATCAGGCCCTGGTTTCCGGCTTCGCGGAAAATGTCTTTGATGTTGTGAATGTCCTTTTTGTTGTTGAGCTTGAAGTAGCGTTTGAGGGCTTTCCAGGTCAGCTCAAAACAGTACTCGAAGCGCTGGATGGCCGCATCGCGCACGATATCGCTTTTCGGCGTATTCAGGGCCTCGGCCAGCGCGGCCAATGCCTTGCGCAGCGGGGTCAGTTTGAAATCAGCCATCCTGAAATTAAAGTAAATCGCCGCGCATCAGGTTGCAAGCAGGGATGTTGCTGGACGAAGAAATGAATATGCTCAGGCGGCTTAAACAGAATATATTTAACTTTCAAAGTTAAATATTACAGTTATAATTAACTTATGATCTCCAGGCGCCTCAACCCCCCCCGTTCCTCGGCGCTGCTGTTCGGCCCCCGAATGACGGGAAAGTCCACCTGGCTGCGCCACCATTGCCCGGATTGGCTCTGGATCGACCTTCTTCAGGAAGATAATTTTCAGCTTTATCTTTCGGATCCCTCACGCCTCCGCAAAGAGGCGCTGGCCCTGAGGGAAAAGCCGGCAGGAGTGGTCATCGACGAAATTCAAAGGGTTCCGGCGCTGCTCAATGAAATCCAGTCCCTGATCGAGGAACGAGGACTGAGGTTTTTCATTTCGGGGTCCAGTGCCCGCAAGCTCAAGCGCGGCGGAGCGAATCTGCTTGCGGGCCGGGCCGTCGAGCTCAGGCTTTTCCCGCTGACTTTGCCCGAGATTCAGGCTTACGCCGGCGCCCCCGCGTTCCATCTGGATGACGCGCTGAAGTTCGGTACGCTGCCAAAGGTTTACCTATCCGACGCGACCGAGAAAAAACGGATTCTTAAGACTTATGCCGGCACGTACTTGCATCAGGAGATCCAGGCGGAAGGGTTGGTGAGAAATCTGCCGTCCTTCTCGAAATTTCTGGCGATCGCGGCGGAAACCTGTGGCCAGGAAGTCAACTACAGCGAGATTTCCAGGGAAACGACGGTGAAAAGCAAGACCATCCGGGAGTACTTCGCCGTGCTTCAAGATACGTGGCTGGGCTACCTCCTTCCACCTTGGGAAAAATCCGTTCGAAAACAGCTCGCGGGAAGCCCGAAATTCTATTTTTTTGATAACGGCGTGACCAATGCGCTGCGCGAGTCGCTGAGCGGGCTGTTAGCGCCAGAAGCCCGTGGAACGCTTTTCGAGCAATGGATCATCAACGAGATCCGCGCGGAGCTTTCTTACCGGGATTTTGAGGGATCCTTCTATTTCTGGCGCGCGCGCGGCGGCTCCGAGGTGGACCTGCTCATCGCCCGGGGTTCCAAGCCCATGGCGGCCATCGAGATCAAACATACTTCCAATCCGGGTCCGAAGCACTTGGCGGGGCTGAAGTCGATCGCGGAGGAGTACCCCAAGCTGGATCGGTTCCTGGTTTGCACGGTAGCGCGTCCGTATGTGGACGCGGGAATCCGCGTGTGCAATTACACGCAATTCCTCGCGGAGTTGGGGTCAGGCAAAATGCGAATGGGCGCTGGACCATAGTGTTTTGTACGAAGCCTTGTCACAATTTATGAATCGCGCCGCTTTCAATTCCGATGACTGGACCGATACGCTGTGCAGTGGGATCTTGGGATAAGTAGAAAACACCACCTCAGTCGCTGCCTTAGTACGGGGCGTTTTCATGGGAGCCGACATAATAAACCTCGATAATGCGTGCTCGATAATCAAGCTCCCGATACGCGTTCGCGCGGATGATTTCGTTAATCAAGAAAGACTCAAACGCTTCACCGTGATTCTCGACTATCCCAACGTAAAGGCGCAATGGTGACGATCCGGCGCCACATTGAGAATTTCAAACCCCGGCGGGCTTCTCCGCTTTCGCCATCGGCTCGATTTTCTCGACTCGCCCCAATAGCTCGCGATACTGCTCGCGCAGGCGATCGAAATCCTCGCGAAGCTTCACGACGTTCTCGTTGGCGCTTGCGCCTTCGCGGATGCTCTTGAGCGCCATGACCGCCGCGCGCTTCGTGCGCGGATCGACCACGCCGTCGACGACGCGCTGAAGGTGTGCTGCCGCGCGGAAGTCGCCAAGCTGGGCTAGCGCCTCGACGGCCATCAGGCGCACGAAAAAACCATGGTCGCGCGTCAGATCCGCCAGCGGCTCCAGGATCAGCGAGGGGCGCGCGTTTCCGTAACGCAAAAGCGCGTCGACCGCTTCCCTTCGCGTGAACATCGAAACGCCCGTGCGCAGATATTTCGTGATGACGCCGAACACGCGCTCGTCCTGGTGGAGTGCTGAAAGTCCCGCCAGAATCCCGCGGTCGTAATAGTCATGCCAGGATTCGCGCTTTCCGAGCATCGACGTGAGTTTCTCGTAGACGTTCGCGACGCGCGAACGCCCGATCGCGATGCCCGCCTCGTACTGGCAGAGCGGGCTGTTGTCGTTCTTGAGCGCCTTTTCGGCGGCCTCGAACGCCGATTCGTTGCGAAACGCGCCGATCGCCTTGAGCGCGGCCTTGCGGGCACGCGGATGTTTGAGCTTCTCCCACGCGCCGAGCAGGTATTCCTGCGCGCGCGGAGAACCGATCGCCGCCAGCGCATCGCAGATTTCGGCCTGCACGCCCCAGAACTTCTCTGGTCCTTTATCGCCCCCGCTCTTTTCGCCCCCGCTCTTATCCCCGCCGAGCGCTTCCCCGAGCGCGTCGACCGACGCGCGGGAGTGGTCTCGGCCTAGCGCTCTCGCGGCGAACACGCGCCCCATCACGTCTTTGTCGCGCTTGAGCTGCTCGGTCAAAAGCTCGCGCGCGGGCTTGAAATCCCAGTCGCCGAGAATCGTGTTCGCCACGTTCAGGGAGACGAATTTCGGTTTCTCGTTGCACGGAAAGGAGAAGCTCTTTTCGGCCGCGTCGATTTCGACGTCGTGGATGTATTCGCCGTCGGCCGCGGCAATCTTGATCTTGAGCGGAAAGCGGAAAATTCCGACGAGGTCGTCGGCCTTCTGCGCCTGGTTGAGGGTGAATTTCGCGATTTTCTTTTCCTCGTTCCATTCGTACGAGGCCTTGATCTCGGGGTGTCCCGCGCGAAACGACCACTGGTCGAAAAACCACGACAGCGCCCGGCCCGTCGTCTCCTCGAACGCGCGCTGAAGATCCACGGTTTCGACCGTCTTCGCGTAGTGCGCGGTCACGTAGCGGCTTATCGACTTCCACCAGAGCTCGTCGCCGACGAGGTTTCGCAGCATGTGCAAAATCAAACTGCCTTTTTCATACAGGTGCCGGTCGAAAATATCCGACGGGCTCATGAATACGTTCGTGACGAGCGGCCTGCGGTACGCGCCGCCGTCTTCCTTCTTGTAGGTTTTTTCGTTCATCCAGAGCTCGTAGAGAAACTCGTCGGTTCCGTGTTCATGCTCCATCCAGAGCGCCTCGAAATACGTCGCGAAGCCTTCGTTGAGCCACGCGTGCGCCCACTCCTTGCACGTCAAAAGATCGCCGAACCACTGGTGCGCGAGCTCGTGCGCCACGAGCGGCTCGCTTGAGTAATCGAGCTCAACACTTTCGGGATGAAGCGTGTACTCGGTCTGCGTCGTGGACGACGTGTTTTCCATCCCTCCGTAGATGAAATCCCACGCCACCACTTGAGCGTATTTCTCATACGGATAATCGACGCCGATTTTCTTCGAGAAGAAATCAAGCATCCTCGGCGTCTTCCCGAACGCGAGCTTCGTCTCGGGTTCGCGGCCCGGGATCGTGTAATAGACGACGGGAACTTCGCTTCCCTTCGAGTCTTTCCACGCATCGCGGATTTCCGAAAACTCGCCCACGCACAACGTAATGAGGTAAGACGCGTGCGGGATCGACTGCTTCCAGTGGAACGTGCGCGTCTTGGCCGACCGGTCGCTTGTTTCCGAGACGAGCCTGCCGTTGGAGATCGCGGTATAGCGCTCGTCGACCGTCACGGTCATCTCGGTCGCGGCCTTTTCGTTCGGAAAGTCGTGGCAGGGAATCCAGTAGCGGTTGTCCTGATCCTGCCCTTGCGTCCAGAGCTGCCACGGGCGGTTCGGATAATCCTTGTCGGGCGCGATGAAGTACAATCCCGCGCGCGGCTCGGTCACCCGATAGCGGATCGCGACCTGCCCCCGCTCTTCGTGGTTGATCGATTTTTTGAGAAACACCACGAGCTTCTCGGGCTGGCGGTCGAACTTGAGCTCCCTGCCTTCCGCGTCGGTCACCTTCTCGACGACGAGGTCAAGCGCGTCGAACGTGAGCTTTCCCGTCGCGGGCGCAACACCTCGAAACGTCGTGGTGCACGTTGCCTTGAGCGTCTTCGCGGGCAGGTCAACGGCGAGCTCGAGCTTGATCTGCTCCACGTCGACGAGCCGATCCGGCGCATACTGCGGCTTTGCCTCCGGGATGAAGAACCTCGACGACCTGGGCAGCCCTTTCGCGGCCGTATTCGTAACGGAAAACTGGCTGCAACGGCACTTCAAGGAACGCTCAAACATGGGTGTCTCTCTTTCGTTTTGGTGAACCGCGAACAGATTACTACAAAAGGTGGCTGCTAACTAACGGCAAGGCGCCGCGTTAAAATTACGAACACGTACCAATTGACGCAGCGCCTTGCCGTTAGTTAGCAGCCACCTTTTGTACCTTTTGTAACGCCTGCAAAAGTGGGCGAAGAAGTTTTTTGGCGGTCGTGGCAAGAGCCAGCGGCGGCGACTCTTCTGTAAGCGCGTCGAGGGAAATCCATTTTCCCTCTTTTGGAACGCCACGACCACCGATGCGCATCCAGCCTTCGAGCTCGATTCGGTGGTGCGTAATGCTATGGCGCACGCTCACGAATTTGCGAAACCCCTTCGTCGCATTTGGACACGCGATGACCGGCTCACGCACCCCACCGAGATCGGACGGAAAATCCCAGAGCCCCGAAAACCACGATCCCTTTCGACGCTCGACGAGATACACGTCGAATTCCCCGCCGCGCGGCCGCAACTGCACCAGCGCGCGAGCCCGGACATCGCGCACGGCGGTTCTCGGCTTCGGAGCGGGATACGCCGCGACATTCCCACCCCGTTTCGCAAGACATGCGTTCTCGAGCGGGCAACGCGCGCACCGCGGATTTTTCGGGGTGCAAACCGCGGCACCCAGCTCCATCAGCGACTGATTGAAGCGCGACGCGTTTTCTTCGCGGATGAATTCGCGCAAAACACCGAGCGACTTTTCCCGAAACGCCGATGAGCGCGCGTTTTTTTCGGCGAACACGCGCGCGCACACGCGCAACACGTTTCCGTCCCAAACGGGCTCAGCCACGCCAAGAACTTGCGACGCGATCGCGGCGGCAGTATAGGGACCGACTCCGGGCAACGCACGCCATCCTTCCAACGTGCGCGGAAACCGCGCGCCAGCGCGCGCTACCGCCCGCGCGGCTTTGCGCAGGTTGCGCGCGCGCGAATAATACCCAAGCCCCGCCCACGCCGCCAGAACCTCGCTCTCATCCGAGGAGGCAAGCGCGCCCACCGAAGGAAATTTTTCGAGAAATCCGTAAAAATACGGAAGCAGCGCCGCCATCTGAGTCTGCTGGCTCATCACCTCGGCGAGCCAAACGTGGTACGCCTCGGGGTTCTCGCGCCACGGAAATTTGCGGTGATTCGCGTCGTACCACCGCAGAAGTTTTTCGACGTCCTTCGCGGTAAGCGATGCCTTTGCGTTCACGCCACGAATGTAGCACACTCGACCTACCGTGAAAGCCGTCATACAAAGAGTTTCAAGCGCCAGCGTCACCGTTAACGGGCGCGAGATTTCGCGCATCGGCCGCGGAATTCTGACTCTTCTCGGCGTTGCCAAGGGCGACAGCGAGGAGAGCCTTCAAAAACTCGTCGCGAAGATTTGCGATCTGCGGATTTTCGAGGACGCCGAGGGCAAAATGAACCTCTCTCTCAAGGATGCGGGCGGCGAACACCTTATCGTTTCGCAGTTCACGCTTCTTGGCGACTGCGGCAAAGGGCGCCGCCCGAGCTTCGCCGGAGCCGAGGCTCCCGACCGGGCAAAGGCGCTATATGAAAAAGCGATCGCGATCAGCGCCGCGCTTGGGGTGCCAACCAAAGGCGGCACCTTCCAAGCGCACATGGACGTCGAGCTCACCAACGACGGCCCCGTGACATTGATCCTCGAAGTTGGCCCTTGACGAACCTTGCTTTCATCCCAAGAATAATCCGCATGAAACTCATTCTCGCCGCCCTGCTCATGCCGCTTTCTTCGTTCGCGCTCGACTGCCACGTCCAGGTCACCGGAAAATACGATCTCAAAACGCAGTTCG
>JACPKS010000042.1 GCA_016186905.1 Deltaproteobacteria bacterium
ATGTTCTTCTCGCAGGGAAACGTCATCGACGCGCGGGCCGAGTGGGAGCGCGCCCTTTCGCAAGATCCGCATAATCCGGAAATACAGACTTATCTTGAGATGGCGCGAAACGCGTCGGAGACGACGACCTGAATGTTTCCGCTGTTTAGTTTTTAGACATCTGACACACACGCGCGCGCTAAAAATATCTTGTTATTACAACATGTTGTATGTGGCATGCGACTTGAAGTGTCTCTTCTTAAATCGAATGAACGATTTGGATTAAGGAGAGAGAAATTCCATGAGAACGCTCAGTTGTGGTTTTACCTTTCAAGATCTCACTGAAGCCGCCGCTGTGGCTTCCTCGAAAACCGTTTCTGCTACGCTATCATCGCCACTGAAAGTCGACCGAACCGTCGCTGAGACTGACCGTTTTCGACTTCGGATTCTTTCGGATTCCGCCAATCTTGTCTTGCAGGTTCAAGACAAGAAAAATCCTCAGGCCATTCAGATGGGCTGGGGTGGAGGCAAACTCATCGCGCAAGCGGTTTCGGAGATCCTCCCTGGGAAGGAGACTTCCGTGAGTCTTTATCTATCAACTGAGAACGTCTACGCCTGGGGCTCGTGCAGTCTTGACCTAAGTGATTCCAAAAAAGCGGATGGCGATGCCATTCTGAAAAATGTAACGCCCGAGAGCAAAGTGGTTCGCGTACAGACCAACTCGATCCGTTCCAACACGGTTCACTGATTTCGATCTTCACGACCGGCGCCGCGTTCAGCGCCGGGCTTTTTTCACGCGCCAACGCACGGTGGCTGGCTCAAATCCACTGGCGGTTGCCGGGGCTTTAAGCGAAACTATCCACGTGAGCTGGAACGCCGTCTCGATCAAGAAATTGCCGGTCAAAGAGCGCAAAAACCATTGCCCCGATTTTCTCTCGCAGCTCATCGACTCGGCTGTTCAGCAACTCGATCCTGATCGCATCTGGATCTACGGGTCGAGGGCCCGTGGCGACGAACGGGAGTTATCCGACTATGATCTGGCGTTCGACGTTCCCGAAAGGAACGTGGCGAAATGGCCGGGTTATTCGGTCGAGGCGCAGGATGAAGCCGAAACATTGCACAAGCTGGATCTCGTATTATTCTCAAACTCAAAGGGCGAGCTTCGCGAGAAAATCCTGAAGGAAGGAGTTCTTCTATATGAAAAAGACGGAACAAGGGCTGGATAATTTTTTCGCTGCCCTGAAAAAACTCGAGGAATTTCTCGCCGCACCAGTCGTAACCGAACGAGACAAAGCCGGCGTGATCCAGGCCTTCGAGTTCGCGTTCGAACTCTTCTGGAAGGCCGTTCAGAAATTCGCGCAGGAAGAGGGGCTATCCGCAAATAGCCCAAAACAGGCGCTTAAAGAAGCCTTTCAACTTAAAATCATCCCGGCAGAAAGCGAACAGGCGTGGCTGGACATGCTCAAGGATCGAAACTTGACGAGCCATATGTACGATCAGAGCGTGGCAGACGGGATATTCGAACGCATCCGCTCTTCGCATTTCAAGAATCTGAAAGCAGCCGGAAAAATTCTACAGGAAAAAATCAAAGCGTCTTGATCTGCGCGCTCGGCATCATCGAGCGCAGGTTGATCGGAAGGCTCGCCGCCGCGCGCGCTTCGTTCGCCGCTCTCTGAGCCGCGTTGGCCGCCGCGATCGTCGCAAGATGAATCTTGAGCTCGCAAAACATCGGGTGCTTGAGCGTATATTCGCTTTCCTGCAGCACGACCTGCTTGCCGATCTGCTCGCGCAGATTGATCACGATCGGCGCTTTGAGGTTCGCGGTCATCTGAGTGACATCGCGCGGGATCGTCAGAATATTGAAAACGATGCTCTGCTTGATGTTCTCAAGCTTGAGCTGCGCGAGGTCTTGAGCGGAAAGTTTCACGACGTAGTCGGATTTGAAAATTCTCGGTTCAAGAATCGGGAATGCAATGGACGCGTTGTCAATCGACTGCATCCAGAGGATCAGCGTGTCGTCGCCTGGATCAACCAAGCAATATCTGCGATGTTCGGAAAAACCCAGAATGCCGTCTGGAAAAGTTACAACTTCGTCGGCATTGACATCCAAGTCCCCAAAGCGCGCGGTCTTGATCTTCATGTCACCCCTTTATCGCTTTCGATACGTCTCTCAGAGAGGCCGAGGACGTACCCGCGGCTTCTTTGTTCTGATCCTGTATCGCGTCGTACACTTCCTCGCGATGAATCTTGGTCTCTTTCGGCGCCTTAATGCCCAATCTCACTTGCTTTCCCTTGATCTGTACCACCGTGATCTTGATGTGATCGTCGATCGCGATGCTTTCGCCAAGCTTCCTTGTCAATACTAGCATTTTTAAACTCCGTCTCCCAACTGCTTTTCGTATTCCGTTACTCGGCTATTCTTATCCGCAGAATTCTGCCGAATCAACTCTTATTGTGGGATTAGCGCAAAAAATCCAACAATGTCGGTTGGATAAGTTTTTGTGCCGCTTGCAGTGAAGAACGCATCACCGACTCCTCGCGGGCAAGATTGGACCAGAGCTCCACGTAATCTGCATCCTCGAGCTGGCTTAGAAGTTCGGCATTGGCCTGGTCGATTTTTGATGTTTGCCCCAGCGCATTATCAATGCCCGCCACTCGAGAACTCACCTTACTGCGTAATGTAATGATGTTCTTGATCATTTCATCAAGCTTATCGAGTGAATCGCGGATAGTTGACGTGTCGTTCGTAAGCAGGCCAACACGCAGGCCGTCAAGTTCATGAAAGACGTTCGCGGTTTCAACGGGACGAGCCATCTGCCTTTCAATCCTAGGAGCCTTACCCTCAGATGAACCAGGCCCTTCGGTCTTATCCACGGCAGCGGGCGAACGCGCCTGATCGCCTGGCAGGTAGCGTTTGGTCTCAAAGACCATCGGGCCGGGAACGTTCGCGGAGATATAGACGTCTTTTTGGATCTCCACCGGAATCTCGCCCCGATCGCCCATGTACCCGCCGTCGGCCGTGTACGGCGCGGTGAGGGTCTTGAACCCGCTGAAAAGATACTGTTCACCGATGCGACGATTGGCCACTCCCACGAGTTGTTTATAGAGTGCCGAAACTTCCTGGGCGACGCCAAGCCGGGAGTCGGCATTCGCGCTCGCTTCGCTGGACTGGCCGATCGCGATTTCCTTGGCCCGCGTGAAAATATCGTAGAGTTCGGAGAGCGCGTTGTCGGTCATGACCAGGCGATTCTTCGCGAGCGCCGCGTTGTCTTCGAACTGCTTATTGACCGTGGCCTGCGTTCGGATGTCCATGATCTTGGAGTGCGCGGCCGGATCGTCGGCGGCCGATACCAGGCGCTTCTGTGTGGCGTTCTTAAGTTGCAGCTCCTCCATGCGTCCCCGCCCTCGGCGGATCGCCTCGTTAACCGCAGCCTTCGATGTGTTGTCACTCACCCGCATTCATTTCACCGTCTTAAGTTCAACACCGTTTCAAGCATCTCGTCGGCGACCTTGATCACCTTCGCCGATGCATTGAACGCCTGTTGAAACTGCACGAGATTCATCGTTTCTTCGTCCAGACTCACGCCCGCGATACTCTGGCGGATCTTTTCGAGCTGCTCGACAATGTGGTTCTGGTGTTCGAGCACCTGTTTGTTTTTTTGCGCGATGGTTGCGAGATCCGCGACCGTCGCGTTGTAATGGTCATCAAACGTGCTCTTTCCGCCGCCCATCACGCGCTGGTGCTGGAGCTTCGAGATGAGAAGCACGACGCGGTTGTCGCCCGGCGCATCCGGCATGAGCGCCGTCGCGATGTTGTTGGCGTCCTCGCGCACGTCCGAACTGAGAGATAGTCGTTCCGCCGCGCCTTCGATCGAGTCCGGCTGTTCGAAGTAGTCGATTCCGGTATCTCCGCCGACCGTGTACCCCTTGCGATGGATCTCGTTGATTTTCGAGGCAAACGTGAAGGCGAGCTCGTCGAGCCGGCGCGCGGCGGTGCCGAGAATCTGGTCGCGCGATTCGAGCAGGCCGCCGAGCTTGCCGTTTTTGATGCGGCCGCCGACGTCAGGCGAATTGTTGTGCTCGAGGCGTACGACAAGACTTCCCTCGGGGCGGCCTTCTTCATTGGACTTCGCCGTTTCGACGTAGAGCTTGTTCTTGAGGCTTCCGCTCACGAGCGGTCCGACCCCGGAAAGAGAAACCGTCAGCTCGCCGCGCTCATTCGAGGCCACCGAGATGTCGGCGATCTCGGAGAGTTTCTTGATCGCGACGTCGCGTTTGTCGCGAAGGTCGGCGGCCTGGCTGTGGGTATTGAGCTCTGAGCGTTTGATCTCCTCGTTGAGGTGAGCCAGACGGTCGACGAGCTCGTTGGCTTCGCGGATGTTCGTTTCGAGGCGCACGTCGATATTTTTCTGAATGTCGCGGAGGCTTCGAGAGATGCGATGAAAGTCGCCAATGAGCTGATCGGTCGACTCACGCACCGTCGCGCGCATCGCTTCGCTTTCAGGATCGTTGCCGAGCTTGCGAAACTCATTGAAGAACTTCGCCATCAGGCGGTTGAGCCCTTCGTTGTTGAGCTCGTTGAAAATGCTGTCGGCTTGCATGAGCGCGACATCCTTTTCGCGGTACTGACCGAGGAACTTCGTCTCGTGACTCACCTGGCGCGTGAGATACTCGTCGTTGATGCGCTGGATCCCCGCGACGCGCACCCCGGTTCCGTAAACGACGTTGCCGAGTCTGTCGGCGGCGACCGATTCCTGTTCGACGCGCTGGCGCGAGTAGCCCTCGGTATTGACGTTGGAAATGTTGTGGCCGGTCGTCGAAAGCGCGGAGCGGCTCGAGAAGAGCGCCGACTTTCCGGTATTGAAAATATTGACTGAACCAGCCATACCGCCATCTAGGCTTCAGTCGAAAGAAGCCTACCCCCCTGTTCGGTGATGGGCTGCCGGACACCGCTGTTCGAGTAGTTCTCCTTGGTATTGTTGTTCATGCCGAGCGCGTTGCGCTTCATCTCCTCGATACGCTCGATTGATTTTTCCGCGAACTCCATGTTCTTCGTATTGGCTTCTTTGGCCCGCGCGATGAGCAGCTGCAGAGCGGCTCCCGCGCTCTTGAGTTTTTCAGATTCCGTCGCGCTCGCGATGGCCGACGCGATCCGTGTTAGCGTAAAGTCGCCTTGGAGACCAAGCTCGCGCGCGATTTTTTCGGCGGCCCTCAGGCGAAGCTGTTCGTGGTTCCAAATCTCTCCGACAAGGATTTCTTTTGTCTGCGCCGATTCGAGCAGGCCCTTAACGTCGACGGCCGCCATGTGCGCGTATTCCTCGCGAAGAACGTCGAGGAGATTGCGATGAAGCAAGACGAGCTTATCCAGCAGGTGGCAGAGCTCCCCGCTGTTTTCTAGAATCGTCCTTGATTCCGCCGTCCTCATCTCTTCTCTCTCCGCATCCTGCTTCGAGATCACTGCAATACCGCTAAAAACCGCTCGTTTTTAGAGTGCCGTCGCCATGTGGTCGTCGACCAGACGGTCGGCGATTTTATCGGCATCGACGCCGTAGGTGCCGCTCTGGATCGCCGCCTTCAGGCGCGCGACCTTCTCCTCATCCACGTCCGGCGCGGCTTTCGCGATCCGCGCTGCTTTCGCGGCGTCCTTGGCCTTGGATGAAATACTCACTTTATCCCCGGAGCCGATATCGCCCGCGCCCGATGGTCTTCCGCCGCGGCGTTTTTCGCGCACTTCAGTTGCGACGGATGCGCCGCCCGGACCTCGGACATTTTCCGTTGAGCCTGGGCTTGTTCCTGTAACTTTCATAACGACCTCCATGTCGGTTTCACTACGCATCCTGTGCCGATCCTCGGCACTGGTAAAATTTTACTTCCTGCCCCGCATCTCCGCAACTATGAGCTCGGCAATTCCTAACGTGCCGCTCTCGCTCAAAATTCGCGCGTATTCGGAATCCAGCATTGACCGATAAACCCGCTCGCCGTGGCTCACGGGCACGATGTCGTTGTCGGGCACGGTTTTGCGCATTTCCTGAATCATCTGATCAACCATCAGGGCTTCCATACCCTGCGCCGCGGCTCGTTCCTGCGGCGTCGCATCGCGCGGCTTCACGCCGGCACCGGCAAGAACCGTAATAAGTTGCGCAAGCAGAAGAAAAAGCAGGAAGATCCCGCCATGGATCTTCCTGCCGACCTCTCGAACTCGTCCGGCTTCCGTGCCGGTCAGGCGCGGATATGCAGAGCAAAGAGTCGATCCCACCATCCTGGCAGGCAATTGTCCCTGTCTGTTTCCTGGTCGCGTCGCAATCATCCGTGATTCACGCGGTTCGAGGGTCAAAGTTATAAAACCTCCAGATCGGCCTGCAGCGCTCCCGACGCGCGCAGGGCTTGAAAAATCGCGGTCATGTCTTTCGGCGACACGCCCATCGCGTTCAACGCTTTCACGATATCCTTGATCGTCGTGCCGCCTTCGATGAGACCGACGCGGTCCTTTTTCCCCTTCGCGCCGCCGGCCACTTCGATCTGCAAGTCGCCGTGCGAGATCGCGACGTTGTCGATGCGCACGTTCTCGCCGATGACGACGGTGCCGGTGCGCTCGTTGAGCACGACGCGGGCCTTGCTGTCGGGAGAGATCTCGAGATTTTCGATCGTCGCGACGAGCTCGACGCCGTTGCCGTCGTAGTTGAACGGCACGATGATGTCGATTGTGCCGGAGTCGCGGGCCACGGCGTATTTTCCGCCAAGCTCGGTGTTGATCAGCTTGGAAAGCCGCGCCGACGTCGTGAAGTCAGGGTTATTGAGCGAAAGCACGAACGTCTTCTTCTGCGTAAAGCTGCCTTCGACCTCGCGTTCGATGATGGCGCCGTTCGGCACTCGCGCGGTTGTCGGGAACATCCCTTTTCCGTCGGTCAGCGAGCCTAACGAGACCGGGCCTTGCGCGACGGCGTAGACGTTCTGGTCTCCCGCGCGAAGCGGCGTCACAAGCAGAGTGCCGCCTTCGAGAGTTCCCGCGTCGCCGACGCTCGAAACAGTCACATCCATCTTCGTTCCGGCACGCGCGAACGGCGGCAGTTTCGCGGTCGCGATGACAGCCGCGACGTTCTTCGATCGAAAATCGGTCGTGCCAGTTTGAATTCCCATTTTCTCAAAAAGTCTCAACATCGACTTCGACGTAATGTCGGTTCCGGAATCGCCAGTCCCCTTGAGACCGATGACGAGGCCGTAGCCTATGAGCAAGTTCTCGCGCACGCCCTTGATGCTCGCGATGTCCTTCACTCGCGCGCCTTGAGCCGTCAGCGAGAAAAACAACAATGCCATTGCCGCGACTGTCGCCGTTCTGTTTCTCATTTGTAGAGCTCCACGCGGTGTTCAAGGAATTTCGACGACTGGATTGTATCGTGCTCGTCGATGTCAGAGCCGCGCACGATCGCGATCACGTCCATGTTCCGAACCTTCCTCTTGAACGGGATGCGCTTCACCCCCCGAAGCCTCACATTGCCGTTCGGGTATCGCTCGAGAACTTCGCCCGTCATGACGTCGGTCCGCGCGTATTCTGACGCGCCCGCCGCCGTCGCGACGGAGGCGACGGTACGGTCTTCCTTGCCTAAATCCTTGGTAATGCCGGGAACGTTGATGTCGCGATCGCGAAATTCCGGCGGAAGCAATTTTTTGACTTCCATCACCATATCCTTGCGTAAATCATCTTCGATGCGGATTGTGACGAGATCGCCTGGTGCCTTGAGCTTATTGCGCGCGAAGAGATAGTTGTTCTGACCGTCCTCGGTCCAAAGCGAATAGTCGTTCTTCGCGGCTTCCTGGGCGAAATCGTTCTTTGTCACGCGGCCGCTCTTGGCGCGCGTGCCGCTAAGATCGACCGGAGTGCCGGCGATCGGCGACGTGCGCTCGTCGAGCACCGTCGCCGGGGCGGGCGGAAGATTGCGATTCTCGGGCGCCGTATAATCGAAGTTGTTAAAGTTGTTGGCCATCCGCCGCTTGTTTGCGTCACCGTCGTCGAGGTCGTCGCGCAGGCTCTGCACGAGCGAGCAGGCGCTCAAATTGAACAGCGCCGCGAGAACCGCGAAAGGATACATTGCGCGCCCGACGCGTTTCATTAGAACCACACCTCAACTTGTCTTCCTTCGAGAAGCTTGCCGCGAAACGCGCGGCTGTAACGCTGAAGCTGCACGGTCACCATGTCGCCGACCGCGGCCGGCCCTTGCGCCACTCCTTTGGTGGAAATTTTCATGCTGTCGGACCGGAGCACGAGCGTAACGACGTCACCGAGTTGCACGATCGGCGACCGCTCGACCATCCCCGCCGCGAGCGCCGTTCCGGCGCGAACGGTTACGCGCGCGCGCACGCCTTCAGGAAAACGGTCCTTCATGAAATACGTCGCGGCTTCCGTGTTCGCGCCGGCGGAAACCCCGGCGAAAATTTCGGCGGACTTGAGCTCGAAATCCTCGATACGGATCTTGTCGGACGGGCGGACCGTGACTTTCGAAACGTAAATGGGAATTTTTCTCGAAAGCGTGGCATTGGCCCAACCGAGCGTCGCCGTCGGATCGGACGCCGACAGAATCTTCGCCGAGATGCGCTCCGCGAGGGTTTCTGGAATCGCAACGGTCCAGTTATTCTCGTTGTTGAGCGGAACATAAATCGGCACCGGGACCTTGAGCGACGTTACCGCGATCGAGCCGTCGACGCTTCCATTCGAATTTTTGATCTTCGCCGTAAGCGCATCGAGGATGCGCGCTTGAATCTCGGCCGCCCTGAGCTCGCGCTTGGTCTGCGTGACCGCGACGGCATCGGCGCCCGTAATCTTTACGGCAATTCCGCCGAGATCGAAGCGATCGATCTCGCGCTGCAGCTCGACGCGCTTGAATTCGCGCGAGAGAACTCCTTCCATGCTCCAGCGGCAACACGCCTTGTGGTCGACGGCGCAGCGGCCCTTGAGCCAGGCGTCTTCGACGAGATCGCCAAGACACACTTCCTGCGACCGCGTTTCCGCGGAGCTTTTGAGTGTCGCCTGGCGCTCGATCGCAGCGCCTCCGCCCGCTCCGAATGCGCTCACGGCGGCAAATGCCGCGGCTGCGATGAGAAATACCGCCATGATTCCGTACCGCTGTGTCGCCTTGATCATTACCTGTTCCCTATGTTGTTGGTCGTGGCCCACATCTGGTCCCCGACGCTCATGATGCGCGCGTTGGATTCGTAAGTTCTTTGTGTCGTGATCATGTCCATCACGGCCTCGGTCGGCTTCACATTGGAGCCTTCAACCGCCCCCTGCTGGAGCGTGCCGAGCCCGTTTTCGCCTGGATTTCCCTGCACCGGAGGGCCCGACGCCGTTGACGCAAGCGCGAGATTCTCGCCGATTTTTCTCATCGCGCCGGGATTGATGAAGTTCACGGTCTGAATCTGACCGATCGTCTGCTCTCCGTTGGCCGACGTGATCACGCGCACCTCGCCGGTGCCGGAGATCGTGACGCTGGCCGTTCCGGGAGGAATCTGGATTCCGGGAACGATGGGATATCCTCCGCTGCTCACCATTCGGCCCGTGCTGTCGAGCTTGAATGCGCCGTCGCGCGTGTAAGCGACTTGGCCGTTCGGAAGCGTTACCGGAAAAAATCCGTCGCCATTGATGACAAGATCGAGCAAGCCGTTCGTGATTTTCGTGGGCCCTTGCTCGTGAACCGCGTACTGCGCCGCGACCTTCACGCCAGAGCCGACCTGCACGCCCACCGGCGCCTGGTTCGCGCCGGCTTCGCCGCCCGGTTCCTTGATCGTCTGGTACATCAGATCCTGGAACTCCGTGCGTCCGCGCTTGTAGGCGGTGGTATTCATGTTGGCCATGTCGGCGGCGAGCTGGTCAAGCCTCGCTTCCTGCGCTTGCATTCCGGTCGTCGCCGTCGAAAGCGCTTTGATCATAATTTGCCAACCTCATTGGCTTCTTTGGCGGACATGTCGCCGTAGGCCCGGATCGCGCGCATATTCGACTCGAACATGCGATTGGCCTTCAGCAAGTTCGTCAGCTCCGCGACGGCGTTGACGTTGCTCATCTCAAGAAAACCTTGGCGCGTGCGCGATTTTTCGGCGACTTTCGGCACGTTCGCAGGATTCGAATTCGAGTACATGGTGGAAGTCGTCTTCCGCAGCAGCCGCGGATCGGCGAACTCGGCGAGCGCGATTTTCGCGATCTGCTCAGTACCCGCGTAAATCTCGCCGTCTGGAGTGATCATGACCTTGCTCCCCTGATTGAGCGCGTCGGCGAGCTGAATTTCCTGCAGCGGAGATTGCGGCGCATTCGGATTATTTGGATCAGGCTTCGCGTTCAATACTTCCGGCGGAATCATGAAGGGATTCGTGCTCGCCGGCGTGCGCGCAAGCGGTGCGCCGGGCGCGCACGCGTGAACATCAGGCCGCCCGGCGTTTTCAACGCGAAAAAACCAGGTCCGTCGATCGCGACGTCAAACGGCGCGCTCGTGTTCTTGAACGTTCCTTGCCCATGATCGGTCGTAATGCGATCGACGTTGACCATCGTGTTTTCCAGACCGTCGGTGTGATAGAAATCCGCGTCCTTGAACGCGGTACGGGGGATGTCGACGACGGGCGTGGTTGCGCGCTCTTGGCTGGCCAGATATTCCTTGAAAACCGGGGCGTCTTTTTTGAATCCTGTCGTATTCACGTTCGCGAGATTGTTCGCGATAGTATCGACGTTCTGGCTTTGCGCCATCGCGCCGGACACGGACGTCCAAATTCCAGTAGGAGAGCCCATCCTGGTTTCGTCTCCTTAAAATGTCAGACGGGAGAATCCCGCGAACGACTAAGAAGCAACTTGCACGCCACGAGGGCGCGAACGCGCACGAGTGGCGAGGCGAAAAATTCCGGTCATGCCAAACAGAGTGGTTTTCCCCGAGATTTCAGGCCCACTACGCCTTTGCTTCGCCCCGGGCTCATCCGCGCATCGCGGCTTGCACGGTACTAATTACCCTGGAATCTCAGATGCTTCGTGTAAAATTTGACGGACCAAAGGCCCCCTCGCCAAAAATCCAACGGCCGTGACGGATGATGAAGTTGCCGCCACAGTGCGCCTCCTGATACAACAGAGGCAATGCCACTGCTTCTCAGCGGAAAACCCGTCGCCGAAGCCGTTCAAGCGCGCGCAAAGAGCGCGATCGACGCGTTTCGAAAAAAAACCGGCCGTGCGCCGGCGCTGGCAACCGTGCTGGTGGGCGATGATCCCGCCAGCGCGATCTACGTTCGAAAAAAGGGCGAGATGTGCGCGCGTCTCGGGCTCGGACACCGCGATTTCAGGCTTCCCGCTTCAGCAAAACAAGCTGAGCTTGAAAAGCTCATCCGCGAGCTGAACGCCGACGCCGCGATCGACGGAATCCTCGTCCAGAAGCCGCTCCCGAAACAGCTCGATGGGCAGGCCGTTTTCGATCTCCTTGATCCCGCGAAAGACGTGGACTGTTTTTCTCCACACAACGCAGGGTTGCTCGCGCAAGGACGCGCACGGCTTTTGCCGTGCACTCCCGCCGGCGTGATGGAAATTCTCAGACACTACAAAATCGCGGTTGAAGGAAAAACCGCCCTCGTCATTGGCCGCAGCGACATCGTCGGAAAACCGATGGCAGTACTTCTCACGCTCGCGAACGCGACGGTCACCGTCGCGCATTCCAAAACCCGCGATCTCGCCGAACACGTAGCGCTCGCCGACATCGTGGTCGCGGCGATGGGAAAAAATCGGTTTCTCAAGGGCTCGCTTGCATGGAAAAAAGGCTGTGTCGTCATTGACGTCGGTATGCACCGCGGCTCTGTTGGTTCTTTGGCCGCTTCTTCAGGAGGAAAGCTCTCCGGCGACGTCGATTTCGACACCGTTGCGCCGAAAGTTGCCGCAATCACCCCGGTCCCTGGCGGCGTCGGCCCGATGACCATCGCAATGCTCATGGCCAACACGGTGCGTGCTGCGTTCGTGCGTCAAGGATTCCTGCTTGAGAATTCGTCCTTATAAGTAGATAAATCCCACAATGGCAAAACGGACCGCTCTGTATCAGGAGCACCTGAACCTGAAAGGGAAAATGGTGGAGTTCGCCGGCTGGGAGATGCCCGTACAGTACTCCGAGGGCCTCGCGGCCGAGCACGAGGCCTGCCGCAACTCCATCGGCCTCTTCGACGTGTCGCACATGGGCGAGGTGCTGGTGCGCGGCGAGCGGGCGCTCGAGTTTCTGAATTCTCTCGTCACCAACAACGTCGCCAAGATCGCGGACAACCAGGCCCAGTACACCGTGATGTGTTACGACGACGGCGGCTGCGTCGACGATCTCATCATCCATCGCGTGAATGAGCGCGAGTTCTTCATTTGCGTGAACGCATCCAACACCGAAAAAGATTTCGAGTGGATAAAATCGCACGCCCCCGCCGGCGTCTCGGTCGAAGACGTCAGCCGTCAGTACACGCAGATCGCGATTCAGGGGCGGCACGCAATGAAGCTTTTGCAAAAACTCACTGACATAAAAACTGACACGAAGCTCGATGAAATAAAGTACTACTGGTTCCGCAAAGGCCGAGTGCTCGGCGAACCGGCGGTCATCGCGCGAACGGGATACACCGGCGAGGACGGCTTCGAAATTTACGTGCGCTGGGATTCGGGGCCGAAAATCTGGAACGCGCTCATCAAGGAAGGCGCGCCGCTCGGAATCAAAGCGTGCGGGCTCGGCGCGCGCGACACGCTTCGCACCGAGATGAAATATCCGCTCTACGGCCACGAGATCGACCGCGGCTTAAATCCCATCGAAGCCGGATTGGGTTGGGCCGTAAAGCTCGACAAGCCCGACTTCACCGGAAAAAAAGCGCTCGTCGCGATCAAGGAGGCGAACTTGAACCGCGCGCTCGTAGGTTTGCGCTCGCTGGGCCGCGCGATTCCGCGGCAGGGTTACGCGCTCGAGCGGGGCGGGGCGAGCGCCGGCATCGTCACGTCGGGGACGTTTTCGCCGTCGCTGAAATGCGGGATCGCGATCGCTTACGTCGATCGCGCGCATTCGGAAATCGGCACGCGGGTCGACGTGATCGTGCGCGACCAGCGCGCCGAACATGAGGTCGTGGAAACGCCGTTTTACAAGAGACCCTACTGATTATCGGCGCCGCGAGCCGCGCGGCGCGGAAGGAGAGCGCAACATGGAATTTCCCAACGACTTACTCTACACCAAAGATCATGAGTGGGCCCGCGTCTTGGGCGACGAGGCGGTGATCGGCATCACCGATCACGCGCAGGATTCGCTCGGCGAAGTCGTTTACGTGGAGCTTCCAAAAACAGGACGCACGCTGGCTCCCCATGAGACTTTCGGCGTCGTGGAATCGATCAAGGCCGTGAGCGACCTGTATTCGCCGATGGCGGGCACGGTGCTCGAAGCCAATGCCGCCGCGGCTTCCGATCCGGGAATGATCAACCGCTCTCCGCACGGCGACGGCTGGCTGATTCGCCTGAAACTCACCGATAGGGCCGCGCTTTCCACGCTCATGAACGCGGAGGATTACAAAAAATACGTCGAAAGCCTGAAGTGAAATGAAAACCAAGCCCGACGGCACGCTCGAATTCACCGACACCTTCGCCGACCGGCATATCGGACCCGGTCCTGACGAATTTCGGA
Source organism: Deltaproteobacteria bacterium (assembly GCA_016186905.1). GTDB lineage: Bacteria > Bdellovibrionota > UBA1018 > UBA1018 > UBA923 > JACPKS01. The sequence goes on from JACPKS010000042.1 coordinate 13,623, forward strand.
TGATGCTCAAGACGTTGAGCTCGCCCGAGCGCCCGCTTGCCACGATCGACCAGCTGATCGCCGCTGTCGTTCCCGCGCGCATCCGAACGCGAAAACCACTCGACATCGGCAAGGGCCGAACCGAGGCCGAGGCGCTTGCCGAACTGCGCGCGATCGCCGCGCGGAATGACGTCTGGCGCTCGTATCTCGGAATGGGTTATTCGGGAACCATTACCCCGCCGGTGATTCAGAGAAATATTCTTGAAAATCCCGGCTGGTACACGGCCTACACGCCCTATCAGGCCGAAATTTCTCAGGGCCGCCTCGAGGCGCTTCTCAATTTCCAGACGATGGTCATCGATCTCACGGCGCTTCCGATCGCGAACGCTTCGCTGCTCGACGAAGGAACCGCGGCGGCCGAAGCAATGACGATGTGCAGGACGCGCGCGAGCACCGAAGGTGCGAGTGCGAAAGTTTTTCTCGTTTCAAAGTTTTGCCATCCACAAACGATATCCATTCTCAAAACTCGGGCCGAACCCGTCGGCATCGAACTCCTCATTACGGATCCGGATACCTTTGATTTCAAGACCATTGATCCAAAAAAATCAGTCTTTGGGGCTCTTCTGCAATATCCCTCCACCGACGGCGCGATCTTCGACCACGCCGAGTTCATCGAAAAAGCGCATCGTGCGGGAATCGTCGTCGCGGTCGCGACCGACATTCTTTCCCTGGCGCTCTTAAGGCCTCCCGGCGAGCTCGGCGCGGACATCGCGATCGGATCCACGCAGCGCTTTGGCGTGCCAATGGGCTACGGCGGTCCACACGCGGCGTTTCTCTCGACAAAAGACGGCTTCAAGCGGCTCGTTCCCGGACGCATCGTCGGTCTCTCGCAAGACGCCGCTGGCCGTCCCGCCGCGCGGCTGGCGCTTCAGACGCGTGAGCAGCACATCCGCCGCGAGAAAGCGACGAGCAATATTTGCACGGCGCAGGTGTTGCTGGCCGTGATTTCGGGAATGTACGCCGTCTATCACGGCCCGAAGGGCATCCGCCGCATCGCCGAGCGCGTACATCTCGCCGCGCGCATCTTGGCCGAAGGCCTTTCGCGCCTCGGCCACGCCGTACAAGCACGGGCGTACTTCGACACCGTTCGCGTGTCGCTCGCGCCCGCCGGAGGGCCAACCGAACGCGAGCTCACCGAGCTCGCGAACGCCAAGAAGATCAATCTTCGGCATCTCGGCCACTCCGACTTCGCGATCGCGCTTGACGAAACCGTATCCACGCGCGATCTCGCCGATCTTTTCGAGCTTTTCGGAGGCGGGAAGAAGCCACCCTTCACGCCGGACGGGATCTTGAAAGAACTATCCGGAAAAGACGACGCGATCCCCGCGTCGCTAAGACGCACTTCATCTTATCTTACCCACCCCGTATTCAACGGCTACCACTCCGAAACAGAACTTCTGAGATACCTCCATCGATTGCAGGCAAAGGATCTGTCGCTCACCACTTCGATGATCGCGCTCGGCTCATGCACGATGAAACTCAATGCCGCCGCCGAGATGTACCCGGTCACGTGGCCTGAGTTCAGCGCGCTTCACCCGTTCGCGCCACTCGATCAGGCACGCGGATACCAGGCGCTTTTTCGGCAGCTTGAGGGCTGGCTCGACGAGATCACCGGCTTTTCGGCTATTTCTCTTCAGCCCAATGCCGGCTCGCAAGGCGAGTATGCAGGCCTCATGGTGATTCGCAAGTATCACCTGCACCGAAACGAAGGCCATCGCGACGTTTGTCTCATCCCAAGGTCGGCGCACGGAACGAATCCGGCGAGCGCGGCCATGGCTGGGATGACCGTCGTCGCCGTGGACTGCGACGCGAACGGAAACGTCGATCTCAAAGACTTAAAAGCGAAAGCCGAAAAGCACGGCCACGAGCTCGCGGCCGCGATGATCACCTACCCCTCCACGCACGGCGTGTTCGAAGAGACGATCACCGAGCTCTGCGAAATTATCCACGCGCACGGCGGACAGGTTTACATGGACGGCGCGAACATGAACGCCCAGGTCGGTTTGTGCCGGCCCGGAGATTTCGGCCCAGACGTGTGCCATCTGAATTTGCACAAGACGTTCTGTATTCCGCACGGCGGCGGCGGCCCCGGCATGGGACCCATCTGCGCGAAGCCGCACCTCGCGCCGTTTTTGCCGTCGCATCCCGTGATCGCCGTCAACGGACACGGACGCGAGGCCGGTAACGCCGCGGAGACTGTCGGCTCCATCTCCGCGGCACCATGGGGAAGCCCTAGCATTCTTCAGATTTCATGGGCCTACATCGCGATGATGGGCGGCGACGGACTCAAGCGCGCGACCGAAGCCGCGATTTTAAACGCCAACTACATCGCCCGGCGCCTCGACCCGCATTATCCCGTCCTTTATAAAGGGGCGTCAGGCTTCGTCGCGCACGAATGCATCATCGATCTGCGTAAGATCAGAGAAACTACCGGCGTGGACGTTGAAGACGTCGCCAAGCGCCTCATGGATTACGGCTTTCACGCGCCGACGATCTCGTTTCCGGTTCCGGGAACGATGATGATCGAGCCGACCGAGAGCGAGTCGATGGTCGAGCTCGATCGCTTCTGCGAAGCGATGATCTCGATCCGCGAGGAAATCGCCGAGATCGAGCAAGGCCTCGGCGACCGAAACGACAACGTGCTCAAGAACGCGCCTCACACCGCCGAGCAGGTCATCCGTTCCGAGTGGAAGCACCCGTACTCGCGCGAGCGCGCGGCCTTTCCGGCGCCGTGGACGCGCAACCACAAATACTGGCCGCCGGTTTCGCGCATCAGCGGGGCGCTTGGCGACAGAAATCTCGTCTGCGCTTGCCCGCCGATCGATTCGTGCAACGGCTGAATTTCCAGGGAAATACCGTCAAGATTTTTTTATAAGACACGGAAAATTTTTTAATGCGTTTTTTCTTGACCCGCGCTTGCGCGCATCAAAAAAAATCATGGCAAGAAAAAAATTTTCAGCGCTTTGTTGACTTCCTTTGCGCGCGCTCATAATTAAATCCACCAAATGTCTGAGATCGGTCAGAGCACGAAACTTTTCAACACCGCGGTCATCGCAACGAAGATTCCGAAAGGTTCGAACTCCACGGACGAGGTGTCCGGCCTGCTGCACTCTCTCGTCCAGTCGGCGCCCTTCCAGGCGATCCTCAAATCGATCCGCGAACACGCGGCACTTCAGGGCATCCCGGAAGCGCAGGCCGCGGAGGAAATCGTTCGGACCTTCCGCGAGATCGACAACGTCTGGAACGAATATATTTTCCAGGAGGGGCTCGACCGCCTCAAGGCGCAGCTGCCGTGCCAGAGGCCCCGCGCAGAGACGCGCGGATGCATCGGGCCCATCGCCGGAACCGCGTAGCCTGCGAAGTTTATTTTGACTTTAAGCGAGGAAGTTTTTTTCGAGCGAGGAGGCTAGCCGTTAGTGGCTGCCGACGAAGTGAGAAAAAAAATGACGAAGTATAAAGGCAAAAGAAACGAGCAGGCCTAGGTTCGTAAGACGAACTCCCACTCGATTTTCACGCTCCCATCCCGTTCGATCATTCCCGCTGGAGGATTCGGAAACGGACCGGCCTTGTTGAAGGCCTCGATGGCGACTTCATCGAGATCCACGAGCCCAGAGGTGCTTTCGACTAAAATGCGAGTGATTTCACCGGCGCTGTTCATGACGACCAAAAGTTTCGTGTTGTGGTCGCGATCCGACGCGAGCATCCGCCCCCTGTTGAGCATCTTCTCAAGCCGTTCCTGGAGCTTCGGCTCCCAGAACTGCTCGAGCTGATGGCGCACGCGCTGGTAGTACGAAAAAAACGCGAACTCCCTGGTGTTGAGAAGCGTCTGCGCGCCCTCCTTCACTTCGCTTAAGTAATCGTTCGTCGCCGCCCGCTCACCCGGCCCAAGATGCCCCATGGGCTTCATGTTCATGGGCACTCCGAGCTTTCCAAGAGTGACGCTCTTCTTCGTTTCTTGCCCCTGGCGAAACGCCGCCGTCTCTGACGCCCGGGTCTGGTGCCGTACCGTCTGCGTCTGCTCGCCGAGGTACGCATCCGGCGCGGCAACCTCGCTTTTTTCAATGCGACCGGTTTCGACGACCTGCTTCTTCGTTCTGGCGAGATCGACCGGCAAAAGCTCGACTGTTATCGTCCTCGATTCATCTTGGTACGACGGCACCGAGACAAAAAACCGCGACGATGCAGCGAGCAGCGCGACGAAGAGAATGTGTAAGAGCAGTGATAAAAAAAGGAACACATGAACACGCCGGCTTTCGCCGCCCAACTCCGTTTGATTCGGTCCCGTAGACGGGACCGTTTGCAACCGTGCAAATTCCACCAGGAAACCCTCTTCCTTGAGGAACGTATCGGTGCTCTTGCGCGGTTACTGGATGTCCGCCTTGAAAAAGTCCTCGGATTGCGGCTCGGAAACCGAATCCTGGCTGTTTGGCGCGGAAGTTTTTGCCGGCCCGGCCGACGTACCGGCCGATGAATTCTCCGTGGCCGTGCCGCCCGCCAGAGCATTTCCGCCGGCAGCGCCCGGCTCCGTTCCCCCGACAAACGCCTCGAGAATCGCTCCTGGCGCTTTCGGAGAAATTTTCTTTCCGGTTTTTCCGTCGATCGCGACGAAGACCACGCCCTTTGGGGGCGTGAAATCGGCTGACGGATATCCTTTAACGGCTTCTTTCATGAAATCCAACCAGATCGGAAGGGCCACCGCCGCTCCCGTCGCCTTCGGCGCGATCGTTTTCTGATTGTCGAACCCGACCCATGTGCCGGTCACGAGCTGCGGCGTGAAGCCCATGAACCAGGCGTCGATGTAATCGTTGGTCGTTCCTGTTTTTCCGGCGGCCAGGCGCCCGAGGTTCTTCGCCTCGGCGCCCGTGCCCATCGTGGCGACTTCGTTCATGAGGTGGGTCATCACGTAAGCCGTGCGCGGATCCATCACCCGGTCCGGATCGGCGGGATCCGGAGCGAACTCCCCGCGCGGCGGCGTCTGCGTGCCCGTAACCGAACCAACGGCCGCCTCGGCCTGAAGCTCGCCCCCGACCTTCACCGCCTTGGGCGGCGGCGGAAGAATTTCGCTCACCGCGGGAGCGGGCGGCGTCGAAGGGGTTTCCTCAAGAGTTCTCCCCGAGCGATCAGAAACCTTGCGGATGAAAATCGTCCTTACCCGCCGGCCTCCACGCGGAAAAATCGCGTAGGCCCGGGTAAGATCGAGCAGCGATGCGGACGAAGAACCTAGCGCGATCGAAAGATCCGGGGGAAGCTTCTCCCCAATCCCCAGGCGCCTCGAATAGTCGATCAAATACGGAATCTGAATATCCTGCACGATCTTGATCGTGGGAATGTTGCGCGAGCGAATCAGCGCCGACCGAAATGTCGTATCGCCGTAAAATTTCTCCTCGTAGTTCTCTGGCTTCCATTTCTGGTTATCGCCGGCGTCGAACACCACCGGCGAGTCCTGAATGATTGTCGCCGGAGTATAGCCTTTATCGACAGCGGCGGAATAAATAATGGGCTTGTACGCGGAACCCGGCTGACGCATTGCCTGCGTGGCGCGATTGAACTCGCTTTCCTCGAAGTCGTAGCCGCCGACCATCGCAAGCACTTCTCCGCTTGCCGCATCGATAGAAAGCAGCGCGCCCTGTACTTCGGGAATTTGTTCGAGCGCGAAAACCGGAAGAGGCCCTTTCCCCGCTTTTGCAACGAGGCTGACCCAGATAAGATCGCCCTTCTCAAGCGCCTGCGAAGGCCGCGCGATCTGCTCGATACCGGTCGAGCTTGGCGTCTTCACCTGCTGCGCCCAGCGCATTTTTTCCAGAGGGATCACACCGCGGATCGACCCCATCCGAACGAGAACTTCCTTCTTGGCGTCGTCGACCAGCGACACCACCGCCTGGTACAGCGCCCCGCCTTCGTAGGCGTCGATTTCGGCGCGTCCGGCTTCCAAGCGAACTTTGGCGTCGGCGGAGCGCGTACCGTCCGGCATCAGCACTTGAAATGGATACTTGCGGCTTAAATTATAATCACCGGCTTCGCCGATCGCGGCCTCGATTTCTTCTGGCGCCTTGTTCCTGCGGATGGGTCCGCGGTAACCCTGTTTTTTATCGACGCTTCTCAAGCCCGCCTGCACCGACTTCGCGGCGACCATCGAAAGCGCCGGATCCACCGGCGTGGAGACCGTGAGTTGGCCCGAATAAAGCGTCTCCTTTCCGTATTTTTCAAGCAGGTGCTTTCGCACATATTCGACGTAGTAAGGCGAGTATTTGCGATTCACGTCCTGCGGAAGATAAATCCGCACCGCGAGCTTCGCCGCCGCTTCCATCTGCGTTTGCGTGATCGCCCCGTCCTCGTAGAGGCGCCTGAGCACGTAAAGCTGCCTCTCTTTCGCGCGTTTGGGATTGGCGAGAGGGGAATACTTGCTCGGGGCCTGAGGAAGCCCGGCGAGAATCGCGGCTTCCGCAAGGGAGAGATCCTTCGCTTCTTTGTTGAAGTAAACGTGCGCGGCCGCTTCGACGCCGTACGCTCCATGGCCGAGGTAAATCTGATTCAGGTATAGAAAAAGGATTTGTTTTTTTGTAAGGTTCTTTTCCATCCTGCTCGCGAGAATGACCTCTCGCATTTTACGAAAAAAACTCCGCTCCGGAGTGAGGAGCAGGCTTTTCGCCACCTGCTGCGTGATCGTGCTTCCGCCCTGAACCACCCTTCCGGCGCGAAAATTCGCGATCGCGGCGCGCAAAATTCCCTGCAGGTCGATCCCCTGGTGCTCGTAAAAGCGGTCGTCTTCGGCCGCAATGAAGGCCCGCGCCGCGATGTCCGGAATTTTTTCCATCGGCACGACGTAGCGCCTCTCTTCGAAGAATTCCCCTACGACCGTCTCGCCGCGGCCCAACACGCGCGTAACGGTAAGCGGCCTGTAGTCCTCGGTCGTGATGATGTTCGGAAGGCCGCGCGAAAACGACATCAGCGCGATCGCGCCGATCACCGAAACCACCGCCGTCGAAGCAACCAGGACGATAAAGAAATACTTCAGAATCAACCCGAAGAGCCTCATTGCGGCCTAGGCCTCTCCTCGATCCATTTTTGGACCGCGGTCCTGCCGCGATCGATGAGTTCGGAGCGCGCTTCGAACGCGAGAAGCCCGATTCCGTCGACCGGAACGCGGATCGCCTCGTCACACTGCTTAAGCGACTCGCGCGCAAGCGAAGACACCGTCTTCATGAGCGCCGCAAGGCTTTCTTCGGCGTGATCCGCCGGCGAAAAATCGTTTCCGGCGCCGAGCACGTCGACGCAGAGGATCTTACCTGGGCTAATGGCTCTTACCATTTCCACGGGCGGAATTCCAACAGCTGCTCGGACTAAATCTCGTGCAAGTCCGGAATGACCCAGTATAATCTTTTCGCCGCCTTCGGCGGCGTGCCCTGCGGCGTGTACTACATACGTCGGAAACCTCAATCCATCGACCGGTCGATCGCCGAATGCCTTTTCAAGGTATGTTTCAAAAGAACGCCCGGAGGCGGTCTTCGCGCCGAGACTCAAAAAGCCGCGGTCAAGAAAAACGTCGCGATTGAACTTGAACATTTCCCATTCTAGTTTGTTGGCGTTTGCGCCGGCCCAGAGCACGGCCATGAGCGCGCCCATCTCGACGCCGGTGACGGAACGGATTTTCACGCCGTTTTCCTCGAATGCGCGCAGGACGCCCACCAGCGCCAGCGTTCGCGCAAGCCCGGGGCCGAGAATGAGCGCGTATCCGTCTTGCGCGGGCGAGAGCACCGGTTGCGGGCCTGCCGGCTTGGGCTCTTCCGCGGCGGGCGCCTGCGGCGGAAGCTCCGGCCCGTACTCGTCCCGCACGGCCGGGGCCGCCTCGGGCGCCTGATTTTTTCGCGCGTCCTTTCCCGCGCAAGCGGCCGCAAACATCGCCAGACACGCGAGCGCGGCGAGCCTTCTTTTTCTCATGACTCGCTGGCGCTCCATCTGAGATGGATCAAGAACTCCTTGTTGCCGGCCGTGCCCACAAGAGACGATTCTACCAATCCCGCGACTTCGAAACCAATGCTTTGTGCGAACGCGGCGATTCCGCTCGTCGCACGCTCATGTAGCGCCGGGTCGCGCACGACGCCGCCCTTACCCACTTCTTCGCGGCCAACTTCATGCTGCGGCTTGATGAGCGCGACGATCTCGCCGCGCTTGGAAAGGAATTTCTTTACGCTGGGAAGAATAAGCTTCAGGGAAATGAAAGACGTGTCGATGCAGACGAAACTCGCCTTCTCGGGAAGCAGATCGTCGGCCGGCGCGCGCATATTCACTCCCTCAAGGCTCACGACGCGCGCGTCGTTGCGGATTTTCCAGTGGAGCTGATTGTGGCCGACGTCGACCGCATAGACTTTTGAGGCGCCGCGCTCGAGGCAAACCTGCGTGAAACCGCCCGTGGAGGCGCCGACATCCAGGCAGACCGTGCCGGCGAGCTCGACCTTGAACGCGTCAAGCGCCCCGATGAGTTTGCGCGCGGCCCGCGAAACGTACGGATCCGTCTCGCCGCGAACCCGCAGCGGCGTGTCTTCCGGAATTCTCCGTCCGGGCTTGTCGAAAAGACGGTCGCCGGAGAGGATCTTTCCCGCCAGGATCAGCGCCTGAGCTTTTTCACGGCTCTCGGCAAGCCCCTGCTTCACGACGAGAACGTCGATCCGTTCATTACGCATCCTTGCGCAACCCCGCGCCGGGAATCAGTCCCCCAAGGGGATCGTTTCGACGCCATCGGCGCTCACCTTCGTGAGAAGCTCGATCTTCTTTTCGGCGTCGCTGAGTTTGGAGTGGCAGGCGCGCGTAAGCGAAACGCCTTCCTCGAAAAGTTTAAGCGCCTCCCCGAGCTCGCAATCGTTGCGCTCGAGCAGCCGAACGACCTCGGCAAGGCGTTTGAGCGCGTTCTCGAATTTGAAATCGGCGCCTACGGCGCCAGGCACTTTCTTCTCGCTTGATTTTTTTTCGTCGGATTTTTTTTCTGCCATGCCTTTCTTATACCATTCGTCCGCCTCCATAGCCAGCCGCAGCGCCGCCACGAACGCGGATTTTCAAGCTTCTTTAGCCGAGCTTTCATTCTGTCGATAAGCAAGACGATGAAATGTCTTCCCTGCGGTTTCAATGCATTTGCCGCGTGGACTCTTCGCGTCATCGCGTGCGGGTCAATCGTTTGTTGCGCGTCAATCGCTCCGCTCGCCGAGGAACCTTTTTCCGGCCGGAACGATTCGTCCTGTCTGGGATCGGGTCCGGTAAAAACCGTCGACTTCACCCCGGCGCGGTCATACTCGGGCCGACTTGATCCGATTCAACTCCCGCGCAACGCCGACCGTCCCGACCAACCGACCAACGTCGTGCTTAATCTTTCATGGGCCGACTTATCAAGCGTGCTGACCGCCGTTCGCGCTGAAGTTTTCTACGACGCCCAGCTCTCGCTGGAGTACCCGGTTTTCAAAATCCATTTCGCGCTTTGGGACGGCACCATCCTGATCGACGAAAAAAGTTTCGACTTCACCAATGAATGCCGGAACCCGCGCGGAAACCCGCTTTTCGCCGGCGATCGCTTCATCGCCGGAAAATTCGAGGCTGCGCTTGCGGGCCTGAAATCACCCCGCGTACGCGTCGAACTTTGGGGGGGGCTCTTCTAGAGCATGGCCTTCCAATCAAACCGAAGAGAACTCCTGATCCTGCTCCTGGCGCTCGCGGCTCCGTTCGGGCTCGGGGTTTCCGCGCCACAAGAAACGGTGGCAGTTCCCCGGCCGGGCGACGCTGAATCCGCGGCCCCGTACCGGCAGAACACCGCAACCGACGCGCACTATCACGAAATATCCGACGCACAGCTCTCGGAACTATTGGGCGACCCTAAGGGCCGCGTAAGTTCGCTCTTCAAAGTACCCAGGGAACTGGCTCCCGACGTGGGGTTTTGGTTCAGAATCTACTCGAAGTATTCGCTCTACCAGACCCTTCTTTACGACCGCGAGCGGCCTGACGTGATCTACGACGTCATTGACGTCCGCGATCTCTTCCAAAAGGGGAAGTCCGCCGCGGGAATCGAGGTGACGGGAAAGCTCCGCCTCAAAAAACATCTGGTTTCTCTGCACGAAGCTTTCAATGCGCTCGCGCGCAACCCGAAGGCGCGCTTTCCGGCCGGCTCGACCGGTGCGCGGCTCGTAGGGATCTGGGGCCGAAGATCCTCCAAGGAATGGAGGCGGCTGCACGCCAACGTCCGCGCTCAGACAGGCCAGCGTGACCGCATCATGCAGGGAATCGCCGCCGCGGACCCGTTTATCCCGGCGATGGAAGCGATTTTCCGAAAATACAAGCTCCCCACCGAGCTCGTCCGCATTCCGCTCGTCGAATCCTCATTCAACACTCAGGCGACATCCCGGGCGGCGGCCGTCGGCGTGTGGCAATTTCTCGAAGAATCAGCGCTTGAGTACCTGATCGTGGATCGCAAGAACAAGATCGACGAGCGCGTTTCGCCCATCAAGTCGACCTATGCGGCCGCGAGGATGTTTCAGAGAAATTTCAAAATTCTCGGCGATTACGGCCTGGCCGTGATCGCCTACAACCACGGTCCGAAGAATCTTGTGAAAATCCGTCACAAATACGCGGGCGCGAACCTCGTTCAGCTTCTCAAAATCGGCAAGCGCTCGCCATTGGGCTACGCCAGCCGCAACTACTACTGCGAGTTTCTGGCGCTGCTGCACGCCGAGCGTTACCGCGACGAGCTGTATGGGATGACCCTGCCTGAAAACGCGGCAACGCCAGCCATCAGCATCGTGAGCATGAAGAGACCCGCGAGCATCTTCGAAGTTTCGGCGCTCTACAACATCTCGCTCTATGAGCTGAAAAAATACAACCCCGACATTTTCGAAACCGGGCGCAAGCTCCCGTCCGGAACGCGCATCGTGATTCCGCGCAAGGTCGGCGAAAGCCTCGTGATGGCCCCGGCATTCGATGCCGGCGGCAGCCGCGTGCCGGCAAGCGCGATTTCCGCCGGTTTTGAGTTCGTTGAATACCTGAAATAACGCGTGTCGCCTTTGGGCTTCCCGCCTGGAATCCTTCAAGGCTTCCGTATTTCGTGACGATAAATCAGAAGATGAGACCTCTCAACCTTGTCACGACAATCGTGCTGGTCTTGCTCAGCTTCTCAAGCGCCGCTCTTGCGCTGGAACGTCCGAAAGGCGGCAAACGCGGCAAGACCAAAGATTGCTACGTTTATCTTCAAAAAGTGAAATCGGAAAAATTTGCCGTAGAGCACGGCGGCAGCGACGCGGAGAAAATCCACAGCATGGCGGGCACGAAAATTCCGATCGTGCGCGCCTTCGAAAAAGAAGGGCTCTGGTATGAGGATATCGCAGCGTGGTTTCCGACGGCGAAACCAGAGACCGGCGACAAGCTCCGAGCGCGCCTTAAGGCCGAGCTTGCCGGCAAGAAACCCAAACACCTCCTGCGCTGGCTCAAAAAGTATTCCGAGAAATACCGCGCGCAGGGCGTTCCGATGCCTCCAAAAAAGTGGGCCGCGCTCGACGTTAACGGACAGCTCGCCTTCTTGCTCGAATCCGGCGATCCGTTCTCGCTGATCTCGGTGAAGGGGCGCAGCGAGCTCTTCTTCGACGAAGTCCTTTCCTTCGATGATCTCGCGGTAAGCGATGCCACGCCCCCGGGAATTACCGTCAGCAGCGATCTCGGCTCTTACGAAATCAAGACCGCGAGCGGCATCGACGACCTCGCGAAATACCTTCAGCTCCGCCAAAAGACCGAAGAGTTCATGGAAGGGAGGGTCGGCCACCAGCATCTTGTTCACGGATGGCCACAGAAGGCTGAGATTCGCAAGGCGATCGCGCCGTATTACATCGAGCTTCTCGATTCGGTGACGTGGTATCTATTCTACCGGCAGCTCAAACGGGATCCCGACGACGTCGCATCGATTCTCGATCATCCCTTCCTCGGAGTCTATACTCGGGACTCACTCCTGCGCCTTTTCGACGCGGTCGTCGATGGCGACGTATCCCGGTTCAAGAATAAATTCCGCATGGTCGGCGCAAGGGCGCTGAAATCCGACGAGTCGATCGAAGGCCAGAGAATCTCCGGCGGTCTCGTGCCCGATTTCGAGCTTCGCTCGGGAAACAAGGGCGAGGCTCGCGAGCTCGTCGAAGCGGTGATCGAATCGCGGTTGATCTCGGGAAACTACTCGGGCCTGCGCGATTTTCGAAGCTACGAATTCGACCCATCGGCTCCGATCTCGAAAATTTGCGAGCGATGGCTCACGAAAGACCAGATCAAGATCCTTGAGAAGTTCGAGAAGAAGTTCCCGATGATGAAATACAGCGATCACGCTCTCGCGCACAATCATTTCAGGAACAAAATCATCGCCCCGCTTCTCCCGTGGGAAAATCGGCTCGTTCTCGGGGAAAAAACCGAGATCCTGAATGCGGGGCAGAAACGCTACGCGATCAAGCTGGCTCTCATCGCGCAGGCTTACCTCGACGGATTGAAAACAATCCGCGACCAGGTGCAGCTCAGCGAGCTCCGCGAAGAGACGATGGAGAAGATCCAGAAGGCCGGCTACCGCTTCTCCGCGATAGCCCGGCTTGACGTGGATTTCGAACGATATCTCATCCCGGCGCCGACTGGTTTGCCCGACGTGACGATCGTACATTTTGACGTGAACAGGATCGATCTCGGCATCGAGTATTCCTTCCGATTCCCCCATGTGGTGCGGAACAAGGACGAAACCGAGCGCTACATCAAAAGCGCGGTCGAGAATTTTTCCGAGAAAATGGGCGGCGGAAAAATCGAGCGCCTCGACGAGGCGGGGCACGGTCACGGCCTATCGATCAGATACCGCTTCACCGACAACCAAAATCGCGTCTGGCGCTTCGAGTGGGACGGAATCCAGCGCGAGTACCTCGAAGGCGAGCCGGTCGATCCGTGGGGCGGGCACATGGAAGTACCGACTCCGAAATTCGCGCCGGCCACGGCCGGCGAAATCCAGCGCCTCTACCAGTCCGCGCGTGAGGCGGGTCTTGTGCCCAAGCGTACCGCGGGGGGATCGCACGTGAACATCGACCTCGCCGACTTCATGGCACTCCCACCTATGGTCGGCGCGCGAAAAATGGCAGACCTCATCAGCTTCTTCGAAGCGAATCGCGAAATCGTGAGTTTCATCTGGCAAAGCCCGGTCCGGCAGCGAGTCGCCATTCCCGTCGAGCGCACGCCCGAGATGGAGCTGGCCTTCAACGAATTCAAGGGAGACTGGAACGACCTGGCGCTTCTGCTCTACACAAAGCAGTACTTCAATCCTTATGTTGGGAGAAAGCCGCGTTACATCCAGTTCAACGTCACGAGCCTGATTACGCCCGTCGCGCCGGACGCTTACGTCGGAAAAAGCATCGATATCAAAAACCCCGAGCAGAAGTGGTTTCCGGAATTCGGGACGGGGCTCGGTCGCGTCGAGTTTCGGCTTTTTGATGCCATGACGGACGCGTACCAGGCAGCGCTTCAACTAAAGTACGTCCGTGCACTGCTCGATTACGCGCTCAATAAAGCGCCACGCAGCCAATTGGTCATGAAGTCGCGTTTCACTCCTCAGGATGTCGAATTCTGGAGTAAGGACGCCAGGGAGTTCATGAATGCCGCCAACGAGCATTTTGAGATGCTGGGCCTTGACCCAAGTGAGTATCGCCAGCTTGCAGTGGAAGGCTGGCTGATGAGAACGGCTTGGGAAAACCGCCAACTACCCCCTCTCTCAAGGCGAAAAAAGATTGATCCGCCCGTAAAGTACAAGAAATTTCTCACTCCCAAGAATCTTGAAAAGTCAGGACGCCATGATATACCCGAATTCAATCCAGCTCTCTGGTGTAAGTTTGATTCGGGAGGGACACCAAGTTGCCGCGCAACTCGCTATATTCGCTTCGCTTTTTCCGAAATTTCGCCTTCGTGTTTTTAGCGGTTCTCGCCGCGCGATCCGCATCCGCAAGCCCCGTTCGCCCGATCGACATTCAGCGTGCGGGACGCGGTCTTTCGACGCGCGGATATCTCGCGGCCGGCCAACCGGTTGCGGGCGATCCTTATCTTCCGCAATCCTGGCATCTTCAGGCTTCCAGAGTCTTCGACGCATGGAATGTCACGCGCGGTGACCGCCGCGTCGTGCTCGCATTCGTTGACAGCGGCATCGACTACCATAATCCCGATATTGCCCCGAACCTCTGGCGCAACTTCCGCGAGATCCCAGGCGATCACGTCGACAACGACCGCAACGGATTCATCGACGACATCATCGGGTGGAATTTCGTGAACGGAAAATGGGGCGTGGGCGTTCCCGACCCGCTCGATCGAGCGGGTCACGGCACGTTTATATCCGGAATCGCGGCTGCAGCCGAAGGCAATGGCATCGGCGGGGCCGGAGTTTGCCCAAATTGCTCGATCATGACGCTTCGTTTTCTAAATCACGACGGATTGGGCGATACCGAGGACGCGATCTTGGGCATTCGCTACGCGGTCCACAACGGAGCGTCGGTTCTCAACTTGTCTTTCGCCGGCGAAGGCTACGACAAAGACCTTCACGACGCTCTTGTCGAAGCCTCCGCCCGCGACATCGTCGTCGTCGCTGCCGCCGGAAACGACGGGATCAACAACGACAAGGACGAAATATACCCCGCGAATTATATTTTTCCGAATATGCTGACGGTTGCCGCGACCGACCCTCGCGGGCGGCTTTGGGAGAACTCGAACTGGGGCTTGCGCCACGTGCAGATCGCAGCGCCAGGCACCGATATCATCGGCCCGTGGTTTAAAGCCTGGGATACCGGCAGCGGGACTTCCCTTGCCGCTCCGATCGTCGCCGCTGCCGCCGGACTCATCCGCTCGGCGAACCCGCGTTTGAACGCTCCTCAGGTGGTTGCCATTCTGATGTCGACGGTCCGGCATTCGATCGCTCTTGAAGGAAAGATTCGTTCGGCTGGAGTTCTTGACGTCGGCGCCGCGATGAGATGCGCCGTCACTCAAGGCCTTCCCTGTATCAGAAGACAATTCTAGAGATTATTGTCTATAGACGTTAACGGTGCTGGGCGAGAGAAGAATCGGCCAATATGAAAGCGTTTTTTCATCCTTGCTGAATGCCTGGATATAGGAAAGTCCGTCGGGCGCATCCAGAATCGTGAAATTTCCGTTCGACGTCGTGCGATTGCGCGTGGAATTCAGAACGCCGTCATGATCGAAGTAGAAATCTTTTCCGCGCAGGCCGTTTAGGACGCTTTTTTCTTCCGGACCCCAAAGCTGCATTTTCACCGATTGCCTGAAGCTCACGTTACCGACGACGACGCCCTTATCGGCCTTGAGCACGGCCTTGGCCTCTACTCCGAGCTGGTCGATGTAGCCGGCTGGAAACACATAGAGCTCCGGGTTTGAATTCACGCAGTTAAAATCGAGGCGATTGCGGTAGTAGCCCGAACGGTCGACCTGCAGATAATTGTTCTCGCCGCAATCGACATAGACCGGGCCAAGGGAATATCTTCCCGTGCGATCCGCTGTCGAAACCATCGAATTCCCGAGAAATTGCACTTGAGCCTGTTCGACCGGGGCATTCGCCGCCGCATTCAGCACGCGCCCGCGAATCGTCATCTTCGTTCCCAGGTCGAATCCGCGAAGGATGCCTTCTTCTGCCCCGACATAAATGACGTGAGGCGCGCGTTCCTGCCCCCTCTCGTCGAGAATTGAAATCAAATACGTGCCCGGTCGCACGTTAAGCAGCACGAACTGGCCGCGTGACGAGGTCGCGGTCAGCGCCTTATCGGGAATGCCACGCTCGTTCAGATAAACCCTCATCACGTCCGCGGGCCCGCCGACTTCAATGCGCTTGCCGGCCAATGAAGACGCGTCTGCTGTGGTGAGTTCTCCAAAGACAAAGCCCGTCCCTTCAGCGCGTGTTTCGCCGGCCACAACGGCACTGATCGCGACGGCGTTTTCAGAGACCAACTCAAAAGAAGCGGCAACGCCTTCTTTTAGCTCGCCCCTTCGCATGAGATATCCTTTCTTACTGATAAGAATCGGAAGCACTCCTTTTACACTCACGTTTTTGAATTCAAATTCCCCATTCGCATCTGACTCGACGACAACGCTGGTCCCCAATACTTGCGCTTCAGCGCCTACAACGACGCGCTTGCCACCAGCAAAGCCCTCAAGAATCTTCCCGCGAAATCCGCCTTGAACACCTGGATCTGAAATGTCGTAATGGGTAGTTTTGAGGATATTATCAGGGGTCTTCTCATTATTTTTCGGTGGCACGGGCGGTGGCGGCGCGGGACTTCCTTGTGGATACCCTCCGCCTTGGTCCATGACGTAGTCTTTGAATGTCGGCGTGCGCTGACTATCCTTTTGAGTAGTCTGAGCATTCATCGCAAGATAGGCCGCCTGAAGCGTAACGAGTTTTTCGGCGTGATCTGAAACCACATCTTTAGATACGCCACTGAGCTTTGTTTGGTGCTTTGTTTGGTTATCCAAAATCTGGCTATTCTTCGCGCTTTCCTCACGCAAAACGAGTTCTCTAACGACGCTCGCATCTCGTGCTGAAACGTGTTGTGCGGGTGTCTTTTTCGCGGGCTGGATATTCTCGTTTTGCACGGTTTTGGCGGAGATAATTCGAGGGATCTCTACTCTTACTACAGGGTCTTTATAGTGTGAGCTAACATCGGCTCGAAGATGATTTGAATACTCACTTGGGTTGGATTCAAGTTTTTGAATATCCACGGCCTGATTAGCCGCTGCGACCGCCACGGGGCCAATCGGGTCGGCAGATTTCGCGGCTGAGGATAAGACCTCAAGAATCCCGCCGCGGTCCATTTCTCCTTCAATCGGCGGAGCAGGCTCCGAGAGCAGCGTGATCTCTTCGAAGCGCCGAGACAGAAGCGCGTGAATCGAGCGCTCATCTGCGGCAACGCCAATGGCCGGCGAAGCCACCTCAGAAGCGAACTCAAACACTTGCTCGACCTCAGCTTGAGCGATGATTACCGGAGCACTTACCTTAACCGCCGCGACGCGAACTGGCCTGAGACTGTGCCCGCCTGGCGAGTTCAGCGCGAACTCGCTTGCCGAAATTTTTAGTTCGGATCCGATTTTGACAGGGACGTTGCGATTGAGGTCGTGCCCGTATTGAAGCGCGGTAGCGGCCACCAGAGCAGAACTTGCCAGGCAGACCGACGTTAGCGCGGAAAAGAGAAACTTCGCAGTTCTCTTAAGCCCGGAAGGGCGAACCTCTTCGTCCATGAAGATCACTCATGACTAGTCTACCTGTTTTTTAAAAACTGAAAAGATCTTTATCGGCGCCTCGCGCTAGTGCGGCGGAAGAAGAAACTGCGCGGCTTCTTGCCGGATCAGCGCGCGTTGAAGTTTTTCCTGCATCTTCTTTGTCCACGCTTCCATGTCTTCCTGGAAGCGCTCTCTCGCCCTAAGAGCCTCCTCTGCTTTCGCTTGAGCGCGTTTGGCGCGCTCGACATCGATCTCATGAGCGAGCTCTAGCCTGTCGGCCAGGACAATGATCTCGTCGTTGTTGACCTGAACAAAGCCCCTTGAAAGCGCTGCGACTTCTCGCTTGCCGCTCTCTTGCACAAACGAAAAGACGCCAATGCCTAACGTGCTGATCAGCGCAGCGTGACCTGGGAGTATCGTCATCTCGCCCTTTTCGCCGGGCACCGTTACGCTTTGGATATGTACTCCTGCCGCCACGCGACGGTCAGGCGTTGCAATGCTGAGTTTCATCATTGGTTAGGTCAACGTCCTTGCTTTTTCGACCGCTTCTTCGATCGTTCCGACAAGGTAGAACGCCTGCTCCGGCAGATCGTCGTACTTGCCTTCGTAGATCTCTTTAAATCCGCGGATTGTATCCTCAACCTTCACGAATTTACCCTTAATGCCTGTAAACTGCTCGGCAACCGTAAATGGCTGCGAGAGGAAGCGCTGGATTTTGCGCGCGCGAGACACCACAAGCCTGTCTTCTTCAGAAAGTTCATCCATGCCGAGAATCGCAATGATGTCCTGAAGGTCCTTGTAGCGCTGAAGGATCGCCTGAACCTTGCGCGCTACCGTGTAGTGATCCTCGCCCACGACGCGCGGATCGAGAATTCTCGATGTCGAAGCAAGCGGATCCACGGCGGGGTAAATGCCGAGCTCCGCGATCTGCCGTGAAAGGTTCGTCGTCGCATCAAGGTGCGCGAACGTCGTCGCCGGCGCCGGATCGGTGTAATCGTCAGCCGGAACGTAGATCGCCTGAATCGATGTAATCGAACCCTTATTCGTCGAAGTGATGCGCTCCTGAAGTTCTCCCATTTCGGTCGCAAGCGTCGGCTGATAACCGACAGCGCTCGGAATACGGCCAAGCAGGGCCGACACTTCCGAACCCGCCTGCGTGAAGCGGAAAATATTGTCGATGAACATCAGAACGTCCTGGTTCTCCTCGTCTCGGAAATATTCCGCGACCGAGAGCGCCGAAAGACCGACTCGCGCTCGCGCCCCGGGCGGCTCGTTCATCTGCCCGTATACGAGCGCGGTTTTCGCGAGAACACCGGATTCTTTCATTTCCATCCAGAGGTCATTCCCCTCGCGGGTGCGCTCGCCCACTCCCGCGAACACCGAAAACCCGCCGTGGTGAGTCGCGACGTTGTTGATGAGTTCCATGATGAGAACCGTCTTGCCGACGCCGGCGCCGCCGAACAGGCCGATCTTTCCGCCGCGAACGTACGGCGCGAGAAGATCGACGACCTTGATGCCCGTCGAAAACGCCTGAACGTTGACGGACTGATCGCGGAACAACGGTTTTTCGCGGTGAATGGGATAGAATTTTTTCGCGCCGACCGGTCCCAACTCGTCAACGGGTTCTCCGATTACGTTGATGATGCGTCCCAGGGTTTCGCGTCCGACAGGGACTGTGATCTGCTTTCCGGTGTCGATGGCTTCCATTCCGCGAACGAGCCCCTCGGTGCCGTCCATCGCGACGCAACGGACGGCATTCTCGCCGATGTGCTGCGCGACCTCGATCACAAGGTTCCCCTTTTTGTCGCTGATCGCGGGATTCGTCACTTGAATCGCGCTATAGATCCGCGGAAGATTGCCCGAGTCGAACTGAACGTCGACGATCGGCCCGATGACCTGCATGATCTTTCCTGCCATGGTGTTTTGTATCGTTGCGGACATTTCGTTCTCCTGTTATTTCATTGCGCGCGTTTCGCTTCGTGGCCCACGCTAATTCGCGCGCGATAAACCCTATCCCTTGAGCGATTCCGCTCCAGACACGATCTCGAGAAGCTCCTTCGTAATGCCCGCTTGTCTCGTCTTGTTGTACTGAAGCGTAATCTTTCGAATCATCTCACCCGCGTTCTTCGTCGCGTTTTCCATCGCCGTCATCCTTGCCGCGTGCTCGCTCGCGAGGCTTTCGAGCAGGTAACGGTGCGCCTGAATCGCGAAGTGCTTGGGCAACAGCTGACTTAGAATTTCTTTGGCGTTCGGTTCGTAGATCGTAATAGGGGAACCCTGACCGGAAGCCGCAGACGCCTCCGCGCCCTCTTCGCGCACCGGAAGAAAATTCTCCAAACTCACTCGCTGCGAAAGCACTGACTTGAACTCGTTGTAGACGACCTTGATCTCGTCATACTTTCCGGAAAGATAGAGGTCGATCAGTTCCTCGGCCAAACTTTGCGATTTCTTGAAATCCAATTTGAAGAAAAAACCCTGATAGTACTTCCCGGGCTTCCTCGAGCGGAAGAACTCGTAGCCCTTTTTTCCGATAAAGGCGAGATCCGCCGTTTCGTACTTCCCCGGCTCCGTACGCAAAAAACGCTGCGCGGTCTTGATGACGTTTCCATTAAAGGCTCCGCAAAGACCCCGATCGGACGTCACGACGATCAAAAGAACGCTCTTCGCCTGATCCCTGGGCTTCATCAGCGGATGCTCGACCTCGTCTGCCGCGTTTTTAGAGAGGGCAAGAATCATCCGATTGATTTCGCGCGCGTACGGACGCAGCGAAATGATGTTTTCCTGCGCGCGACGCAGCTTCGCGGCGGCCACCATCTTCATGGCCCTGGTGATTTGCTGCGTGTTCTTCACGCTGGTGATGCGCTTGCGCAGGTCTTTGGCGCTTGCCATGGCTATCGCCCCTTACGGTTCCGTCCAATCATCCGGAGAAAACTGTTTCGAATTCCTGAAGCGCCTTCGTGACTTTTTCCTTCAGCTGATCGTCGATTTTGCCCGAGCTGAGAATCGTCTTCGCGGTTTCTGGATGGCGCGAATCCATGAACTGATGGAGCTGCTCTTCGTACTTTCCGAGCTGATCCGTGGGATATTTATCGAGATAGCCGTTGGTTCCCGCGAAAATAATCAGGATCTGGCGCTCGATCTGCATCGGCGCATACTGGCCCTGCTTGAGAATTTCCACGAGTCTCGCTCCGCGGGCAAGCTGCTTTTGCGTGGCCGGGTCAAGATCGCTGCCGAACTGCGCGAACGCTGCCTTCTCGCGGTATTGCGCGAGATCGAGCCGAAGCGTGCCGGCAACCTGTCGCATCGCCTTGATCTGCGCGTTGCCGCCGACGCGGGAAACCGAAATACCGACGTTCACGGCCGGGCGCACGCCGCTGTAGAACAAATCCGACTCAAGGTAAATCTGACCGTCAGTAATTGAAATCACGTTCGTCGGAATATAGGCCGCCACGTCGCCGGCTTGCGTCTCAATGATCGGAAGCGCGGTAAGCGATCCGCCGCCGAGCTTGTCGCTGAGCTTCGCCGCGCGCTCAAGCAGACGCGAGTGCAGATAAAATACGTCGCCAGGATAGGCTTCGCGGCCCGGAGGGCGGCGGAGCAGAAGCGACAGCTGGCGATACGCCTGCGCTTGCTTCGTCAAATCGTCGTAAATGATAAGAGCGTGTTTGCCCGTATCGCGGAAATACTCGGCCATTGTGACGCCGGTATACGGCGAAATGTACTGAAGCGGCGCCTGATCGCTCGCGCTAGCGGCGACAACGGTCGTATACTCCATCGCGCCGGACGACTTGAGCCTGTCCACGACCTGCGCGACCGTTGACTGCTTCTGCCCGATCGCGACGTAAAAGCAATAAACCCCCTTGCCCCTCTGATTGATGATCGTGTCGATCGCGATCGCGGTCTTTCCGGTCTGACGGTCGCCGATGATCAGCTCGCGCTGGCCTCGGCCGATCGGAATCATCGAATCGATGGCCTTGATACCGGTTTGAAGCGGCTCTTTAACGGACTGCCTTGCGACGATTCCCGGCGCCTTAATCTCAACTCGGCGATAATGCTTCGCCTTGATCTCTCCCTTTCCGTCGATCGGAACGCCGATCGCATTGACCACGCGCCCAAGAATCTCTTCTCCGACCGGAACCTGCACAATCTTGTTCGTGCGCTTGACCGCACTGCCCTCTTTAATAAGGGTGTCGTCACCGAGAATGGCGATTCCCACGGTTTCGCTCTCGAGGTTCAGGATCATGCCAGAGACGTTGTTGCCGAAATCGACGAGCTCGCCGGCCATCGCATTTTCAAGTCCGTAAACCTTCGCCACGCCGTCACCGACGGTGATGACGGTACCCGTTTCGGCGACTTCGATTTTCTTTTCGTAGCCGGTCAGCTGCCGCTTGATGAGTTGCGTGATTTCTTCCGCGCGGATTTTATTCATACGCTCTGCCTTTCAAGAGTTTCCTTCAGTCTACGGATCGAGGTTTTCAAGCTGCCGTCGAACGTCAGCCCCTGGATGTTCACGACCAGACCGCCAAGAATCGATTTATCCAGGGCCTGCCGAAGAACGACTTGCTTGTTGAATTTTTTGGCGAACGCCCGCGAGAGATCGTTGCGTTCGGCCTCCGTAAGCGGATCCGTGGTGGTCACCGTGCCACGAACAAGATTTTTGCTTTCGTCGACGAGGGCGCCGAACGCTTCCGCGATAGCTGGAAGAGCCGAAACCCGGCCCTTGGCGACGAGCTGCGCGAAAAGTTTTTTCAAAACAGGATGGACTCCAAGTTTTTCCACCACCTGTTCGGCGAGCCGCTGCCGCTCGCTGAGCAAAAGCGCGTGGGAAGAAAGAACCGGCGCGAGATTTGCGCTTTCAAAAACGACCTGCGCGAACTCGGAAAGTTCCGCTTGAATGCTTTCGAGCTCTTTTCTTTCCGACGCGACGAGAAAAAGCGCCTTGGCGTAAACTTTCGCGATCGAGCCTGACGCGGAGTATCTCGCCATTGCCTACTCCACCTTCCCGACGTACTCAGTGAGAATTCGCCGCTGGTCCTCGGCCGAAAGCCGTTCGCGGATCATCTTCTCGGCCACTTCGATCGCGCGGTCGACCACCTCGCGATGGATCTCGTTCCTAGAGTCTTCAAGCGCGATCTTCGACGACTGTTCGGCATCCCGAACGATCTGGGCGGCGGAGGCCTTGGCGGTTTCGATGACCCGCGACTGGATCTGTTTGGCATCGGCGCGCGCTTTCTCGACGATCTCTTTCGCCTCCGTTTCCAGAGAGCGCAGTCTTACTTCGAACTCGTTGAATTTTTTTTCCGCCTCAAGTTTCTGAATCCGCGCATCCTCGACCTCCCTGCGAATCATCGCTTGACGGCTGGCGACGGCCTCGACAGCGGGCCTCTTCATGAAATAGAAAAGCAGCCCGACGAGCATCGCGAAGTTGATGGTTTGGATAATCAGATCATACATAAGTCTTTGCGTTTCACCCTAGAGTTGCCGTCCAAGAACTTTTGCCGCGACTTGCGACGCCAGCGCGGGAATTTCTCCCCGTATTTCCGACAGTACGGTTTTTTTCTGCTTTTCAAGCTCAAGTGTCGCGTCATGCAAAATGTTTTTCGCTCTGACGGAGGCCTCGGCAAGAACCCTTGATTCCTCGCGCTTGGCCTCGTCGCTGGCGTCAGAGAGAACCTTGCGAGCGCCATCGTGCGCGGACTTAATGGACGCCTTGTACTGCGCCATTTTTTCTTCGGCTTTTCGCTCAAGCTCTTTCGCCTCATTGCGGGCGCCTTCGGTCTTCTTCTTTCGGTTTTCGAGGAGACGTTGGTAGGGCCTGAGGTAAACGGCGCTCAAGACGAGATAGAGCACGACGAGCATGCCGAAGATCGGGACGATCGTATGGTCAAGTCCTAGTTGTGCGGCTACGGCCTGAAACTGTTCCATCCTAAGATCTGTTGCGGGATCCCGATTATCACGGCTTTTTCGTGTTGAAACAAGGGTCTAGCACGCCTCCGAAAATAGCGTCAAGCGCTTATTCGGATGATCCCTCGGAGGCGCGAAGCGGGCGAACTTCGGATGGCTTAACCGTTCCCATCTTCGAGCTTCCCTCAAAAATAACTCCTTCGTCGACCATGAGGCTTGGAGTCGTGATGTTGCCGCGAAAAATCGCAGGCCGGTGAATTTCAACCCTGTTGCGCGCCGAGACGTCGCCAGCGACTTCGCCGTTGATGATTACGGTTCCGGCCTCGATCTGCGCGTCGACCTTCGCCCCCTCGCCAATAATCAGCACGTCGTTGGTATAGATCTCCCCCCGGAAAACGCCGCCGATGCGAAGCGTGCCCTCGAAAACGAGCTTCCCTTCGAATTCACAGCCCTTCTCGAGCACGCCGCACAATTTGTCGCTTTGCGCGGGTACAGTCAGATCCGTTTTTTTCGCCATGACGATTCAATTATTTCAGGATGTGTCCCAGGAGTCGATCCAGATCTTCCGGATTGAAGTACTCGATGACGATCTTGCCGCGTTTTCCATCCCCATTAAGGCGCACTTTCGTTGCGAGCTTCTTCGCAAGATCGCGCTCAAGGCTCTGGATGCGTAGCTGCATCGCGCTCACGGCCAGTCCACCGGCCACCACCGTGGATTTCGACCCCTTCAGTTGTTGAATGCGGCCCTCAAGGTCTCTTACCGACCACTTTTCGTCGACAGCCCGCTGCGCAAGCTTCTCCATGCGGGCGGAGTCTTCGAGCGCGGCAAGCGCGCGGCCATGACCGAACGTAATCTTTTCGGATTTCAGCAGCGCCTGCACCGAGGCCGGAAGCTTAAGCAGCCGCATGTGGTTCGCGATCGTCACGCGATCCTTCCCAAGGCGCGCGGAAAGCGCGTCCTGAGTCAGGGCGAACTCGTTGATCAGCCGGTGATACGCCTGCGCCGCGTCCACGCAGTTGAGCTCTTCGCGCTGGATGTTCTCGATCAGCGCGAGCTCCAGCGCTTCCTTGTCGGTCGACCTTCGAATCACGATCGGAACGTGCTTAAGGCCAGCGAGTTTCGCGGCCCTCCAGCGGCGTTCGCCGGCGATAAGCTGATGGCCCTTCGGGGTCTTCCGGACCACGAGCGGCTGGATCAGGCCATTGGCCTTAATTGACGCCGCAAGCTCTTCAAGTGTTGCATCGTTAAAAATCCTTCTCGGCTGAAATTCGTTCGGCGCGATCTCGTCGATCCCGCACATGCTGATGCCTGGGTGACGATCCTTGTTCGACTCGTGCCCGACGACAGCGGCGGCACTCGCTGGGGCTGTCGCCGAATGGTTTCCGGGAAGCAAGGATGCAAGGCCCTTCCCGAGCGTCGGTCTTGTCGGAATTGTTCGCTGTTTATCCATTACCGCTCTCCTCTAAATAAGACTGCGCCTGCATCGGCGCAGACCGAGACCGCTCTCGGCTCGCCTGCTCAAGGCTATTTGAAATCATCTCTTTGGCGAGGCTGAGGTACGCGAGACTTCCCTTGGACTCGATATCGTAAAGCATGATCGGTTTTCCGAAGCTTGAGCACTCGCTCAAGCGCACGTTTCGCGGAATCACGGTCTCGAAAACAAGTTCTCCGAAATGCGACCGCACCTCGCGCACGACTTCCTGCGAGTGGTTGTTGCGGCCGTCGAACATCGTAAGCACGATGCCCTCTTCTTTTAGGCTCGGGTTGAGGCTCTGACGGATGAGCCCCACCGTGTTCAAGAGCTGCGAAAGGCCAACAAGCGCAAAATATTCGCATTGGAGCGGCACAAGAAAGCTGTCGGCCGCCGTAAGCGCATTCACCGTGAGCAAGCCCAAAGACGGCGGACAATCGATGAAGATATAATCGTACTGCGCACGCACATCATGGAGAATGGCTTTGAGCTTGTTTTCCCGGGCAAACGCCGAAACGAGTTCGATTTCCGCTCCGCTCAAATCATTGTTGCTCGGCGCGATCGAAAGGCCGTCTATTTCGGTCGGAAATATCGCGTTTTGCAGCGGCACCAATCCAACCAACGCGTGGTAGAGATTTTTTTCAGCAAAAGAGTCTGGCGCAACCCCAAGAGCCGAGGATGCATTTCCCTGTGGATCAAGATCCAGAATCAACGTTTTTCGATCGGCAACCGCAAGCGCCGACGCAAGATTCACTGTGGTCGTTGTTTTTCCAACTCCACCCTTTTGATTCGCGACCGCAATGACTTTTCCCATGCGCTCTGCTTTTCCTTCACTTGGCGCTCTGAGGGCGCAATCCCCGGGGAGAACCTTCTGCTCTCCCCGGGGTTATATCGTGGTTGTGGTTAATCAGTGCGGGGTATCCATTTGAACTTTTCACTTGCCCTTGAGTACTTAGGCTACTCGCCAGGCATAATTTCGCAAGCGCAAATTTCTTACCAACTCAATCATTGTTCCACGTGGAACAAATCAAATATTTTAGCAGGAGGCTAAAATATTGGCGCAAGCCCGGAGGGAGCGAGCACAGGAGGCGCGAGCTCAAACAAGCACCAGCACCCGAGTGCCAGCGCCCTCTGGCAACTCATATGGAATTGTTGAAGAAGAAAGGAACCGCTCTTTCCATCCGCGGCCAATGCCCTTCATATCCGCAATCGCGTCAAGCTCCTGGGGCCACGCGGGTCCCTTCATTAAAACAATGCTGCCGAGCTGGTCCTCGCGAAAGCGATCCGAGAGATATTTCGCGAGTTTTTCACCCGGCAAAAAGCCGCGGAACCAAAATTCAGCATCGGGCGGCAGGCCTTCAACTTCTTCAAAGGGCTGACCGATGACCTTCACCTGATCGACAAGTCCAATGGCCTCTGCGATTTCTACTGTGATCTTCGCCTTTTTTATCCGCCGCTCGACGAGATAAACAGGGCGGCGAGGGGAAAGAATCGCGAGAACAAGACCGGGAAGGCCTCCGCCGCTTCCGATATCAACAACAGGTTTTTCGCGCCCCCTTAACGCCTGCCAAGCTCCATAGACATCTGCGATATGCTTTAGAGCCAGCTCCCGGGGGCTCTTTGCCCCCGTCACATTGATCTTCTCGTTCCAGTCCAAAAGAAGATCCATGTAACGGACCAGCTTTTCGGTGGGCGGTATGCCAACCCGCCTAAGGGCATCAACACACAGTTGAATGCGCAAACTCCCCACGGGGCTCATAATTACTGATTCTGGATATCCAGCGCGGCACCGGAAGCGGGGACGCGCCGTTTTTGTTCGTTGGATTTCAAATAAAGCAGCACCAAAACCGCGGCGGCCGGGGTAACGCCTGAGATTCGCAGTGCTTGCCCAAGGGTTTCTGGGCGTATCTCAGAGAGTTTTTCGACAACCTCGGTCGACAGGCCGCTGATCTGGCGGAAATTTAAATCGGACGGGATCGTAAGCGCCTCGTTTTTAAGATACGCTGCCATTAATTCCTGATCTCGCTTGATGTAGCCCTCGTATTTTGTCTGGATCTCGACTTGCTCGAGCGCTTCAGTCTGCTCTGCCGTGGGGCAGTAGCCAAGCTTCCGCAGTGCCTCGGTGGTTACTTCGGGCCTTTTAAGAAGCTGCCTTGCGCTGATTCGGTCTTTGATCTCTGCCGTTCCGACAGCTTTAAGCTTTTCGTTGTTCTCGTTCGTCGGATTGAAAAAGAACTCGTCCATCGCTTGCGATTCACGGGCGATTGTCTCCCGTTTGTCGCTAAAAACCCTGTAGGACTCCTCCGAGAGAAGCCCTAAACAGTACGCTCGCCCACTCAAGCGAAGGTCCGCGTTGTCTTCGCGCAAAAGCAGGCGGTATTCCGCGCGGCTTGTGAACATGCGATAGGGCTCTTCGGCGCCTTTCGTGACGAGGTCATCAATGAGGACGCCGATATAGCCCTCGGTCCTTTCGATCACAAACGGGTCTTTGCTCTTAGAAGGGGCCGCTGCATTGATTCCCGCGATGAGGCCTTGGGCGCCCGCTTCTTCGTAACCGGAGGTGCCGTTAATCTGTCCCGCGCAGAATAAGCCACGAATATCTTTAGTCTCCATTGTGCGCTTAAGCTGCGTCGGATCCAGGCAGTCGTATTCGACGGCATATCCCGGCCGCGAGATCTCAACGTTCTCAAGGCCGGGAATGGTTTTCAGGAAAGCCCTCTGTACATCCAGCGGAAGGCTTGTGCTCAAGCCGTTCGCATAGATCTCTTTGGTCTGCAGGCCTTCGGGTTCAAGAAAAATCTGGTGGCGCTCCTTGTCGGCAAAGCGCTTCACCTTGTCTTCGATCGAAGGGCAGTAGCGCGGCCCCGTGCCTTTGATCAGGCCCGTGAACATCGGGGAACGATCGAAGTTTTCGGCGATAATTTCATGAGTTCTCGCGTTGGTGTAGGTAATCCAGCAGCAGACCTGCGGCAGAACCGGAAATCTCTCGGGCCGAAAATAAAACGAGAACGGCAGCGGCGGCCGGTCTCCGGGCTGCTCCTCGAGCCTTGAAAAATCAATCGAACGCCGCTCAAGGCGGGCGGGCGTGCCGGTTTTAAGCCGCTGCATGCGAAAGCCGGCGTCCTTAAGCCACGCCGAAAGCCCGTACGAAGCCGAATCTCCTGCCCGTCCGCCACGCTGGCTCTGCATTCCCACGTGCATGAGCCCGCCGAGAAACGTCCCGGTCGTGAGGATGACCGCGTCGGCGTAAATCTCTTCGCCCCAAGAAGTTGCCACGCCATACACCGCGCCATTCTTCACAAGCACACGCTCCACCTCGCGCTGGATGAGCGTCAGGTTCGGAGCCGTCTCGACGACTTCCTTGATGTTGGCGGCGTAAATATACTTGTCACACTGAGCTCTGCTCGACCGAACGGCCGGGCCCTTTGAAGCATTCAATCTCTTGAATTGAATCCCGCTCTTATCGGTATTGATTCCCATCTCGCCGCCGAGCGCATCGATCTCTTTGACGAGTTGACCTTTGGCGAGCCCGCCTATGGCGGGGTTGCAGGACATGTATCCGACGCGATCGTTATTGAGGGTCGTCAATAAGGTGCGGCGTCCAAGGCGCGCCGCAGCGAGCGATGCCTCAATTCCGGCATGTCCCGCTCCAATTACAATGACGTCAAACTTTTGTTCCACGTGGAACACTCCGAAAAAAATGTGTGTAATATCAATAAACTACAATCGAGACCGCGAGGCAGCCCGGAACGAGACGTAAATACCTGTAATTTAAAGGAAAGTCAAAATAAAAGCCACAAGCGCATTATTTCTGTTTTGCTTTGTAATATCAGCGGCTTGCGCAGATATCTTGGTTATCCACATCGTGGGTAATCACGACTGCGTCACAAATCGTCGGCCCACCAAATACTCTTGCGAACCCTTTGATTTGAGCGCTTCCGAGAATCCATGCAGCACGATCGCGTGGCCGTAGATTTCAGAAAATCCGGAAATATAGACTTCACCGTAAATCTTCGCGCGCCCGCACACACGCACGCCTTCGGCGAGATACACGGAATCATCGGCGTGCGCGGTTTCCGCGACGAATCCGCCGCCGTTTGGATGTTTGTGACCGGCATATCCTCCGCAATCAAACGCGTTCGCTTGCTGGTGAAAAACAAAAAGCAGAGCAAGCCCCGCCATGAACCCAGCGAAAACCGACTTCATAGCGCTACCTCCGCGCCCCTTATATTCAGTTTTTTGAGGGATACCAACACGCGCCGCACAGCCGTCCGGACCACGAATTTTATTGTTTTAGGAAAGCAGGACTCAGGATAAAAGGATCCGGCGCGGGCGTAGCTCAGTTGGCTAGAGCACGAGCTTCCCAAGCTCGGGGTCGAGGGTTCGAGCCCCTTCGCCCGCTCCACGCCTTTTCCGTGAAAACGCCTTTCAGATACGTCAGACTCCTCATCGCTCCCGCGCAGTACCCTTTGTACAGCTTGGTCGCTCTTCGTCGTCTTCCTTGCTGAAAGAGCGTTTTGACGGAAAAGGCGAAAGGACTCGTCGAAGATTTATTCATCGTCTGCGCTTCGATATTCAGTTTTCCGCTGGAGCGGGCGAGGGGCGAGAATCGAAGCGAGCGGCCTTGCGGCGCGAGGCGGAAAACGCGTGACGCGTTTTTTAGTGAGCGGAGGAGAGGCTAAAACTGTAAACGAACTTGAGATGGGTGAGCCCCACCATGAGTCGCGTGGGCAGCGGCGGCCAGCCGATACAGCTCATGTTTTTTGTTCAAAAACGAATCGAGCCTTGTGGAAAAAAGCCGGCCTTGGGTCTCTTCATTTTCAGGTTTGGATGGGCGCATCAATCACCAGGTTTTGAGGGTTCGCTC
This sequence comes from Deltaproteobacteria bacterium, assembly GCA_016186905.1. GTDB lineage: Bacteria > Bdellovibrionota > UBA1018 > UBA1018 > UBA923 > JACPKS01. Next base: position 43,152 of record JACPKS010000042.1, read on the forward strand.
CTGCTTTCCTGGTTATTTCAACGCGCCACTTCTCGCTACAAAAGCCTTTAAATCAGCTGATTTTCTATTTCTTCAGGGGCGACTATCTAGCTCGTTCGTGCAACTGAACGGCGATGATGTTATTATTTTAATATGGAGCTAATCCAAACGGCACTCGGGCGATGGGTTCCAAGCCACGAGTCCCAAACAGTTCTTGAAGATGGCATTTTACGGGTACTTTTCGATTACCGAATGAGCCCCCAAAACCCAGAGAACGTTCCGATGAAACTTTCGGATATTGTACGTGCTGTTAATTCGGATGAAAGATTAGTGCTGGCGGCACTCGAAGCACTGAAAACGGACACATTCGTTGAGAATCGCGGCCTGTTTCAGCAGGAGCGAACTTTTGGAATTACTGGACTCGGCGTTCGTTTTATTAGGAATATGCCACAGGATAACTTCGGATGAGCCATGCTGCTTGGATGCAGCAGGCTGAGAATGACCTCGCTGCTGCGAAAATTCTCAGCGATGCGAACCACCATTCGCAAGCAGTTTGGCTTGCCGGGCAAGCAGTAGAAAAAGCGCACAAAGCGATTCTCGCCGCCCTCGGACTCCGTTACCAAGATAAACACTACAGGCATCTTGGGCACGACACCGGGGAAATCTCGAACCTGCTTCCGACAACTTTGCATGAGCCGACCGATCCCCAAGTTGCAGTACGGCTCTCCACCCTTGAAGGACGCGTTAGAGAATCACGATACCCCATCCCTCGCCAGACCGGGCAACCCCTACTAACCGTGATTGTTCCGCCTGTATCGTCGTTCACTACCTCACAACAGGACGTTGCGGATGCTGAGCAATTGCTCAGGTGGTGTCAGGATCGGGTTGCGCGTGCATTACGCGCAGAGCGTGCAATGAAGCCCCGTAATCCGCCTACAAAGAAGAGGGGAGCGCGGTGAAGCAAGACCGCGTGTAAACAGGCTCCTTGGATTGATGCGCATTACATTTCCGGCCAAACAGATGATAGTAAATTCTTTTGGCACCCAGGCGCCTTTTTCTATTTATAGCCCCAAAATGGCCATTGTCGGCCCCGCTTGACATATGCATATAAAGTCATATATAGTATGACTATGGGAGAAATGTTTCGCTTCGGCGGCGTCATCATCCGGGTCTGGTCAAGCGATCATAATCCGCCGCATGTCGAGGCGTTCTGGCCCAGCATGAAAAGCCCGGAAGCGCACGCGAAGTTCCAGCTAGATACCCTAGAATGCATCGAGTGCCGTGGCTTTTCAGCCCGTGACGTTCGTAAAATCCAAGAGGAGCTGCGTAAACGTCACGAAAAGCTCAGGGAAGGATGGAGGCAAATTCATGGCCAAGAAGAAGATTAGTTACGGAAATAAAGACCTTTTGGGCGATGCGGACTTTGATCCGAAAACGGCCAAAGAACGAATTACGATCTGGCTCGATGAAGTTGTTCTGGACGCTTTCCGCGGGCGGGCACGGGCCGAGGGCACGAAATACCAGACGCTGGTCAACCAGGCGCTCCGTGAAGCCATCCACAGGCCGTCTCTCATCGAACGCGTTGAACGGCTGGAAAAGAAGCTGGGAACGGGATAACGCGGATTAACGGTTCCTAACCTCAAAACCGGTGGAAACCGAAAAGCCGGTATCGCCGACCGCGCTGTCAGTGTTCGCGCCGGGCTTAACCAGGCGCTTTTTGCCGATTTTGCGGCCAAAATCATGATAAAATCAAGCTGGATGCTTACCCGCGACGAACTTAGAGACCTTGCCGCGAAATACATTTGGTGGAAAGACGCCGAAGAAGCCGTTTCGGACCCCGACCGCGTGATCGCGCAGGTCATGAACATAGGCGACTACGATGATGTGCGGATGCTGTCCGAAAAGGCGGGCGACGATCGCTTGCGGGAGGTGCTCGCGTCGGCGCAGCCCGGACAGTTCAACGAACGCTCCTGGGCCTACTGGCACTATCGTCTGGGCTTGGCGCGCGCGGGCAAAGTTCCAAAAATACCTGTCAGGAAATTCGCATGACTTCCAGTTTCGTTTCACGGATGGAGATCTTGCCGAAAGCCCAACAAAAGCTTTGGCCCCAGCTGAAACCCTCGATTGATCTTGGCTTGGTGCTCTACGGCGGAACCGCAATTGCGTTGCGTCTTGGCCACCGCTCATCCGTTGATTTTGATTTCTTCACGGATCGGCCCTTGAATAAAGAACGGTTGAAATCCGCTTTCCCCTTCATTGAGCGCTCCACGGTACTTCAGGAGCAGCCGAATACGTTAACCGTGCTGGTGGGGCACATAAAAATCTCTTATTTTGGAGAAATCACTTTCGGTCGAGTGGGCCTGCCCGAAAACACGCAGGACGGCGTGCTGCAAGTCGCTTCAATGGATGACTTGATGGCGACCAAACTCAAAGTGATCCTTCAAAGATCCGAAGCCAAGGACTACCGCGATATCGTGGCGCTGCTGAAAGCGAAAATCAGTCTGTCCAAGGGACTCGCGTCCGCGCGCGCGATGTACGGTAAAAACTTTCAACCAAGCGAAGGCCTGAAAGCCCTGGTGTATTTCGGCGATGGCGACTTGAATGCGTTATCCCAAGCCGAAAAAAATCTCTTGATCGGCGCCGCAAGCCGCGTTCGCTCTCTTCCGCGCGTTAAAATCCAAAGTCACGGATTACTGGGGGGTTCATGAGGATGCGCAATTTAGCGATCCGAATATATTGAAGGAGACTTGGAAATGAGCAGCCAATCACCTGCGGAGCATCTTCTGGCGGCCGTCGGCAATCGTAGATTTCAAACCGTACTGGCTGACCCGCCGTGGCAGTTCGAAAATCGGACGGGGAAGATGGCTCCCGAAC